>NZ_JAMYUI010000030.1:0-108022 GCF_040322895.1 Mesorhizobium sp. M0088
GCGATTCATGAGTGGTCCCCCTCAGAGACCCGTGAATCACAATCCCGCCGTCAGAGGAACCCCTTTTATGGGTCCCGACCCTAGTCGCTACGGAGTGCCGGAGCAGATTGGCGCCTCGGGAAGGAGCATCGTCGATGCCCGCCCTCTCGAGCCCAAGTCTGACAATGCTTGAGACACTTGATCTCGCCGTATCCATCCGGCGCGTCTTACAATTAGCCGCCGAGGCGATCGCGCGCGACCACACCAATTTGCGGCTGCCCTGCGAGACAGGCCTGCGCAGTGGCTTGAATTGCCCCGGGTTTTCCGGAGGCCGTTTCGTTTGAGTCACGCGGCTATGGCTGGTTCATCCAACATGGCGTAGTAGCGTTTTTCGGCTTCGGCCGGCGGGATGTTGCCGATGGGCTCCAGCAGCCGGCGATTGTTGAACCAGTCGACCCATTCGAGCGTGGCGAACTCGACGGCCTCGAATGAGCGCCAGGGTCCGCGCCGATGGATCACCTCGGCCTTGTAAAGACCGTTGATCGTTTCGGCGAGAGCATTGTCGTAAGAGTGGCCGACACTGCCCACCGAAGGTTCGACGCCGGCCTCCACCAGGCGCTCGGTGTATCTGATAGAGACGTATTGGCTGCCTCTATCGCTGTGATGGATGAGCCAGCCTCCCTGCACGGGCCGCCGATCATGGAGAGCCTGTTCCAGAGCGTCCAGAACGAAGCTGGCATGCGCCGTCCGGCTCACCCGCCAGCCGAAGATCCTTCGCGCATAGGTGTCGATGAGAAAGGCGACATAGACGAAGCCCGTCCAGGTCGCGACGTAGGTGAAGTCGGAGACCCACAGCATGTTCGGCGCCGGCGCATGGAACTGGCGATTGACGATCGAGAGGGCATGGTGCGGCTTTGTCGCTCACCGTGGTGCGGATCGGCTTGCCGCGGATGATGCCTTCGAGCCCATGGCCTTCATCAGGCGGGCAATCGTGCATCGGGCGACATCGAAGCCCTCGCGTTGCAACTGCCGCCAGATCTTGCGAACGCCGTAGACGCGGAAGTTAGCCTCGAACACGCGTCGGATCTCATCCTTCAAAGCCTCATCCCGCTTCACCCGAGCCGACAGCCGGGAGGGATCGATGCGCTTGGCGACATGGTCGTGGTAGGTCGACGGGGCGATCGGCAGCACCTTGCAGATCGGCTCGACCCCATGCGCCTCGCGGTGATCGTCGATGAACGCGATCATGGCTTGAACCGGCGGTCGAGCTCCGCCTGGGCAAAATACGCGGAAGCCTTGCGAAGGATCTCGTTGGCTTGGCGAAGCTCGCGGTTCTCGCGTTCCAAAGCCTTGAGTTTCGTCGCCACATCCGTAGGCACACCGGCTCGCACGCCACTGTCGCGCTCGGCCTTCTTCACCCACTCATGCAGCGTCTGCGCCGTGCAGCCGATCTTGGCGGCGATCGACGAGACCGCCGCCCACCGCGAGGCATGCTCGCCTTCATGATCCAGAACCAGCCGCACCGCACGGGCTCGGACCTCGGGAGAGAACTTGTTGGTCGTCTTGCTTGTCATGGCTCCACCTTCTCAGGAGTTGGAGCCTCCGATCAACCCATGGCGGTTCAATCTGCCGATGAAGCTCGATGAATGCATTGATAGCTTCGATATGGTGAGGCGCGTCATTGCTGATCGCTCTGCGGAAGTCGTCTGTCTAAAGATTTCGAAGCAAGGAGGTCTATCCAAGGCGCGCCGCATGCGGGATATGCTTATAGATAATCGCATGCCCGTCGTTTCCGAAGATAGCTGGGGGGGCGAAATCACTACGGCAGCCGTAGCGCATTTTGCTGCCTCCACCCCCAATGAGTTCCTGATCAATACGACGGATCTGCATAACTACAACAACGAGCGCACCGGCACCCCTGGCCCACTAACCAGTGAGGGGAAGATGTTTGCATCGGACGCGCCTGGACTGGGGGTTGAGCCCCACCTCGAGAGCTTGGGCGCGCCGGGCGCGTCTTACCGGTAGCCCGCCCCCGAGTTTCGAACAGCCTTGGGCACTGGCAGTGCTCGACCCGGTCGAGGCCTCAATCTGGGGACGAGTGTTGCCGAAGGATGATCCCATCGATGCGCGGCACGTGGGCATTGGGTCCAGGCCGGGACGCCCGAACAGATTGCCGACAACAGGCGCGCTCGTGACCGGACCGCGAACGCTGTGCGACTATCTCGTCAACCGTTGCCGGCCATTCATCTACGCTACCGCGCCATCGCCGCTGATGGCGGTCGCGCGGCGCGCGAAGCCCTCGCCATGCTGTCCGACGAGCCCATGCGCCGTGTTCAGCTGCATGAACGCGTTGCCCTCGCAGGCCGCCAATTGGCCGATCGCTGCGCAGTAAAGCCCAGCGGCTCGCAGATCCAGCCAGTTGTCATCGGCGATGTCAGGCGCACAATGGCGGTCGCGGCGGCATTGCAGGCCCGCGGCTTCGACATACGCGGCATTCGTCCGCCGATCGTGCCCGAGGGCACATCGCGCTTGCGCATTTCGCTGACGCTCAACGTCGACGAAGCCGCCATTTCGGCCATGGTCGAGGCGCTCGTCGAGGTGTTGGCCCAGACATGACCGGAGGCGGCATGACCAAGCGCATCGTCATCACCGGAACAGACAAGACGGTGTTTTCGGCCGGGCTCGCTGGGCTGCTCGACGGTTTCTACTGGAAGCCACATGGCGCTGGCGAACGCCGGCATCGATCGCGGCGACATCGGTCTGTTGTTGCTCGCCACCTCGACGCCCGACCGCCTTCTGCCGCCCAGTGCGCCGCTGGTCGCACACCGGCTCGGGCTCGGCCGGGCAACGACCAAGCCGGGCTCCTTCAGCTCGTCCATGAGGGTCCCAGGGGTTTGCCGCCGCATTCGAGGACAATGATCCTCAATGTTCGACTTGGCGGAATATTCGAGGCTTTGGCTGCAGCCCGCGCATTCGCCCGGCTCGGGAGCGGTGTCCTTGAGCTACATTAGCCAAGAAGTGGCGGAACGGCGACTTTGTTGCGCGAGTTGAGTGGTGGTTCATGCGGGACGCTCGAAAAGGGTGCGCGGGAAGGCGCTCATCAGCTCCGCGCCATTTTCGGTTACCCGAACGGTATCGCTCACCATGTAGATTTCGCCGCGCTCGACGAAATTAGACTGGAAGTGGAAAGTCATGTTGGACACGATCTCGGTGTCATTGCTGGTCGTCAGGCTTGGGCCGTCGAGGAAGTCAAGACCAACGGAGTAGCCGATGCGCCCCTCTTTCGTGAGGCCGTACGGCCGGATAGCCGCTTGGAACGCGCGCGCCACATCGGCGCAGGTCGCGCCCGGGCGCATCGCGTCGATGGCAGCGTGGAATCCCGCCATGCCACCCTCGTGCCGATGCTTCAGGTGCGGTGTCGCCGGGCCGAGATGAGCCATCCGCGTCAGTGGAGCCGGGTACCGGTGCCGGCTAGCGGAAAACTCCAGATAATACTGCTGCCCGGCTGCAAATACATCGTCCATCCATATCTGGTGTGGCGCATTAGCGAACTCGCCACCTCGGATGTATGGTGGAAACGGCGGCGGTCCGCCGAAAATGCTCTCTGTCCCCGCGCAGAGCACCGACATGATTGCGGCAGCTGCCTCACAATGCCGCGCGCCGACAGCGATCTTGTCCATGCCAGCAAGCATTGCCCGGTCCGCGATCGCAGCTGCCTCGGTCATGTACAAAAGCTCGCGCTCGGACTTGACCAGCCTGCATTTCGATACCAAGCCGCCACCATCAAGCGGCACTTCAACTCCCAACGCGCCGATAAGCTTGTGGTAGGCTTGCACGCCCAGTCCAGACACTTCGACGGCTACACGCGCAGATGCGCCCATCTTGTCCTTGACGAACTGGCCGATCATTTCCCACGCACTGGCGTCTCCGGAGCCGCCGACATAACTTTCGGCATATGCGACAACCCGATCCTGCGGAAGCCAGCATCCGGCGTCGGTAGCCGTGTCGGCGTCCATCTTACGCAGGATGAAATACGGGTCGTCATCCAACGTCACGAGCGCAGCCTGCGGTTCGGCATCGGAAAAGGCGTCATACCCTAGTAAATAGCATTGACTCGATCCCGAGCTGACCACCAGCGCGTCCATCCCAGCATCGGACATCAACGCACGCAGCTTATTGACCCGAGCTCGATACTCCGACGTCTCAAACGACTGCACAATGTTCTGGCCGTTCATACAGAACGTCCTCTCCTAGTTTCGTTATCCGCTACCAGCTTGTCCAAGGTCCAAGGACCGCATCATCTGTCGGGAGGTTCTCGACAACATCTCTCGCACGATGTCGCGAAGTCGTCCGAGTCCCAGAATGGCTTGTGCCGCCACGGGCCGGGATTACCGGCCCCTCAGCGCGCATCCAATTTGTCTTACGGCGCTCGCCACCCAGCAAACCCTTCAGGAAAGGCTCGCCGACGCCGCAACTCGCTCCTGCGTGAACAGTCCGCGCATACCAGCTTTCTGTCACGCAGCACTATGCCCACAGTTCCAGCGTGGTCTTGATTGATGCACCCGTCATCCATGTCCTCCGAATCATGGCGACCTAAGCCGCCGCGTCCCGCAATCGAGCCCAGCTCTGGATTCCGCAGCCAACTAAAGGAGCACGATGCCACTCTAACGCCCTATTGATCCCAGCATCGGCATGTGAGCTTCGAATCAAATACTTCTTGAGTCACTTTCCACTATCGGTCCTCAATGGGCGTGATGGACCAATGAATCAAGTCGACGGCATGCTGAAGTATCGCCTCGGTGCGAGGAAGACTGGATGAAGCGGCGATGACATGTCCCAAACAGTCTCGAAAATCGCCTTTTCTAACAATCGGCGCCTTGGGTTTAAAATAAAATTTGACTTCAGAGACACCTGATATCGCGGCCGCCCGACTGTCGCCATCGATCCAATTGAGGATGCCATCGCGATCAGCAACCAGGAATCGCGCGGCCGCAGTCTTGGAATGGCTTCTATTCAAATTCCATTCGTCACCGGTGACAAGCTTAATGTGCTCCGTGACGAGATCGATACCGTAAGCCAATTGAACCATTTGAGGACCGGGCGAACCAGCAAGACGCGGATTGACTTCAATGACGACTGGTCCACACTTCGTCCATCGGAGCTCAACGTTCGTTGGCCCCCAGCCAAGGCCGAGAGCGCGCAAACAGCTCAGCGAAACATCGGCGAGACGCTCATACTCGTCATCAGTCAGCGGTGCCGGATAGGCGCCCCCACGATACACGAAATGCGGTGGGCCGTCGAAGTCAAGGGTGCTAACCCCAACGAGCTCATTGCCCATTATGTCAATGCAATAATGTGGGCCTTGTGCGAATTCTTCGACCAGTATCCTGATCGCCGCGCCGCACTGCCCGCCCAACAAGGAGTTCGTATGTTCGACTACCTCATCGGCAGTGCGGCACAACCGGACGCCGACGCTACCGCTGCCCACCGCAGGCTTAACTATCACCGGCAGTCCGATCTCCGCGGCAGAATCCTCTGCGTCCGCTGCATTGGCGGCCAAGCGATAAGCAGGCATCGGAACGCCTGAGGCCGCGAGAAGTTGACGCTGAGTGTACTTATCGCAGCATTGTTCAATAGCTTCCGGGTTCGGTCCAGGTAGATCGAAGTGGCGACCGAGCTTGCTGGCTGTCGCGTAGAACGAATCCTCAGCACCTGTGATGCCAGCAATGTCATAGGTCGCTTGGAGCCGGGAACATTCGCGGATCAGCGCATCCAGATCGTCTGTATCAACACGGATTGTCTCAACCCCTTTCGCCGCGAAATAGTCATACCGAGTTGGATCAGCCGAAAGGGTAATTGGCTGAAGGCCAAGACGCTGAGCAGCCTGGACGTAAAGCAAACCCGAGCCCATTATCGAGCCTCCAAGTAGAATCAGCGCTCTTGCCATTGGCTGTGAACCCCTTCTGTGCGTGCCGTGCGGCGGTCTGGACGATTCTCGGCCTCTGTGTAGCCACGCTTGGTAGCCACGCTTGACCTCGGACCTTGCACGGAGGCTAGCATCGTCAACGATTTTGCGGTGTTAAGAATCTGCGAATTTTTGTTTCGAGTTTTGTTGCAACGGCTGCCGTTCAAAGCTTTGTGTTCGTCTTTGCAACGAGCCGCTCCCGCGCGGCGATCGGGCCTGTATTGGGTTGGCTTCGCGTTGCTTCGGCCTCGAGCCTGTCAAGAAACTGGGCCGGCCAAGGCGGTCAAATCGTTATCAGGAGAACCTGAAGGAGAACAATGTCGCCCTTTTCAATCTGCTACGCCCCTTCATATTGGGCAAAAATGCGCGTCCTCGCCAAGCTGTGCCAGCTTGGCCGAGCCGCAGCACGGGCAGGTTGACGGTGCGGCGATGATGGCGCACTCACGCGGACGACCTGCCGTTATCCGACGCCTTAGCTCCCGGGCCAAAGATCTTCGCTAAGGGCTCCTCCATCATCCGCCTCATGAAAGTGGATTTGAATCACCCGCGAACACCGTCGTCACATCACAATGATTCATCGATCACAAGGCGCGCTCTAGCCTTAGTCAGCGGTCGATTTCGGGCGTGCTATTGATCGTTTCGACCGATATCACTCGCCCCGTCGTCGCCGACGTGATCGCGGCCTGCATGAGAGCGAGACTGCCAATATTGTCACGCCCCAGGCTGGCGAACGGTGCGACCGTGCCGATCTCGACGGCGCGCGCAAAGGTCGCCAAGCTTTCTCTACGTCCGAACGATGCCATCGCAGGAAGGTCGATCGGCACTACGGGATGGCCGCGCTTTCGGATACTGACGTGATCGCCCCCCAATGTGAAATCACGGTCACCGCGGCAGGTCCAGATGATCTCGCCCTCGGCGCATTCCAAATGCCACTCGCCGCCATACGGCGTCTCCACTCCACCACTAAGCCAATTGCCGCGATAAGTGACGACGGTGCCTCGATCGAAGATGATCGTCGCAGCCGCTGCTGGGGGCTCTCTGAACGAACTCCCTTGCGGCTGCCAAGCGGTACAATATACCTGCCGGGGTTCCTGCCCGAGCACCATACGCATCAAGTCAAAGTGGTGGATACCAAGATCCTCAAGAAGGGGCTGTCGTAAGGCGTAAAAAGGTTCATCGGCCGGCGTACAGTTCAGGAACCGCCGGAATTCGATGTGGACTGCACCTACCGGCCCGAGTACTTGCTCTCTGACAAGCCGGGCAGCACTGATAGCTGCAGGAAAGAAGCGGAAGTTCTGGCTGACCATAAGTGTTAGGTGGTAACGGTCCGCCAAATCAGCGAGGCGCTCCGCCTCGACGGTCGTTGAAACAAACGGCTTCTCCACCAATACGTGCTTCCCGGCCTCCAGAGCAAGTTCAACGAGAGAAGCATGGGCCCGGACGTCCGCCGTAACCAAGACAGCGTCGGCATCGATATTCGAGAGTGCTGCCTCCAAAGTTGGAAAGCACCGGTCCGGGCAAGCCCCCAGCCGCAGCTCCACTCGCTCCAGCGCCTCAGGATTCGGGTCGACCCAACCTACCGCCTCGATTTCGGGCACATAAGGTACGACCGTCTCAGCCCAGTCTGCACCCCATTCACCAAGCCCAACCTGAACTATCCTAGTTGGCATGGTACCACCTCCTATTTAGACTAGAATTCAATCCCGGCGACGAGGAACTGACGCATGCCGTCTATGTCGGCCATGGCAAGCACCTGCCGGCGCGCGTCAGGGCATCGATCTCCTCGCCAGACCGTGCGTCTCTAAGGGTAAGCCGCGCGTCTAAGGGACACTCGGCCCAGGAGAAGCCAGATAGATTTGAGCGATTACGGCACGAAAGGCGCCGGACGCCGGCCGGCACCTTGCCGCTCAAGCATCCAACCGGGATACTCGGAAGGCAGCGCGCTGACCTCATCCAGCCTGGCGAGATCGTCGGCGTCGAGCTTCAATCCGGTGGCCGCGAGGTTCTGTTCGAGCTGGTCCATGCGGCTGGCGCCGACGATGACGCTCATCACGAAAGGCTTGGCCAGCAGGTAGCCGAGCGCCACCGTGGCGACGCTGACGTCGTGCTTGGCGGCCATCTCGCGCATCACGGCGACCGCCGCCCAGGCGCAGTCCTCATTGACCGGCGGGAAGTTGAAATAGGCACGGCGGCCTTCGCCATTGCTCGGCGCGCCGGGACCGTATTTGCCGGAAAGCAGGCCGCCCGCCATCGGCGACCAGACCATAAGGCCGAGCTTTTCCTCGTTGAGCAGCGGAACGATCTCGCGCTCGAGGTCGCGCCCGGCGATCGAGTAGTAGGATTGGACTGTCTCGAAGCGGGCAAAGCCCTTGCGTTCGGCAATGCCAAGCGCCTTGGCGATGCGCCACGCTGCCCAATTGGAAAGGCCGACGTAGCGAACCTTGCCACTGGCAACGAGGTCATCGAGCGCCCGCAGCGTCTCGTCAATCGGCGTCACCGTGTCGTTGCCATGCAGCTGGTAGAGATCGATATGGTCGACTTGCAGACGTTCGAGGCTGGCATCGACCGAATCCATGATGTGACCGCGCGACGAGCCACGCTGGTTCGGGCCCTCGCCCATCGCCCCGTGGACCTTGGTGGCGATGACCATTTTTTGCCTGTCGACGCCGAGATCCCTCAGCGACTGGCCGAGCAGCCGCTCGGACTCACCGTACGAGTAAACGTCAGCGGTGTCGAAGAAATTGACGCCGGCGGCCAGCGAGCGCGCGACGATCTCGTTGACGCCTTTCTGGTCGAGGCTGGCGATCCCGTCCCATTCAGCGTTCTCCCCGGCGGCGCCGAAGGTCAGTGTGCCGAGGCAGAGTTCGGAGACGAACATGCCGGTACTGCCAAGCTGGTTGTAGCGCATGATGGAATTTTTCCCGAGAGAAGGATTGAATGACATGACGGAAATAGGAGCGGGCCGTGTCGTTTCAGACGTGGCCATAGTGCTCGCGATGAACGACAACTGAAAAGGCGTAGTCGAGCAGCGTACTCCAGGAGAAAATAGGCAACCTCACTTCGCGCTGCACACAGCGCGCGAACGGCTGAAGTCCTGTGCAAACGAAAATCAATGCGCACAGGTCGGCGTTCTTGGAGACAAAGTCCTTACACGCACTAACGAACTCGGCTTCGGCGCGTTCGAAACTGGCCCTGGGAACCGAAGACCACTTGTCTGCGCTCCACAAATTCTCGAATTCCGGGCACGAATAGTCCTCGGATACTCCCATGAACGCAAGGTTTGACGCCGGATCGATTCCGGCGCTGACGAGATGGTGCTCTGTCAGCCGCCGAGGGAAGGCACACACAATCCCAACGCGTCCCGTGCTTCCGGTCAGCCGCTGCGCCAGAGGTACCTGCAAAAGGCTCGACATAAATACAGGAACCGATACTTCGGCCGCCACCTCTTTTTGGAAATACGCAAAGTGAGCGCACTCAGCAGCGATGGCTCGACACCCCATACGTTCGAGTCGACGCGCGGCCTGCAGTATGGGTTCTAGGCAAGTGGATTTATCCGACTGAATTCCGAGCCGATCGAAGTCGACACCTTCGACTACGTCGTATTGGACGGGGAATTGATACGCACTTGCGTTCCGTACGGAGCCGGGAAAACCAGGGTATACCTCATCGAACAGCATGATCCCCAAACCCATGCCACAACCATATGTACCCGGTTGGGCGTGAATGACATCGATCCCAAAGTCGCGGTTCCCAGACATAATATGACTCCCAAGCTAAGAATGTAATGGCCATCGTGAGTAAGAATTAGCGCGCCGTTCGTCGCCATTTCTGGTGAGGAGCGACAGTAACTCTGAGCTAAACTTCGTCCGGCCCATCCGACAGTTGAAACAGGCATACCGCATATTGCATGTTAGAATCGGTCCAGTGCTGCACCGGGCGGAAGCCATAATCCATGAACACGTCATGCAACGCATATTTCTCCATCAAGGTGCGGATGAATTGAAGGGAGCACTGTCCCCCATGATAAGGCCGTCGCCAAAACCTGTCGCTTTAGGGAGTTTCAAGAGTCGTGCCAACTGCGCAGAAATATCCTTTGAAAGAGTTTTACGCCTGTTGCTCAATGGCTTGAATGTTCAAATATGACAGCGCAACGAAGCCACGTGGAACACGACCGTGTCTCAGACTCGACAAACCCGACAGTAAGTGTCGGTCGCTGGCCTCAACCGATTCATGTTGTCCGAGGCCGCAGGGCCCTGCCCAAGCCGGCAGTTAACCCCTCAGTGTAGGTGCGCGGCAAAGAGATGTTGAGGATATTGTGGCGGAGCTCGGAATGGCGTTGTCACGTTGTTTGAAATGTGGCCGCATGAGGCCGACACCGCGCTTTTCAGGCAGGCCGTGCACTCACGTCTTCCACGCGGAAGGATCGTTCGGCCTCCTCGATTCCTTAAGTTCTTCTTCCGACCTGCACACAGCCACCGACTGCGTGCGTGCCGACGACTTCATCGAGGTGCCAGACATCGTCTTTCGTCGGCGCCAACCATGCTGCCGCGTTCAACCGGTGCCGTCTTATCCGCTCCGCGATTCTCGCTCCAAGCCGCCCAAACCTAGTCTGTTTTATTGGAATGCGTCGTCGACCGAAGGTGTGGAAACAAACTGCCGTCGAAAATTTGATTAAGGTTCTTCGCGACAAAATCGGCAGCGCCGCTTTCGTCTTGACGCAACTCGCCGCAGCTGTTGAGGCCAGTCGTTACCAGAAGTGCGTCGAGCCCTGCAGCCTTTGCGCCCTTGATATCGGTATCAACCTGATCGCCGACCATCAAGAGACGGTCGCTACCAGCCCGAGTGATGCACTCTTCGAAAATCGCTCTTCCTGGCTTGCCCATATTCTCTACTGAGATTGGAGGGGCTCCGAAAGGCGCTAGTCCAGCTTTAAGCATTGGTCCTATTATGCCTGGTCCAAAGACGAGTGTGCCGTTTTTGCCAGGATAAATGATGTCCGCGTTTGCCGCTATAATACGGGGCATTTCACCCGTCTCGATCAGTCTGCGTTGAAAGGTCGACAGGATGTTATCGGCAGCCCGTTTAAAATCGAAACCTTCATCATCGAGCACTACGAGTGTGTCGAATGTCGCGGCCGTATCAGCGCAATGAAGATTTGGATGCTTACCCAAGATCTCAAGCGCAGCGTGTGCACTGCCCACATAGGAAACTAGCCGCCCGGACGCCAGCTCTTCGAGTACGCGATGCCGCGCAACACCTCCCGCGAAGACGATACGGTCGACTGCCGGAATCGGAAGTCCCGCGCCGCGGAGACGCGCTAATATCGTTTCCTCCGACCCACTGCTGATATTCGTCACGATGTAGTATGGCTGACCGGACGTATTAAGTCGGGCCAAGATATCAGCAGCGCCAGGCAGGGCTTCATTTTCGCTGACCAGGACCCCGGTCGCGTCGAAAAGTATCGCGTCATAGCAATCTGCCAGTGTCTGGGCAGGTGGGCTTTCGAGGACCGCGGTTTGAGGACAAGCCGATTCCGTCCTTGGCTGAACCGCGGGCGCCTTAGAGGGCGGAAAGTAGCCGTGACGCACGACCCTCGCTTCGGGTGGTATGCTGGCCGCGCACGTCTCGCTATACGCCCAGGCCAGCCACTCGCATAAGATCGCCAAGTCTTCTGCCTCGACCGTAGGCCCCGCCCATATCCGAAATCCGGGCGGCGCGTCACCGTAGCTCCAGATGTCAAAAGCCGCGCCTTCGGCTTCGAGTAGACGGATCATCTCCGCAACGATTTTGCCGTCGTCCTCTTTCTCGCCGGCAGCGTGCTGCTCTCGCACAAGCCGAAGAGTAATCGAACAGGTGGAGCGTGCTGCCGGATTGGTGCAAGTCCAATCGATCCAGGGAGTAG
This sequence comes from Mesorhizobium sp. M0088, assembly GCF_040322895.1. Taxonomy (NCBI): domain Bacteria; kingdom Pseudomonadati; phylum Pseudomonadota; class Alphaproteobacteria; order Hyphomicrobiales; family Phyllobacteriaceae; genus Mesorhizobium; species Mesorhizobium sp. M0088. Next base: position 11,847 of record NZ_JAMYUI010000030.1, read on the forward strand.
AGTTCACCCAGTCGTCCATCACAGCATAATTATTGGCAACCCTTTTCAGAAGTGCTGGTAGTCCACCGCACGCTTCTGCCCAGTCGAGCGCGGAATGGATATCCTCGACGGCGAACATGCTGGGGGTTGAGATCGTGCGGCCGCCAAAGAATGCCTTGTTTACAGATCCGTCGGCGTTGTGCAGTCTCATGAGCCTGGCTACGGGCTTACGTCCGCTGGCTTTCAACCGTGCCTGGGCCCGAGGCGAGAGTGCGATCATGCCATGGCCGCCTTCGCCCCCAAGCGCCTTCTGCCATGACCAGCACAGAACATCGATCCGATCGTAGTCGATGGGACTCGTAAAAGCTGCCGAGACGGCATCTGCGATCACAAGCCCGGCACGGTCAGGAAGAATCCAGTCAAGATCCGGTGGACAGACGCCGCTGTTGGTGCCGTTTAGCACTAGAACGATGTCGTGAGTGGGGTCGATCCCGCTCGTGCTCGGAAAATCTCCGAATGCACAAATGTGACGGCTTTGCGGGGCAAGCGCTAACGTATCGATCTCATTTGCCCAATACTGCGAGAAGTTGTCTGACAAGAATGTCTCGACTGGAAACGGGCCAAGCAGATTTTGTAAGGCCATGCTGCAGGCCCCAGTGCCTGAACCGGGCACGATTCCGCAGAGCCAGCTATCGGGCAGCTCTAGCAAAGAGGCCATGCGCCTGATTACTTCTCCTAGCCTTTCTGCTCCCTCGGAGCTCCGGTGACTCCGTCCAACATAGCGCAGCATAGTTGGGTGCACGCTCCAGCCGGGATGTTTGCGGCAAGGACCTGATGAAAACCGTGGATCGGACGGGGGGGCCGATGGTTTTGCTACCGCGTTTGGCAGGGTCATGGCTTCCTCCAAGTCGGGAAAAGAGGCACCTCGACAGAGATATCTGCGATCAGGCGATGTCCTGCGCCATTAGAGCCGACAGCTTTTCATCGGCAAAACTCATCCGTTCATCGGCGCGAAGTTCCGAGAGGCGGCTGATGATCGCGGCCTCAGACAAAGCCCCGCCTTCACAAAGCTTTTGAACATAGGACGGATGGATGAAGTTTGAGCCTGCGAATTGATATGCCGCGCTGCTGCCCCAGCCATACCGTTTGCGAAGCGGATCGAAGTGACGCAAGACGTGCTCGATGAGTCCCCGTTCCGTGGATGTTTCGAGGTGAGTGAGTAGCGGCAGGAGCTGCTCACTCGCGGTATTTCCTGCGCCGCGGCCCATGCCCCCCATGGTGCAGTCAATCCAGGTCGCTCCCGCCATAGCGGCGGCCACTGAATTGACCAGAGCATATCCGCGGTTGTCATGGCCATGGAATCCAATGTCAGGCTCAATTCGGTCGGCAAACCGGCTGATTAATTCCTGAACGCGGGTCGGCTTCATAGAGCCAAAGGAATCGGCAATATAAAGCACATCTATGCTGTCGACCTGCTTTACCTCCTTCAGGCACATCTCAACTTCTGCGGCATTTGCTGCGTCGATCTGCATGAGATTCACAAACACGCAAAAGCTCCTGTGAGACAACTCAGCGAAAATGTTCCTGCAGGCAGCCAAGTTGCTGTAATGCGTCGCCACGCGGACGGTCGTGATATGTCCTGGCACTAGTCCTTCTGTCAGGCGGGTCACGGCAAGAGGTATAGGCAGTTCGCTCGCAAGCACGTCCTTGGCATCGATCATCACGCATGCCTTGACTAGGAGACCGGCAGCCACCTGTTCGGCCTTAGAGCTCGTCACACTGGCGAAATATCCGTGGCTCTCAGGCTTTCCGGCGAGCCCCAGCTCGACCATGCGCACCGGGAGAGTGTTGATGGTAGCGACATAGTCCGACACCAGTTCCGGCGCGAAATCCCAACCCGTGTAATAGCCACCGTCGCGCAAGGTGCAGTCTAGGAAGTTCACTTCATCTGGTATTGTGTTTAACATTGCCCAGCCTCTTCAAAATACCGCCACAACATCGAAGCATGCTGCATCAGCTCGCGGCATAGCCCCCGTCGACATAAAGAATCTCGCCTGTTACGAACGATGCTGCTGGGCTCGCGAGGAAAATGTAAGGCCCAAAATACTCGGACAGATCGCCGCGGCGTCGCATCGGAGTGAGTTCCATTGCGCGGCGCTGATAAGGGGTATCGAGATTAGGGTGCACTCCATCCATGAAGTTGTTGATGAACCCAGGTGCGACGGCGTTCACACGAATACCCTTATCGGCCCATTCTACCGCCATGGTGCGCGTTAGTTGATTGACGCCTCCCTTACTCGCAGCATAGACAGCCAGGCCCGGTATGCCGAGCGAACTGGCGACCGAAGAAGTCATGATGATGCTGCCGCCGCCTTGTTCCAGCATTGCCTGGGCGGCAAACTTCGCACAATAATAATAGCCCCGCAGATTGGTATCGACGATTTCGCCCCATTCCCGCTCTTCAAATGAATGCGCTGGCTTAATGATGTCGGTACCTGCGTTGCAGACCATCACATCGATCTGCCCGAACCGGTCGACCGTGCCACTGATCAGTGCCTTGCAATCGTCGTGCGACCGCACATCGGCGCGGATAGCCGTCACGTCGATTCCTTGGCCCGCAAGTTCGGCCTCTGCTTCGGTCAGCTCTTCAACATTGTGCGAGGAAAGGACTATCTTCGCGCCCAATCGTCCAAAGCAGGCGGCGAGCGACTTCCCTAGACCGCGACTCGAGCCTGAAATGCAGACCACCTTGCCATCAACTCCGAAGAGCTCTTGGTATCCTTCTGCACCAGTCGCATAATTATGAGCGGTATCTGACATAAAGATTACCCAATCCAGCTATGAATACACGCATGTGCGGTTGAACGGCCGAGATCGATGACTGCGTTGGCTTCGTTCATGCGATGGCTCGTAGTGCGATGATTTGTTCAGACGGTTGCACTCAGCCCACCATCGATGACGATCAGGGCGCCGCTGACATAGGCCGCGCGAGCGCTGGCCAAGAATGCAGCAACTGCCGCGAATTCCGAGGGATCGCCAAGGCGCCGGGCCGGGGTCCTATCCTCAAGCGCACGGATGGCTTCGGCGTGGTCTCCGAGGCGATTGGCTTCGTGGATCGCGGTGCTGTGTGCTCCAGGAGCCAGCACGTTTACGGTGATATTCTCACCCGACAATTCTTGTACGAGCGTGTGGCAGTAAGGCACTAGCCCTGCTCGTGCGACACCCGACAGCGCGAAATGTACTGGGGTCCGTACAATAGCCTCGGAAGCGAGCATCAATATTCGCCCCGCCGGCGAGCGCCGCAGATGCGGCAAGGCGGCCGTAACTAGATTTATCGAAGGTAAAAGCACTCGGTCAAACGCATCGTCGAAATCCTTAGGCGTCATGGCCGAGGGTGGCCCGGCAGAAACGCCGCCGCAATTCGTCACCAAGATGTCGACACATCGAAAATGCTCTGCTGTTTCGGCAACCCAAGCTGCTGCATCAGCGCAGTCAGTTACATCGGTCGCGCGTGCCAGTACTTCGGCGCCTTTGCTGCGCAACCAGTCCACTGCTCTTTCTAGCCGCGCCGGATCCCGCCCACAGATGGACAGGCGGCAGCCTTCGTTGGCTAACTCCTCAGCTGTGGCCAAACCTAAGCCGCTTGAGGCGGCCGCGACCATTGCCACCTTGCCGTCAAGCCCTAAATCCATCTTTACCCCCAATTGACATCGCCACGCTTCTTGGCACCGTTGCAGTCAGCCAAGCATGTGCTGTGCCAAACGAAAAATCCGCTTACAACAACATGATAGCCCTGCTGATAAAATGTCGGTTGTGCTCTTACGTCGGATCCCCGACATTTGTGTCGCATGCACGCCGATACGCCTTCCAGTTCTGAAGACAGCGTTGGGTAAGCAACTTAATTTTTTGCCCAAGTCGAATTAGATTAGATTAGTCATGTAAGAGGTCGGGCCTCACTGGGCGGCGTGCAGCTCCATCGCTATCGACGTTCGCCGCGTCAATATCACCAAACTCTCGAGCCATTCGAATACGCCAAAGGCGAAGGTGATCGGGGCGCACCGACGTGCCATGATCGACCATACGTTACCGCAGAGTGTGCGACTCTGCTCAACAGAAGCGTTGTCGGCGATGACGATGGAAGGCGACTCCGCTCCTGCTGGCGTTGTGAGACAAAGCCGGGCGGACCCGTTCGACCTGGATGCAGTACTGCCCTACTTGCCTCGCCGACAACGACGCTCGTACTTTCGCCGTCCCTGGCGGCGGGCGACGCGGATCTCGTGCTTTGCACATGGTCCCGGTCTGCGTGATCGATGTCCCACCGGTCCAAGCGGGATTGCCTTCTTCGACCAGATCGAACTGATGCCGCAGCACTTCTGCGCCCGATGCGCTTTCGATCTGCGCAGGGCATCGAAGGTGTTCGTGAAACCGTCGGCATGACGGCTGGAACAGTCAATTGACGATATCTGCAAGGTGGGATGGCCAAGGGATCGACGACGGTCGGCGACCTGACTTCGCGCCTGCCGCACGCGCCTATTTTGCCGGCGTCTCCTTGGGGAAGACGCTGACGAACCTGTCCGCACTGCAGCCAGCCGCATTGCAGCGCTGTCGAGCCAATCTATAGCCACAAAGCCATGCTGCTGTACACGAGGCAGAAGACCTCTGTGCAACGGAATTGCTTTTCGACGGGTCGACGCTTGGGCCGAGGCCGACGACCATCTTGGAAACACTGTGTGCGCCTGCAACGCTATTAAGCAGAAAAGCACGGCCAAATCGGCGCTGGTGCAAGGTTTCGGCCTCAATGTCGGATACCCGACAGGATCGCAAACCTGTGCCCGTTGCATTGCTGATGTTTTGCTCTGGCACATTCGATGCAGGGGATCTCCCGAACGCAGCAAGCGGATATCTTCCTATGATCAAACCCACCGAAAAATGCTGTCGCCGCATTCATGACCGCGCCCTCGCAGGTCGCCAAGCCGGTCGAAGGGCGGCTCATCACGAACGAGGCGGCTACCTGGCCCCAATTGCAATGAGGGTAGGCTGCGAAAGCATCTCGCTGACCACGCCGGGGTCGTCGAGGCGGGCGGGTTCTCGGTGCGAGCCACGCGCCACATGTCGCCGCCATAAGTGCCGATCTCCACACGGAGCCGGAATCCGCGGGCATCACACCCGACAACACGAACGCTCGGACAAACTGTTGCAAATCGGGCGGTGCTGACGATGCCGGCGGGGCGGGTAAGTCCAACGGCCATGGCCGACATTCGCGGCGCACAGGTTCCGATTGGGACGCAAGCAAGACAACTGGAGCTCTCATGCACATCCTAGAAACGTCGCGTCTTATCTTAAGACCGCCGTCGCATAGCGACGAGCTTCTTTTACATGGACTTCATAGCGATCCGTTCGTGGTGAACGCCATCGGGGATGGAGTCTATCCGACGATAGAGCAGTCGAAAGCTGCACTGCTTCACTTTATCAATCATTGGCAGCTGAATCGTTTCGGCTTATGGATGGTATTCGTCAAGGATAAAGGCCAAGCTAGAAAATTCGCTGGCTATTGCGGATTGATTTGCAGCGGGCCGAATCTGTCCCACGTCTCGAATGATGTAGATATCGTAACTTGCCTCCACCTTGCGGCCTCGGGGAAGGGGATCGCCGTCGAAGCCGGCAGGGCAGTAGTCCAGTTTGCGTTCGAGCGATTGAAGGTTAAGAAAGTGACCGGATGGATTCGTCCAGAAAACACCCGTTCGCGTCGAAAAAATATGAAGATTGGATTTTCACATGTAGGTGACCGAATGTTAATGGAGATAACTCCAGAAACTGCCGTAAAAATCGACAATTTACTTATTTTAGATAGTGCGTAGCCAGACGTAGCAATTTGATAATCCTGATGACCAACTGCATAGTTGGTGCGCTGCTAAATGCTTGAGCGACGCGGGCGGGCATCGGCTCCAGCGATCGCATGGTGCAAGGCGCGCATAGATCGCGGATACGCTTGTGCAGCTGTCCCTCGCGCTCGGCCTTGGCGAGCTTGGCGTTATTGTCGGCGAGCGTGGAGAAGTTGGATGCTCTTTTGCGGCTTTGACGGCTTCGACGGCGAGCGCGGTTGCCGATGGCTCTTGCCGGTGCCGGGCGGGCAAGAAGATGAACTGCCTCCGCCCGCTCGATGAACTTCAGTTCGGCCCGCCATGATGCGGTTTTGTCAAGAGATGGCTGGAAAGAGGGCTGGAAGCCAAGGTGCTTAGCCAGCGAGCGATTGTAGGTGATGTGGCCTTCGTTTTTCGCCGGTAATCGCCGTCTTCATCCTGCCGTAGAGGATCTCGATCGGCACTCCTCCAATGGCGTAGAAAGCCTGCATATGACAGCGCAGCAGCCTCTGCAGGTCCTGGTGCATGACGTAGCGGGCGAAGATGCAACGCGAGTGGTCAGGCACAAGCGAGAACAGCCAGACAAGGCGCATCACGCCCGGCGCGTTCGATGAACTCGGTGACCGCGCAAAGTCGACCTGTGCTTGAAATCCGGCCGGGGTCCGAACCACACCTCGAAGGGACGCACTTGCTCTTTGCGGTCGGATCGCGGCCACGAAGCGCTTCACGGCAGTGTAGGCGCCGTCATGGCCGCGCTCACGAATCTCGCGCAAAATGCATCGCGAGATTCCGGATCATCTGCTCAAGCACGTTTCGCCGCTGAGCTGGGAACACATCAATCTGACCGGCATCTACACTTGGGATGCAGAACATCAGATACCTGAAGGCCTTCCGGTCGCTCAGACTTCCGGCTTGGTTACGCCACGCCGCATGACGTCATGCTCCATTCGGCCTTCTGTATCGGGCCTTTATCAACCAAAGACAGCTACGGCCGATTTGATGGTGACGCCGCCATCGAGGGTTCGGCGCATCTGACGTCCCGTAGCGGCGCGAAAGACAGTCGGCAGTTGCAGCGCTGGCGGCACCCTGGCTGATGCTTCAGTCGGACAAGCGCTTGTCCTCGTTCCGGCTCCCCGAGATCCTTGGCGTGAGCCAACCGACGGCCTGGCGCATGTGTCACGCCCTGCAGCTGATGGTGGCGCGGGAAAACATTCTCGACGGCACGAACCACAGATCCCATGATTTGCGGCGCAGGCAGATTAGACTGCGCCATCTCAAACTCTGGAGGCCTGATCATGTTGCAATCATTCAACGGCGCAGAAGTTGTCCAATACGATCGTACGCTCGTACTGGCTATCGAACTAAGCAACAAAAACTGGGTTTTGGCGGCCCAGGTGCCCGGCCTGCCGCAGACCAAGGCGAAGCGTGCCATTGAGCCAGATAAGCTTGCTCTTCAGTCCGCAATCGATGGCTATCGTGCTCGTGCTGCTGCTGCCGGCCACCCGGTAGATCGGGTGGTGGCGACCTACGAAGCTGGATGGTCCGGGTTCTGGCTTGCCAGATGGCTGATTGCCAAGGCGTGGAGGTCCATGTCGTCCAGCCTTCCAGCGTGCCCGTCGATCGTCGCATGCGTCGCGCAAAGTCGGACGGGATCGACGCCGAGTTACTCCTGCGTACACTGCTGGCGTGGCTTCGCGGCGAACCGCGCGTCTGCTCCATGGTACCGATCCCTGACGAAGCCGATGAGGATGCACGGCGCTCTGTCCGCGAACGAACAGAGCTCGTGTCCGAACGCGTCAGCCTTGCCAACCGGATCGGTGCTGTCCTCGCGACGCTCGGCGTCGAGGACTACAACCCGCTCCTGAAAAACCGCCGGCGGCGTCTGGCCGACCTTCGTACCGCTCTGGGTGACCCAATGCCACCTCACGCCCTCGCCAATATCGAACGGTTGCTGAGCCGGCTGGAGCTCGTTCTCGATCAGATCGCCACGCTGGAACACGACCGCGATGCGGTAGCGGAGGTGCCCGCTTCGGATGATGCCAGTCGGATGATCCAGCAGCTCTGCAGTCTGCGCGGTAGCAGAGTGCCACAATATTGGTCCGCGAGGCCTTCGTCCGTCGCTTCGCTAATGCCAAAGCGCTCGGATCTTAGTGTCTGCTCCAAAAAGACGTGAGTGATTTCAGCGGGTTGTGATTCTGTCGGATTGCTGAGATTCGACGGAGATCATGATGCCCTGGACCGAAACCACTCGCCCCCACTATGAACGGCGCTGCCCGCGCTACGCAAGCGACCTGACGGACGCGGAGTGGACGCTGATCGAGCCGCTGATGCGGCACCGAACCGCATTGGCCGACCTCGGAAAACGGACCTGCGCGAGGTCGTGAACGCCATGCTTTACATGGCTTCGTCGGGCGGAGCATGGCGGCTGTTGCCGAAGGACTTCCCGCCATTCTCGACGGTGCAGAAATACTTCTGGCGCTGGCGGGACGAAGGATTGCTGCGCGCCATCAACAATGAACTCGTCATGGCGGCACGCGAACGGGAAGGCCGGCAGGCGAGCCCGTCCGCCGGCGTCATCGACAGCCAGAGCGTGAAAACCACCGAAAGCGGCGGAATACGTGGCTTCGATGCGGGCAAGAAGGTCAAGGGTCGCAAGCGGCACATCGTCGTCGACACGCTGGGCCTGCTGGTCGGCGTCGTCATTCACGCCGCCGACATTCAGGATCGCGACGGCGCGCCTGCCGTCCTGAAATCTATCCTCAAACGCTGGCCGTGGCTGCGCCATGTCTTCGCGGATGGAGGCTATGCCGGACCGAAACTGCGGGGCGCCCTGCAAAAGGTCGGCAAGTTCACGATAGAGATCGTCAAGCGGACGGACAACGCTAAGGGCTTCGAGGTCCTGCCCCGCCGCTGGGTCGTGGAGCGAACCTTCGCATGGCTGGGCAGATGCCGAAGGCTTGCAAAGGACTTCGAGCGATCCATCGAATCCGCTCAGGCCTGGATCTTCATAGCAAACATCCGCATGCTCACCCGAAGGCTCGCAAGGGCCTGAAAACCTGGCGATCATTCTGATTCAGACACTTATGCAGGTCTTACTGCGACGCCTTACAACAGTGGTGGAGTGGAACGCGAGCAAGGGATCGGAAAGGCCGGGAACCGGCGGCTTCGAACGGTGATGGTGGGGCGTCCCGAACAAGCGCTGAGTGCGCTCTACGAAAGATCGTTGTCGCCATCTCATCCGCAATCGTCCCAAGCGCATTTGGCGACTACGTGCTGACCTCTCGAGTGGAGTGCTTTCAAGTTGCGGTCCCTTTTCAAATCTCGATTTGCTAGCCCCTAGGCGGCCCGTGCGGACGAATACCCAAGTCCCAGTGGCAGCACAGCTGCCGCAGCTTCAGCCTGCGACTTCATCACGGCTCAACACGAGGGCTTCTGACGCCTCACGCCTGACCGACCGCCCGGAGGCACCACCACTGGGGCGCCGTATTCGTCGATGAGCAGAGGACCGGTAGTGAGCACATTCTGAGATCGAGGACCGACTGAGCACCGGAACAAGTATTTGTGCCACTGCTCCTCCGAATCGGCAACACGGTCGGCCCTGCGAACATGCCGAAGCGACTGTGAAACTTCAGGCCACTAACCGGTGCTAGCCAGCCGGACTGCGCGGATCAGAATTCCGCCGGGCGACTTCCTGTCGCGATATGCTGAGGCGACTCGCGCTCCCTTCCATTGCTTTGGCGGCCAACTCGGCCGAGACGCTGAGACCCCCATCAGCTATCGGCCATGGAGGGATGAAACCCAACACAACGCTTGCGTCAGTGATGGTCGGGTCAACATCGCCGCAACTATAACATGCCGGGCGGGGTTGGACCCTGCCCTTCGTGGACCCCTTGGAGCCCCGTACCCTGATCAATCCAGGCCAGACTGCCGCCACCGGTAACAACTTCGGCGATGTCGATATTCTGTATACGGACCAGTTCTCCGCTTCCCCTCGGCAGGCGGCTGCTGCTCGAGCGATGAACTTACCTCATTTCACGATCATAGGATACGCGTCCGTTCTCAATCAGAGATGCCTTCGCCTTGGTTCCTCCCCTGTGAAACGTGATCACATTGTGCAGCGAAAGAGACTCTGAGACGCGAGCGTGCGCAGAACGCCGGCCGCGGATGACTGCATGATCATGAGGGGGCCTGCAGGCCGATCTTAGCGAGGCTGGCGTCAATGTTGATTAGGTATGTACTTATCAGCGACGCGACGTACGCGCTCATCGCGGTGGTCGCACTGCGCCCATACTCCTGCTGTTCGCGCAGGATGTCGTTGCTCCGCCTGGAGGATGTGCACCTAGTCGCTCCTCATACTCGGGGAACCGGTAGGAATGAAGTAGGCAAACCGCCACCGCCTCCACGCGGGCTTCTCGCAACCGGCTCGCGAGCGATTGCTTCTTCATCATCAAAGGGCCGGACTACCGAATCGTCCCTTCGGATGCGCTCGTTCAGTTCAAACCGGAACTGTCGCTCCACCAAGGGAGTGGGCTTATCTTAGAACGGATAATACATGTGCGGTGTGCGAATGCGGTGCAATTCTAGCACATCGCGGAATCCGCTGTTGTGATGAGCGCAGTACGCGCCCCACGCCGCACCAATACTGCGTTCGTAGCAACTGTCCTGTGCACGACCTCTTCGAGTACAGCGGGCAGCGCGTCTTACGGCAATTCCGGATTCACCCTCTCAAAGCTCATGGTAACTCCCAATCGAAGCATAGGGCCGATCCCGACCAGGATTGCCACAACCGTTCACGTCGACGGTTATCAGCTGCTCGCTAAAGCTTACAAATATCTGTTTTCCTGGCTGAAATTCGTGACCGATATTGGCGCTCCAGAGAGGTCCGTCTGGCCTCAATGCACACGGCTGGAAGGCCGGCCTCCTTCAGTCCGAAGAACATCCACTGCGACAGCGGTCCGGCCTCCAGGCCGACGCGGACGTAGCCTCCACCGATCCGCTCCAACTCGGCCGCGAACGTCTCCGGATCAGATCCGACCCGGGACTCGTGCACCAGGCGCCCATCTCCATCCACTACGCGCACGTTCGTCAGCTCAAGCGACACATCAAGACCTACGTAAAGATCAGTCATGCTTGCCTCCTTCTCGGCAGTTGAACATGCCGGTCATGAAAGCACCGGCGCCTCCGGAACCGAAGCCCCGACTACGCCATCTGAACGAGATGCTGTTCTTCGGCGTCGATCATGCCCGCTGCGCCATCACCGATTGGGTGGACGACTACAACATCGCGAGGCCTCACTCCTCGCTCGGCTACCAGAACCCGGCGGCTTTCGGCCAGATCCTCAACGCAACCGGCTCCGACGCTGCGCTCATTGCAGGCTTCGCGTCTGACCGGTTGCTCAATCCGCGCCATACGGCGTAACAGAATGCTCTGATTGCTCTGACCTGAAAACTGGATCGTTCGAAAGTGGAGTTCTCCGCGGTAACATCCCTGGCTGGGAGGAGCGGAAGACGATGAAAGCATCGAACTTCTCGGACGCGCAGAAGGCGTTCATTCTGAAGCATGGGTCGGACGGAATCCCCGTCGCGGATATCTGTCGTCGGGCGGGGACAGCCAGGCGGCGTACTTCAAGTCCAGTTTTAGTTCTTTTCCGGCTTGGGTCGTGCGCTGCTGGGCGGGTGAAGCGACCTGACCATCCCATTCGGAACAGCGACACTATCGGTTAATTTTGCTTGAGGCATGCGGGGGGCAATTTTTCGCCCGACATTTTAGTGTTCGGATCCTGACACAGTGACGTGCAAGTATTACGCGTCTCCGGCCCGAAACAGTGGTTTGCCCCTTACTCACAATTTGGCCCGCCGATTGCATGGGATCCGGTAGGGATCCGGGATGAGTTGCGATCGGGTGGTCTCCCGGCCAGGAGGCCCGAATGACTGCTCAAACGATGCGACTCAATGGGATAGATAGTGCAATGTTGAATGCTGTCCCGCCAACGCAATTTTTTCAGCGTTCGGCGCGAGTGCTGCTATCATTTAGCCAGCAGCGGCTTTGGTTCCGTTCCCACCTGTTGGGCGGCAGCGAGGCCTCTCAGATGGGGCTTCGCGGTGAGCCTGACAAAGCGGCGCTGCGGCGGGCATTGGAAGGGTTGGTGGCGAGTCATGAGCTGCTGCGCACCACATCCTCAGGTGGACGACGGCGAGCAGTTCCAGCAGGTCGGGCCGGCGTCCGACGGCCTACCGCGGATCCGCGCGCGAATGGCACGACCGCCGGTGGACGACCAGTTGCTGCTGATGACATTCACCACTTGGCCTCCGACGGCTGGCCACGCATATGATGACGTGCGAACTCAGCGAGCTCTACGCCGTAGCCCGGGAGGGCTGCGCGGATCGGCTGACGCCGTTGCCGGTGCTGAAACTGGATCGGTCGCGTGCGGCTCGGCAGGACTACAGCGGCAGTTGCGTCGAGTTCTTGTTGCGCCAGCCGCGAACCGCGCAACCCAAGCTGCTGAGCTGCCGCCATGGGACGACGCTTTTCACGATGGTGCAAGCGGGTGTGGTGCCGGCGCCGTTGTCAGGCCAAGGCGAGTTAGTGATCGGCACGGTGAGCGCCAACCGGACTCTCTACGAATTCGAGGGGCTAATCTGTCTGTTCGTCAACACCCTCTTGCTGCGGATTGCTTTGTCGGGGGATTCGATACTGGGGACTTTGGAGCGTGTGAATGCCGCCGTTTTTAGTGTAGACCTTACCAAGACCTGCCACTTAGACAGGTGGCAGAATTCATCAACCCGCCCGGCACCCTGGGTCGTACCCCGGTCTCGCAGTTTATGCCTGCCTGGCAAAAACGCTGGGGCGTTAGCGGGGGTGCTGGAGCTGAAAATTGAGTACGTCAGCGTCGGTGAACGTGTCGACCGACATGATCTTGCATTTGAGCTTGCCGAGGTCGGTGAGGCGACTGGTCGGAAGCTAATTTACGCGGCGTCGCTCTTTAGCCGAAGAGCAGTCGAGCAATTCGCCAGCTCCTTGCAAGAGGCGCTACGTCAAATAACGGTCGAATTACGGGCAGCGGCTCTGGATGAACCACGTTCTCGCGTCAGAGCCGAAGGGACGGGAGCCGCCCATCCCCAGGATGACTGCATTTACAAACCGCTTGGGACGCAATCGAGGCAGAATCTGCAGGCGGTTCATCGCGAGGACCGGAGCGTAAGGGATCATGAACGGAACGCGCAGACGACCTCGGCGGCGTCTCGACCGAGATGGAAGCGAAACGCCTTCGCTACGGTGTTGGTAGCTTCGATCCTTGTGACGTTAATTTTCTTAGTACGTTGGACCTCCTCCTGCGTTTCCCGGAACCGTGTTGGTGGAGCCCGGCGGCTATCTATGAAGAGAGCGCTATCTCCCCTGGGATAGGGGTAAACTCTGCCCGATTGGCCGGCCGTACCAGCGCGAGCCGTGTTTCCCGTCGTGACCGCAGGCGAACATGAAAGGAGTAGCTCATGCGAGTAGCCATTGTTACCAACAGTGATTTTAACGGAGTAATTAGTCGGTTCGGTCAGCCTTGTCCGCATCCGCCGGAGCGCAGCATCCCAGAAGACGTAGTGGCAGCACTTCAACAGGGCGGCCACGAGACTCTATTGTGTGAAGGCGACAAAGGACTGCTCGCCGCGATCGAGCGATTCATGCCAACTGGCCCACAAGGCGGCCCCTTGGGTATGGTCTTCAACTTGGCGGAGGGGATTCAGGGCGAAAAACGCGAAACCCACGTTGCTGCCATGCTTGAAATGGCCGGTGTTCCCTACACTGGATCTGGCCCGCTCGGGATCGGGCTGACGTGCGACAAGGTCGTTACGAAAATGCTTATCCGCGACAAGGGCGTGCCGACCCCGAACTTTCGCATCATGCGTCGCGGCACCGAGAGTGCCGCCGGCCTGCAATTCCCAGTGGTAGTCAAGCCGCGCCACGAAGGCGCCAGCCTCGGATTGCAACTCGTATATGAACATTCTAAGTTGAAGGAGGCCGTGGAAGTGATCGCCACACAATATGGGCAGGATGCGCTCGTGGAAGAATACATTGAGGGGCGGGAAATCTGCGTTGGGCTGCTCGGGAACGAAGAGCTCGAAGTGTTGCCTGTGGTGGAAATGAACTTCGGCGACCGCGAAACGCGTCTTATGGATTGGGACGCGAAATTCGTTCCGGCCGCAGCGGTGCCAACGATTTGCCCAGCGCAAATCGAGAGCCGGCTTGAGACGATATTGCGGGATATTTCGGTTGCAACCTTTCGCGCCTGCCATTGCCGGGATTATGCGCGCCTCGATTTCCGGCTCGATCGCTCTGGCCAGCCGTTTGTCCTGGAGATGAACTCCCCAGCGGGGCTCAATATGCACTACTCGGACTTAGTCGTGGCCGCAAGAACCGCCGGATACACCTACTCAAGCTTGATCAATCATATCCTCGATATCGCCCACACCCGGTGTTTCGGATTCGGCATCCCCTGACACTACTGCGTCATCATTTGTTGCGGCAGTATGGGCATCGCGGACGCTTGCGCCGTCCCTTTGCCATGAACGAGGACTGCCCCACTGCCAAACAATATCATCAAGACTGAGTGCGGCACCCTCACTGGCGCGCAAGCCCAGCTTGTGTCAAGCGAAGTGAGGATTTGCCCCTATCGCGCTCCGTCGTAGCTGAGGGAGAGAGGGGCCAGCTCGAGGATAATCAGCCCAGCCATTTCCATGCGCCTCGAACGGCTCGTACATGCTGGGTCTCTTCGGATAGGGTTTGGTCCGCCGATACGGCCGCCGATGCGTTGGTCGTGTCTCGCCACTCTTCCAGGCCGTCTTCAGATTCGCGCCGAGCGCTTGAGATCGATAACGGCCGGCTCCTCAATCTTCGCATTCAGGCGCGACGATCGACCCGCCTTCTAAGCTCCTCCTGCGAGGCACGGATACCAAAACAGCAGCACGGGATCGGCGGTTTCCATCATTGCCTGTAACTGCTGCTTGTTGGCCTCGGCCACACCCGGATGTGTAATGACACGGGCCGCAGGCGGAACTGGCGGATGTTAGCGCTTGATCACGCGTGCGCCGATCCGCGTCAAGGGCGGCGGTCGCCTCCGCGCCGACAAACCAACCATACCCCACCAGACGACGCACGAGGGCGCCATTCTTCTGCTCCACATGCGCTTGGTCATTCTTTCGATAGGCGCGAGAGCGCGTCACTTCCAGTTTCTCACTTCCGCACCAGGAGACGACGAACTCGTTCATGGAGGCGCTGTCGTTGTCGAAATCTACGCCCAGCAGGGGGAAGACGAGCGGGCCTGCTTGATCGCCACGATCACATTGCCGCTGTCGCGCGTGCGGACCGGAACGCATTCGGTCCAACCCGTGGCAATATCGGTCAAGACCATCGTCTGCACAAAGCTGCCGGACGAAGATGTGCCGGAATGCGCCACGAAATCGACCTCGACGTAACCGGGCGGCGGATCATCCCAGTCCCCGAAGGTGCGCACCGGCGCGGATCGGCGAACCGCCGAACTCATTTCTGCTCGGCGGCGCAGGCCCCCGCGAGCCACAACACGTGCCTCCGCCAAAAGCCGATCCATCGTCGCCGGGCTCATTGTCAGCAGCTTGCCGCGGAGCGCGGCATCGAGCTCTAGCCGGCCATGCCGTTCAAGCGCTGGCAGCGAGACTGGTATCAACGGCCGCAGCCGTTTGGAACATAGCCGCTCCGATGCCTCCCACAACACCACGAGCGCTTCGCGAACATCACCGCCATAGCGAAGGCCGTGCCTCTCGTTGCCAGGCGTCTTCGACGCGCGATGACCAAGCACTCGGATCGCATGCTCGCGATGATAACCGGTCACCGCGACGAACGTAAGCGCCACGCCGCTCCCCTCGTGCGGCGCATGAGGTGAATGTGCCAAAAATCCCCGATCGCGAGAGACGGAGGGCCTACATGGGAGCAGACGGCAAAATGGACGTCCATTTGGACGTCCCAACAGCTGGCTACGCAGGCCGGCTGGAGGTTCTGGAAGGTCCGACGGGGCGTCGGGGACAACTCCACTGCCAGAAAGCATGGCGCCGATGTTCGCGCCGCTGATGGTGGAAGAACCATCGGCGCCTCAGCGGACGATGAGGCCACCGAAATCGGCGCCAGCGCAGGTGGAAATCGTGATCGACGACATGGTGATCCGAACGGCGGTTGACCTCGAGCATCTGGCGCAGGTGATCCGTGCGGTGCGGGCCTCGCGATGATTGCACCGGGTGCCGATCTGAAGATCTACATGGCGACCCGTCCGGTCGACTTTCGTCGCGGCCTCGACGGGCTGGCAGCTGCGGTGCAGGAGATACTCGGCCTCGACCCATTCTGCGGGGCGGCCTTCGTCTTCCGGGCCAAAAGGGCTGACAGGATCAAGATTTTAGTCTGGGATCGCACCGGACTGGTGCTGGTGCATAAGCGGCTCGAGGGTTCGAAGTTCGTTTGGCCGCAGGTTCGCGACGGTGTGATGCGGATGTCGCCGGCGATGTTCGCGGCCTTGTTCGAAGGGCTGGATTGGAGACTGGTTCGCCCCGACCGGGCACGGCGTCCGCAGCTTGCCGGATGAGTGTGGCACAGTGACTCAGGCGTTGTCTCTGATGGCGTTATCGGTGTTCATGTGCTTGATTTAACGCATGAATCTGACGGTTCTCCAGGAAGAGAACGAGCGTTTGAAGACGCTCCTGGCCCAGACGCAAGCGGCCTTGGCCGAGCACCAGGCTGCCTTGGCTGAGGCCGAAGAGGCGCGCCGCCGGCTAGAGAGCATCGTCAGCCAGCTCAACCACGAGAAGTTCGGTGCCAAATCCGAGAAGCTGCATCCGGATCAATACCACCTGCCGCTCGAAGACGTGGAGATCGCGCAGGGTGTGCTCGATGCCGCGCAGGAAAAGGCGCAACGGGTCATCCAGGGCCGTTCGGACGACACCTCCGGTTCTCGCCGGCGCAACCGCGGTCATTTGCCTGCCCATCTGCCGCGGGTGGAGCGGATCATCGAGCCCGAGAGCACGCTGTGCCCGTGCGGCTGCGGCGAGATGGCCAGGATCGGCGAGGACGTCAGCGAACGGCTGGACGTGATCCCGGCGCAGTTGCGCGTGCTGGTCACGCGCCGCCCGAAATACGCTTGCCGCCGCTGCTCGGGCGCGGTCGTGCAGGCCCATGCGCCTGAGCATGTGGTGCCTGGCGGCCTGCCGACCGAGGCATTGATTGCCCAGGTCATCGTCGCCAAGTTTGGCGATCACTTGCCGTTCTACCGGCAGGCCGAGATCTACGCTCGCCAGGGCATCCAACTGGATCGCGCCACACTGGGCAATTGGGCTGGCCGGGCCTGCTTCCATCTCAAGCCCATCGCCAGTCACATGAGCTGGCATCTGGCTGGCGCAGATCGTCTGTTCATGGACGAGACCACGGCGCCGGTGCTCGATCCCGGACGCGGGAAGGTCAAGAAGGGCTTCTTCTGGGCAATCGCCTCCGATGACCGCGGCCATGGTGGCCAAGGCCCGCCCATCGTGATGTTCCACTATGCGCCGGGGCGCGGCGGCGAGCATGCCGAACGCTTCGTTCAAGGCTTCGGCGGACAGTTCCTGCAGGTTGACGCCTATGAGGGCTATGACCGGCTGACACGCCTGGAACGGCCGCAAGGACCGTGGATGCTCGTCCATTGCTGGAGCCATCTGCGCCGACGTTTTGTGAAGCTGGCGCGCAACACCATGTCCCCGATCGCCGAAGCCGCCGTGCGCCAGATCGCCACGCTCTACGCCGTCGAGGCGACGGTGCGCGGCATGACGCCACAAGCTCGGCTCGCCGCGCGACAGCAGTACTCCACCCCGATCATCGCCGCCTTGAAGCCGTGGTTTGAAAAGCAATTGTCGATGATCTCCTCGGGCTCAAAGCTGGCCGAAGACATCCGCTATGGTCTTGCCCATTGGGAAGGGCTCACTCGCTTCCTCGGCGACGGGCGGCTCGAGCTCGACACTAACCCAGTCGAAAACGCCATCCGGCCAGTATGCTTGACCAGAAAAAATGCTCTGTTTGCTGGCCATGAGGTCGGGGCCGAAAACTGGGCGCTGCTCTCATCCGTCGTGGCCACCTGCAGGCTCAACGACGTCAATCCCGTTGCCTACCTCGCCGAAACTCTCGACGCCATCATCAACGGCCATCCACAGAGCCAGATCGAGGAACTCATGCCCTGGCGATTCCGGAAAACGTCAAGCCCAAATCCATAGGCGATCGGCGAGGCGCTTACCGACGAACTCATCGAGGATGAGGCGCTTATCGCCTCTCGGCTCCCCTCCAAGGCCGCTGGATATGACCCGGATTAAATCGGACGTGCTCTTTAGTTCTGATGCCAGGAGTCGCCCGCGGAACTTGCGTATCGCAAGGAAGAATCCAAATACCGCCTTGTGCAACCAGCGCCCAGACGCGTCAACACCTCGTGTTGGTTAATGCCAGTGGCCGCCGCAAGGTCATCAACTGTGAAATCTTTCCCTAACAATTCCACAAACACGCCCGGACCACAAAGCGCCTCAGGAACGTCTGTTATATCTATCATTGTGTATTCCATAGAGATTGCTCCGATTAGAGGGGCCGAAAATCCGGCAAATCGAACGGATACCTTATTCGCGCAGGCCCATGGAAGGCCGTGCTTGAAACCGACCCCGGCGATAGCTACGCGGCTAGGTCGGGCCGTACGAAATGTAGCGCCATAGCCGACAGCCTCGTGCATAGCCACATTGCGCACGTCGAGTATTTTAGCTTGGAGCCGTACAACGGGCTGCAGTGGATTTGGTTCAATGCCAGCGTCATTGAGCCCGTAGAGTGCTGAGCCCACCCGTACCATGTCGAAATGATAGGATTTACCTAGCCAGACACCAGCGGAGGCCGCGAGGCTACCGGGGGTGGGCTTGAGCAGATCGTAGATCGCCTGAAAGCGGTTCCTTTGCAACACATTGGTCGGGTCCGCAGGGTGTTCGCTGCACGCGAGGTGGCTGAGAACGAAGGAAGGGGGGTGCCTATCGAAAGCACCAAGAAGATACGCCCGACGCACATCCGCAACAGCCAGTCCTAGCCGGGAGAATCCTGTTTCCACGTTGAGAAGGTATCTTTGCGTCCCTGCTGCACTAACGGCCTTCAAGTCAGAAAAATTATTCACGACAGGTATGAGGCCGTTGGATCGGTAGCATCGGCCAAATCTCGAAAAGTCATCGCAAAAGATCGCAATTCCTCCGTCTATGTGGGATGACCTTAGAAGCAACGCTTCGTCTAGATTGGCGACAAACAGCAGATTGCAGCCGGCAGCAACGAGCGCCTTTGCGATCTCTACGAGACCAAGTCCGTAGGCATCGCTCTTGACGACAGCAGCCACCCTCACGTGTGGCCCAACGAGCGCCGAAATAGCCTCAAAGTTCGCTTGAATTGCGCCAAGATCGATTTCGAACACAGCAGTGGCAGCACGTACCTGCGGCAATGCCCTCTGCTCTCCAATAGTTTCCATCTCCTTAGCCTCACAAGCTCGCTTACGCAGCGCGTTAACCGCCAAGCCCCCAAGTCCAGACCATTGCGTTGCAGCACGCTCAGAGCCACTTGGGACGATATCGGAAAATGGACGTCAGGTTTGTTTAAAATTAAAAAATTAGCGTTAATGATAAGTTGCTCTTGGTCGTGCCCCGCTGAGTAGATGCTATGGGGCGAGCGGCGAGGGTGCGGCATCTTTCGGCGCTGTTAGAACCAACTCTTCAGAAGGAGGCGCTCCATGCCGCAGTCTTTCGACGCAAGCCGGTCGCTTACCGCTCTCGAACAGGATAACATGATCGTCGCCGTCATCGAAATGGGCAAGGCGGAGTGGCTGATTGCCGCGCTTTCCGGGCTTCAAGCGCCAGCCGCTAAAGAAGATTGATGCCGACGCGCCATCATTGTTGAAGCTGCTGCAGCGCTAGCGCGACGAAGCCGGCCAGGCCGGGCATACGATCGAGCGGATCGCCGTCGCCTATGAGGCGGCCGGCGACGGCTTTTGGCTGGCGCGCTGGCGGCGGGCGCGCGACATCGAGGCCTATGCCATTCACCCTGCCAGCGTTCCGGTGTCGCGTGAGAACCGGCGTGCCAAGACAGATAGGCTCGACACGGAGCTTTTGATGCGCGCCTTCCTCGGCTGGCTGAGTGGTGAGAAGCGCCATTGCAGTATGGCGGCGATTCCGACGCTCGAGGAAGAGGACGCGCGGCGGCCGAACCGCGAGCGGCAGACCTTGGTCGGTGAGCAGACGCGGCAATCAACCGCAAAGCGATTCTCGCCCGCTTCGGCATTCGCAGCTTCCGCTTGAGTCTGCGTAATGCGGCGGACAGGCTCATCGCCATCCGCATAGCGGAGGGAACGCCGCTGCCGGACAACACCCGCGCCGAGTTGCTGCGATGGTGCGCCTCATCGCACGAGTCATCGGCGTCGGTGTCGAGACGGCGGACATGCTGGTCCACGAGATCCTGTCGCGCGGATTGCGGCCAGCGCACTGTCCTTCTAGAAGAGGAGAAAGCGCCAGGCCAGCTGGATCATGCCATGCCGCACGCGGGCACTGCCGGCGCGTGGCAGCCCCTTCTCGCGCCGGCGTTTGCCGCTCTCGTCGGGCGAACCCGGCATAGCGCGCCACCGCGCGGCGATCACGCACCGCTTGCTTGAGCGGCTCGACCTCCTGCGTGCGCAAATCCGCACCATCGAGGGCGACCGCCTGCGTAGGCTCGCCGCGGCTCCGGCTGCACCAGAAGGCCGCATGCCGATGGTTCCAGGCGCGCACGCCCGACGGCCGCAAGGCCACGCGCAAGACGATGATCGTGGCGCTGGCGCGCAAGCTTCTGATTGCGCTGTGGCGCCTCGTCACCACGGGCCAGGCGCCACAGGGCGTCGGCTTGCGTGCGGCGTGATGGGGACACGTGGGAAGGGAGAGCAACGCACACCCAATTGGCTGGCCCGCAGAGGGTCTGCCGATGATGATCCGAGGTGGCGGCAACCCAAAGCTACACATGGTCCTCAGACCGCCGACGTAGAATGGGCCCGCCGCCCCGGAGCTTCGCCCAGCGATGCGCAAGGGATGAGCGGGTACGACCAACGTATGTGAACTTCCGATAAACGTCGAAACTTTGACCAATCGTTGTACGAGGAAAAGCAGATGACGGCGATCGGCGCGAGAGCGACTGGAGCCGGTGCATCCTCGCGCACTGCGAAGATATGGGATCAGGCGAACTGGTTGCACATTCAGGCAGAGGTGAAACGGCTTCAGGTGCGTATCGCCAAGGCAACCCAGGAAGGCCGATGGCGCAAGGTGAAAGCGTTGCAACGTCTGCTGACCCGCTCGCATGAGAATCGCGGAAAGAGAACGCCGGGGGTGGACGGTAAGATATGGTCATCCCCGGCGGCCAGATGTAACGGGATGATGTCACTTCGACATCGCGATTATCGCGCGATGCCGTTGCGACGTGTTTACATTCCCAAGAGTACGGCAAGAAGCGTCCGCTGGGAATTCCCTGTATGCGGTGCCCGGGCGATGCAGGCGTTATGGAAGCTCGCTCTGGGCCCGGTGGCAGAGACACTGGCGGACCCGAATTCCTATGGGTTCCGGCCCGAACGCTCGACTGCCGACGCCATCGAGCAGTGCTTCATCACTCTGGCCAAGCGCGCTTCGCCAGAGTGGATTCTGGAAGGTGACATCAGAGGATGTCACCCCTGGCTTCTGAAGCATGTCACGATGGAGAAGGAGGTCCTGCAAAAGTGGCTTCAAGCCGGATATATTGATGAGGGAACTTTGTTTGAGACGTCGGCGGGAACCCCGCAAGGGGGAATTATCTCGCCGGTGATCGCGAACACGGCGTTGGATGGGCTGGAGGCGGCAGTCTACGGAAGCGTGGGATCGTCGAAACTCTCGCGCAGCAAGGCCCAGCTCAACGTCATCCGCTATGCCGATGAGTTTGTGGTGACCGGCGCATCGAAAGATGTGCTCGAATGTCCTTCCGGCGGTCAGGCAGTTCCTGGCCACCCGAGGTCTGGAACTCTCAGAGGAGAAGACCCGGATCACGAACATCGCGGAGGGTTTCGATTTCCTTGGCCAGAACGTACGCAAGTACGACGGCAAACTATTGATCAAGCCGGCGAGGAAGAGTGTTAAAGCACTCCTCGACAAGGTCAGGGAAATCATCAAGGGCAATGCGAGCGTCACGCAGGAGGCGTTGATACAGAAACTGAACCCAGTTATCCGAGGATGGGCCATGTATCACCGTCACGTCGTGGCGAAAGCGAGCTTCTCATCGATAGATTCGCACATCTGGCAAATGCTCTGGAAATGGGCAAGTCGACGCTATCCCACGAAAGGAGCACGGTGGGTGAGGAACAGGTACTTCCGGGTCGATGGACACCGGTCCTGGGACTTCGCTACGAAGGGTCCGGCAGATGCCAGTACCAGCGGGTGCCGGCTCTTCCGCGCAATGACGATCCCGATTACGAGGCACGTCAAGATCCGGGGACTGGCTAATCCATTTGATCCGGCATGGTTCACTTACTTCGCCCGCCGTCGAGTTGCGAAACCCTCCGTCCAGTTGTTCGGTGCCACGCCATGGTGCTGAAGAATGGCTTGAGCCGGATGCGGGGTGATCCGCATGTCCGGTTCTTAGGGGGCGGCGGCGCAGCAATGCGCCGCTGCTACCCGACCAGCTGCATGGAGCGGGGGCTGACGGAACTGTCGTATTTCGCAAGAAGCTGTCGCGCCTGCAGTTTTGCAGGTTTATGGAGGGCCAGCCGGCATGTGTCGTGGCGATGGAGGCTTGCGCCGGCTCCATCATTGGGCTCGAGACGGTCCAGCTTGGCCATCAGGCCGAAGCTGATGAGCGGGCCGCTATCGCCCGCCACATCCGCGAGATCGACCGCCTGGTCGAGGATCTGGCTGACCTCGATCGCGACATCGCCCGGGAAGCGTTGATGATGTGCACGTCCGGCCGCTTCAGATCGCCGTGTTGCGAACGAATCCTTCGTCCCTGATCTTGACCCGGATCTCGAAGAAGACGAGCAAATAGCAATCTCCAGCGGCCGGTTTTGCCACTCGGCCACTTGCTCCAGGACGGCGTCGGTCAAGCCGAGATCAGGTCCTGCGAGCCGTCGATGCCGTAGAGTTTCTCCAGATGGCCGCAGATCTCGCGCACGCTCATGCCGCGCGCGTAACGTCGACACGATCTTGGCGTCGAAGTCGGGAAAGCGGCTCTGGTAC
The DNA here is from genome assembly GCF_040322895.1 of Mesorhizobium sp. M0088. NCBI lineage: Bacteria > Pseudomonadati > Pseudomonadota > Alphaproteobacteria > Hyphomicrobiales > Phyllobacteriaceae > Mesorhizobium > Mesorhizobium sp. M0088. The sequence goes on from NZ_JAMYUI010000030.1 coordinate 34,951, forward strand.
CTGGCAATCAGCTTCGGATCGAAAGTTCCCGCACAGTCGCGTGGGATCGACAGCGTCATCTTCGACGTGCCCGTCAAAACTGTCGAATGGCCTTTGCGGCGATTGGCGCCGCCCTCGGTCCGCCGTCATCGAGGTGCTCGCCGAGTTCGGCGTTCAGTATCCGCTCCGACAGCGCCTTCCTCAGGTCGCAGACCAGGGCGGCCGTGCAACGGCATCGGTGTGATGGCCCATTTTGTGACTAACTGTATATTCCAATGAGCTGACAAAGTTGCAATCGTCCTCCCAAGCTTAGGGCGCTTCACGTTCACGATTGAGAATGCGAACAACCCCCGGGCTAGACATGGGTCGTGGGAACAAGATCACATTTGGCACCGCTGTTCATCCATAATTCTGCCGGGTAAAGTCGGACTATTTCTATTCTCATGCTGTGCGCAGAGTCACGACAAGCATTGCCAAAAGCGCACAATTTCTCCTTTTGGGTTTTACTGGTGGACCTGATCGTACTCGACGAGCGGAGATGGCGGGGTTATTTACCATTTCTTGACCCACATGATCGCGGAACTCGCCGCACCTTTGTTGACTGCAAATGGGATGGAACTATGACGATATTGTCTGGAGTAACACGGTGACGGCGACCGCTGAGGTCGAGGTGCGCGACCATGTTTTGATCAAGATGTCGGATGGGGTCCAGCTCTCGGCCCGCATTTGGTTGCCAAAGGTCGATCAGCCGCTGCCGGCCCTGCTGGAGTATGAGCCCTATCGAAAAGGCGATTCGCCCTACCGCAACGCGGACGGGACCATGCGCATGACGCATCATGCTTGGTATGCCGCCCATGGCTATGGGTCGGTTCTGGTCGACATCCGCGGTACTGGCGACTCCGATGGTCTGACGAGTGACGAATATTCTCTGCAGGAGCGTTCCGACGCGGTTGAGGTGATCAACTGGCTGGCCGCGCAGCCATGGTGCAACGGCCGGGTCGGCATGATCGGCCTCTCGTATGCCGGCGTCAATTCATTGCAGATAGCGGCGCTTGCGCCGGAGTCGCTGAAGGCGATCGTCACGATCCACTCCTCCGATGACAATTATGGCACCGATTCGCACTACTTCGGCGGCGCAGTGTGCGGGGAAGCCATCGACTGGGGCACATGGCAGCTGGCACATTGGGCCACGCCACCCGACTCAGATCGCGTCGGCCCGGGTTGGAAAGAGCAGTGGCTACAGCGTCTTCACGGGCTTAGGCCGTTCTTGTCGACCTGGCTGAGCCATCAGACGCGCGATAACTACTGGCAGGACGGACGTGGCGTCCGTGACAACTATGGCGCGATCAAGGCGGCAGTCCTGGCGGTAGGCGGTTTCAACGACCGCTTCCGCGACACTGTGTTCCGGCTGGTGGAACATCTGTCCGGGCCGGTCAAGGGAATCGTCGGACCTTGGGAGCACGAGTGGCCGGACGAGGCGGATAAAGTTGGACCGGCGATCGGGTTCCTCCAGGAGACACTGCGCTGGTGGGACCGCTATCTCAAGGACATGCCAACGGGCGTTGAGGACGACCCGGCGCTGCGTGTCTATATCCAGGACGCCGCTCCCCCAGCGACGAGCTACCCCATGCGTGAAGGTCGATGGGTGACCGAGCCCTCGTGGCCGTCACCGAATGTCACCACGCGCACCATGCGGCTCGACGACATGTTCTGCCGCGATGCTGTTGGTGTCGATGTGGTACCGATTGATACGCCCGAGCACTGCGGCATCGACGGGGGCGCCTACATGCCCGGCCACAGCTTGGCGGACTTGCCGCCGGATCAGCGGGAGGAGGACGGGAGATCGGTGTGCTTCGACACCGAGCCTTTAGCTCAAGCAATCACCGTGCTTGGCATGCCCGCCGGGAAGCTGCGTGTGCATGCCGACGGGGCCGCGGCAAACCTGATCGTGCGGCTGTGCGACGTCGCTCCGGACGGCGCGTCGACGCTCGTCACCCGCGGCTATTTGAACCTACAGCGCCGCGAGGGAATGGACCGAACCGTCGATCTGCCGCCCGGATCCGTGGTGGAGGTGACCGTGCCGATGATGACGACCGGCTACGTGGTTCCGGCTGGCCATCGCATTCGGCTGGCTGTCTCCACCGCCTATTGGCCTTTGATGTGGCCGCATCCGGTGCCGGCAAAGGCCGCACTCGACCCGGCTGGCAGCGCGCTCGTGCTGCCGGTGCGCCGTGCCGACGCGCCGTCTGAACCGGTCCAATTCGAGCTGCCCGAGCATTTCGAGCCGCCCGTCCCTGCCGACGCTGCGCCCGGCGCCCTCGACACCAGCCCGGCCAAGCGGAGTGCGGATCGCCAAGTGCAATACAACCCGGAAACGAAAGAGTGGCGACTTACCACTCTCGATCCAAGCTACAACCGAAGCAGCTATCCCGACGGCCCGTTGCGAATCGAGAGACGGAGCCGGCAAACCTCCTCAATTCGCTCCGACGATCCAGCAAGCGCTCACGGCGTTTCAGAGTATTACCGTCGCTTTCAACGACCTGGATGGGATGTCGAGATCAGCGCCACCGGGACTATGCGCGTGGAGGACGACAATTTCGTTACAGAGTACGTACTGACGGCCACTCTGGACGGAGAGGAGGTTCATCATCGCAGGTGGCATGATCGCATTCCGCGATCCAGGGCCGGGAAAGCATGAATCGACCGCGCCCCGTTGGCGAGCCTACCCCGTGGTCTGGAAGATGACGAGGGCGGGCTTGGCTAGAGGAGGTTGGAGGCACGAAAGGTACGAAGACACGGCGAACCACAGCAGCTTTAGGCAAAATTGGGAGGAAGCTATGGAAAGAATTATTAAGAACATCGACCGCCGCACCCTTCTAAAGGGTGGAGCTGCGATGGGCGGTGGTCTCATCGCTAGCAGCATGCCGCTCTCGCAGGTGATCTGGGCGGCGGAAGGTAAAGTGCTCAAGGTCGCCCTCGGAGCGGAGCTTGGGTCTTTGGATCCCGGCTTCTACACCTCAGATTACGAAGTTCCAGTAATGGAGTGCCTCTACGCGAAGCTCACGCGTTTCAAGCCAGGATCTGAATGGGGCTGGAATTTGGAAGCGGCGGAAAAGTTGGAGCAGATCGATCCGACGCATATTCGCTTTCGCCTGAAAAAGGGCATTAAATTCACTGGCGATTATGGAGAGATGACCGCCAGAGACGTTAAATTCTCGTTGGAACGCATCATCCAACACAAGTATTGGACCACGTCGCTGCTAGGTCCGGTGGATCATGTCGATATCGAGGACGATCATACGGGCGTTATCGTGTACAAAACGCCGTTTGTGCCTGCCTGGGTCATCACATTCCCCTGGGCTATCGGTCATATCGTTTCCGAGCAAGCGGTGATGAAGGCGACCAAGGATGGTGGCAATTTCGGCATGAACCCACCGGCATTCTCTGGGCCGTATGTGCTCGCGGAGTGGAAGCAAAATCAATACACGCTGCTGACCCGTAATCCCGACTGGTCGGGGCCAAAGCCAGGATTTGATGAAATCCGCATCGTACCGATTACTGACACTAAGGCGGCGGAACGTGCCTATCAAGCCGGCGATGTCGATTACACGGAGATCGGTCTCGATTCACTTGCGACGTTCAAGACCAATCCGCCGCCCGATACAAAGGTCGAGGAGCATCCCTCGCTGAGCTACGCCTGGCTTGGCATGAACATGGATAACCCGACGCTGAAGGACATCAATGTTCGCAAGGCGATTCAATGGGGCATCAATGTGCCGCAGATCCTGGACATCGCCTATGCGGGACAGGCCAACGTCGCAACCGGGATCGTTGCGCCAGGTATTGTCGGACATCGCGAAAAGGCACTTGTGCCACCGGAAGGCGACTTGGTCAAAGCTAAGGAGTTCCTGGAGAAGGCCGGTATCACCGACCTGCAGCTAACCCTCGATTGTGCCAATACTGGCCCTTACACGACAATTGCGCAGACGATCCAGGCGCAGTTGTCGCAGATCGGAATTGCGGTCCAGGTCAATGCCCAGGACCAAAGTTCCTTCTGGACGATCGGTCAGGAAACAGCAGGCGATCGTTGGAAGAACCTGCAGTTATATATTCAAGACTACTCCGGTCTGCCTGATCCATTTTACTCTACGAGCAACTTCGTGACCGCTCAAGTGGGCATTTGGAATTGGGAGCGCTTCCGCAGCGATCGCTATGACGAGCTCGATGCCAAGGCAGTGACTATCGAGGATCCTAACGAACGCGCAAAGCTTTATTACGAAATGCAGGACCTCTTGGAGGAGTCGGGCGCCTACCGTTTCCTGACGAACGGTGGTCGTCCCGTCGTGTACCGCACGACTAAGACACAAGCTGCGAACCTCCCACAGGGCTACCCTGTATATGTCGACTTCAAGCCGGCCTGAGTAGTGGAGGCTGCGCAATGTTATTTTATTTTTTAAAGAGGTTGGTCCTCGCGGTCACGATCATCGTGATCGCGGTGACACTTCTCTTCATGATGATCCATTCGCTACCCGGTGATCCAGCTTCTACTCTGCTTGGCCCGCGCGCCACGCCCGAAATGAAGGCGCTGCTGCATCAGCAGATGGGCCTCGACAGGCCGTTCGTCCTACAGATCGCCACCTTCTTCGGCGGACTGCTGCGCGGCGATCTCGGGTATGACGTGTTCAGCCAGAGGCCGGTCGCCGGCATCGTGTTTGCGCAATTGCCCTACACGATCGAGCTGATCCTCGTCTCGATCTTTTGGGCCGTAGCTATCGCCGTGCCGCTAGGCTGCTACTCAGCCATGCGGCGCAATTCCTTGCTCGACCAAGCGGTTGGGGTCGTTGCCGTCGCCACCATAGCCATTCCTTCGTTTGTCATGGCAGTCTATGCACTGCTGATCTTCGCCGTCGCCCTCCGCTGGCTGCCGGCGATCGGGCCTGGCGAGGGCTTTGTCGATGGGCTCGTCCACCTGGTCCTGCCAAGCTTTGCAATGGGAATCGGTTGGGTGGGCTACATCTCTCGACTGGTGCGCGCATCCATGCTCGAAACGCTGGGTGAGAACCATATCCGAATGGCTCGCTCTTTCGGGATTTCGGAATGGCGCATTGTTTACCGCTACGCTCTGCCGCTTGCGATCTTGCCAACGGTAACCATCTTGGGCGTAGGGATCGCATGGCTGCTGTCGGCAGCGGTGTTTGTCGAGGTGGTGTTCGCAAGACCGGGGATCGGCGCACTGATCGTGCAGGCCGTGAATACGCGCAATTATCCAATTGTGATGGGCGTTGTTATCGTCACCACCTTCCTTATCGTCATTTCAACAACGGCCTCCGATCTGGTCAATGCAAGCCTTGACCCCCGGGCCCGGGAGAAGCTCTGATTATGACGAGCATAGACACGTTTGATACAGCAGCTCCCCCAAGGAACAATCCAGGTGCCATCGGAGGCTTCCTGCGGCAACTGCTTAAAAACCGTCTGGGCATACTTGGCGCGGTGCTTGTCCTGGGTGTGGTGGCGAGCGCGATCTTTGGTCCGCTCATCGCCACACATGACCCCATCCGCATTATGATCGGGCCTCGTTTGGCAGGACCTTCAGCAGATTTTCTTCTTGGCACGGATCAACTCGGCCGTGACACTTTTTCGCGTACGATCATGGGCGGTCGCATCCCGCTTCTCGTTGCCTTTGCATCGCTCGGCAGTTCGCTTGTCGTTGGGCTCTTCCTTGGCCTGATAGCAGGGTTCGGGCCGCGCTGGCTCGACAATCTTCTGCTACTATTCTTCGACACGATCCGCTCGTTTCCCGGGATCATATTTGCTTTGGCCATCATCGCCCTACTGGGGCCCAGCATGTCCAGCGTGATCCTAGTCATCGCAATAACATGTATGCCGATCTATGCGCGTGTCGTGCGCACCCAAACGCAAGCCCTGCGCAACTCCGATTACATTGACGCGGAGCGAAGCATGGGCGCCGGCACGATGCGCATCCTTGCCGTCCACATGCTGCCTAACGTGGTTGGGCCGCTTCTCATCCTTGTGAGCATGGACGTGCCGGGGGTGATTGCCTTTCAAGCAGGTCTGGGCTTTCTCGGCATGGGTGTGCGCCCTCCGACGCCAGACTGGGGAGCAATCCTGAACGATGGCTACAGCTATATCAATCAGACGCCTTGGCTCGTCATTGCGGGGGGTATTCCAATCGTCGTCGCCACGCTGGGCTTCACATTCCTTGGCGAAGCATTGCGTGACATATTCGATCCCAAGCTGCGGAAAGACCTATGAGACACGACGATCTGACATCTCCCGCCGCTCCGCTTCTCGCGGTTTGGAACCTCAACCTCGACTTCGGCTCGCCACGCGGGCGTGTTCACGCACTGCGCAACGTAAGGCTGGACGTGCCGACCGGACAGATAATCGGCATCGTCGGGGAGAGTGGATCCGGCAAATCCACGCTTGCCTATACTGTGATGGGTCTACTTCCGAAAAACGCTCAGGTTACTGCCGGCAGCATCATATTCGAAAGACGCGACCTGCTTACGCTGACTGCCCAGGCGCGCCGCAGTCTGATGGGTGATCGCCTCTCCATGATCTTCCAGGATCCGATGACCGCGCTCAATCCGGTGCGGACCATCGAGAGCCAGATGATCGATATCCAACACCACGAACAACGAGGACGTAGTGAAAAGCGCGCTCGTGCGATCGACATGCTCAAGCGCGTCGGAATTCCCGATCCGCAAAGCCGCATCGGGAATTATCCGCATCAGTTCTCTGGTGGCATGCGCCAGCGCATCTGCATTGCCATGGCACTTCTGGTGAGACCGGCGCTGCTCATCGCCGACGAGCCGACCACAGCGCTTGATGCAACGTTGGAAGTCCAGATCATCCATCTGCTCAAGGATCTGCAAAGGGAGATCGGTTGCTCCATCCTGTTTGTCTCGCATCATCTCGGCGTCGTCGCTGAATTGTGCGACCGGGTTGCCGTCATGTATGCGGGCGAGGTGGTGGAGCAAGGCGCCGTACGCGACATCTTCCATAATCCCGGCCATCCCTACACTCGGGCGCTGCTTGAGTGCGACCCTGGACGGATCAAGCAACGGACGCGCAATTTGCCGACCATCCCCGGAGACGTTCCAAGCCTGCTCGGAAGCAAAAAGGGATGTATCTTCCACCCTCGGTGTCCTCACGCCTTCGATCGCTGCGTGCATGAGACGCCTGGCGAATACCGTGTCGCTGCTGACCAGGTCGCGCGATGCCATCTGCTCGATCGAGCCGGGGTGGTGGCGGCATGAGTGCGCTGCTGAGTGTCCAGGACCTGCGCGTCCGCTTCCGCACCATGGGGTCACTGAAGGCGCTCACCACGGGCACGGCAGACCCTTTCATTGACGCTGTGTGCGGCGTCTCCTTTGAAATCCACAAGGGCGAGACGCTTGCCCTCGTCGGCGAAAGCGGATCTGGCAAATCCACCATCGCGCGCACGATTATCGGCCTTCAGCCGGCTGTTAGCGGCAGCATTCGTTTCGACGGGCAGGAACTTATCGGCCTCAAAGCGGCCGAACGAAAGTCCTACCTGCGCCGCATGACGATGATGTTCCAGGACCCCGTCGGCTCCCTCTCGCCGCGGCTGACCGTGCAGTCGCTCCTCACCGAGCCATTCCGCATACACGGCGTGAGCAATCGCGATCCCGATGCCGAAGCGGAGCGGCTGTTGCGCACGGTCGGCTTGACGGCCGACTTTGGGCGCCGCTATCCCCATCAGCTCTCTGGCGGTCAGGCCCGGCGCGTCGGCGTCGCTCGTGCCCTTGCACTCAACCCAGACTTGATCATCGCCGACGAGCCCACAGCTGGGCTCGACGTGTCGGTCCAGGGCGAGGTGCTTAATCTGCTTGCTCGCCTGCAGGATGAACTCGGGATCGCGATCCTCATCATTACCCACAACCTCAACGTAGTCCGCCACATGGCCGATCGTATGGCGATCATGTATCTCGGCCGCCTTGTCGAGATTGGCTCCACCGAAAGTATTTTCGATTATCCGCGTCACCCATATACGCAAGCTTTGCTGTCGGCCAACCCAGTGCCCGATCCAGACGCTGTTCTCAACCGCATCGAGATCAAAGGCGAGGTCCCGAGCATGCTGACACGGCCCTCCGGCTGCGAGTTCCACACACGATGCCGCTACGCGCAGGACATCTGCAGCCGGGTTTTCCCCGAACCTGCAGCCACGGATGACACGGAGCATCGCTTCAAATGCCATTTCCCACTCTCCTGCGAAACTGCGGCAGCCTTGGAACAACTGGTAATTCCCGACTGGATCAAAGCCGGCCTGGAGCCGGGAGCCCAGGAAAAGCTCTGATTAGACTGCGCTCCGCCGTCGCGGAGCGAAAAAGCAGGTTCTACGTCGACGAGGTGATCTTGATCACGGTGTTCGCAGTGCCAGTCGTGGCGCCAAAGGGGCCAGTACGAATAGCTGATCGAAAGGCAATCCAGGGCGAATGAACTTCGTTTTACGCCGCCTCCTCCCAAGGCGTGCCGGCCCGGCAGTGAGCTCAGTCTCCTGCCGGGCGTCTGGGTGGCGGAAGCTATGTCGCCGAGACCCTTCCCGCATTGGAGACAGCCAGCGACCACCGCATGGTGTTGTACGATGCGTCTAAATTCGCCGAGTTCGTAGCTGTCCTGCAAAACAGAGCAATGATCGTGTTGTCCCCTGCTGAACTCGGCAGACATGCTTGCGGTGCGCCAAGCCGGGGCCGGAACAAGAGCTGTTCAAGAATCTTGCGCTAAGGCCGAACGGAAAGTGAACGCCCGGATGTTCGCTGTGGATACGCCATTTGCCTCCTGTACCGCTAGGCTGCTTTGGACCGAGGTTTGGCCACTACCGTTCTAGCGTGGAGTGGAAAGTGGCCAGAGGTGCGCTTCTCAAAGAACACGAACGAAAGACGCTGCTCGACATTCCGATCGACGAAGACAGTCTGATCCGCCACTATTCTCTTGCGCCGGCCGATTTGCCGGAAATCCGTAAGCGCTATTTTCCCCGCACGTTGACGCCGGCGCTTTCGACGGATGGCCTTCGAATTGGGAACGGTATCTGGTCTGATCAGGCTGCTGTTGCTTTGGCGAAGTTGAAGGGCAGCAGATCGTAGATATCAGCGTCCTCGTTGCGTTGAGGCAATTCGGTGACAACAGTCTACGTGCCGAGGAACGCGTCGTGGAAATCTTTCGCTACAGCGCGACCGCCGTCCAAAACAAAACTGGAGTCGGTTCCGTAGGTGAACAAGCTGAGGCCAAGCTTTTGAAGTCGCATCATATAGTCTATGGATGCGACATCACTACCCGATGCTATACCGTACTTCTTAGCGGCATTCGCGACTGCCTGACAGGCATCCAGCAACTCCGGCGTCAGCTTTCCCGGTTCCATACCCAAGGAAAGGGCAAGATCTGCCGGGCCGATGAAAAGCGCGTCGACACCAGGCGTTGAGGCTATGTCGTCCAGATTGTTGAGGGCCTCTCGTGTTTCAATCTGGAGTATGACGGCCAAGCTAGAGTTCGCATCCTTGCGATACTCCGCATCATTTTGGTAATAGTTAGATGCTCTCCACGCTCCAGATCCGCGCTTGCCCGCAGGCGGATATTTTGCGGACGACACAGCTTCGATGGCTTCGGCACCGGAGTTTACCATCGGCACCATGATGCCGTTCGCACCATGATCTAACGCGGCTTTAATGAGTTCAATCCTGTTCCAGGCGACCCTATAAAGTACAGGCATGCCGTATCGTTCGGTCGCTGGAAGAATATCTAAAAGTGCGTCGGGTGGAATGGGTGCATGCTCGCCATCCACCAGAAGAAAATCTAGGTTTGTCTGCGCCAGCGTCTCTGCGACGATCACATGCGGAATGTGCATCCAGCCGCCGATTTGGGCTTTTCCTGACCTGATCGTTTCAGCCAACGTATGTTTTGCCATTTCTCGAACCTTTGCGCACCCAAGTGATTTGTTCACGCGGGGACGCTGGCAAATTTCTTCGCTTAATAACATATACAGTTTGTCCAGAAGTTGCCTATCACACCAATGCGATGTTCGCTGTTAATACGGGGCCACGCTGGCGGAGGGGCGTATCGCCCAATACTGTAGCGCGGAGCGTCGGTCTCGGATCGTGAAAGCCACGCGCGAGGCGTGTCGGCGCGGCAAAGCCCCGGACGGTTTCGGCGGGGCGCGGTAGGCCGCAGGTTGGCGTTGTCACGTTGTTTGAAATGTGGCCGCGTTAGGTCCCATCGCAGACCAACCGCTCCACAGCACAGATTCGAACCCATCGACACCAGGTGCCTGAAAAGCGCGGTGTCGGCGGCAGGCCCTGCTTCACAGCAGGCGCCTGGCCGCCTTGGTGTTGCGGCGCGTCTGGACGATCTCGTCGAGCACATATCCCTCCTGATCAACCGCTCTCCACAACCAGCATTTCTGCCACGACTTCATCGAGGCGCCAGACATCGTCTTTCATCGGCGCCTTGCCGCGTATGCGGCGCGCATAATCAGAGCCGTGCTTCCAGCACCATCACATGGTTCCGTAGGAAACGACGATCCCGCGAGCGCAGCATTTCCTAGACATCGCGCAGGCGCAGATTGAAGCGGAAGTAGAGCCAGACAGCACGTGCTACGATCTCGATCCGATCTTCTTGTAGGTGGGTGCACTCAAGGTCATAAGGCGCGCTGCTGCCTCAATTTCCTTATGGTTGCCCCCGCGGGGGGCTGAGCGGGCCCTGTATCAACGCCGAGCATTGCATTGGTGTGATGGCCAACTTTGGGGCGAACTGTATATTTCAATGAGCTGACAAAGCTGCCATCGTCCTGACAAGCACATCACCTGCGTGCGCTTCATGCTCCCGATTGAGAACACCAATGGAGAAAAAGATGAATTCCGGGTTAGTCAAGAGCAGTCGGAAAAAACTCACAATTGTGGACACCGATGTCCACCACTGCTACCGGACAAAATCGGAACTATTTCCTTATCTCAGCAAGTTCAATGCTGAGCGTTTTGCGGAGTGGGGCTTCGGTGGCATTGAAATGGACCCCCACGCCTCTAGCGGAGGATATCACGGAACTCGGGTGGATTTTGAAACGCAAGAGAATGGCGAAATATTAGGTAGTAATGGCGACGCGCAGAGTTGCGGTAAGCTGTTGCTAGACGCACATGGTATCGATTTGGGGGTTCTTACGGGCGGCCCTGCGCAAACGGCGAGCGCGCTCGCCGACGTCGACTATGGGAGTGCTCTGTGCCGCGCTTTTAACGACTACTCAATGGAGCATTGGATCGCCAAGGATGCGAGGTTTAGACTTAATCTCGCCATCAACTCGCAGGACCCCCTTGGGGCAGCGGCTGAAATCGATAGGCTTGGCTCACATCCTTCCGTTTGCGGAGTCATGCTCAGTTGTGGTGCACCTCGCCCCTTTGGCCAGCGCTTTTATCATCCGATATACGAAGCATGCGCCCGACACGGATTAGCGGTGACGATGCACTTCGGCTCAGAAGGGACGGGCATCAATCCGCCGCCCTCGGCGGCCGGATGGCCAAGTTACTATATCGAAATGCGTCTGCTGCGTCCGCCATCTTATGCTGTGCACCTAGCGAGCTTCATCTTCGAAGGTGTGTTCGAAAAGTTCCCGACCTTGAAAGTGGCGATGGTCGAAAGCGGATTTGCCTGGGTGGCGCCCCTGATGTGGAAGATGGATCTCGATTGGAAGGGACTTCGCCGGTGGACTCCATGGGTAAAAAAGCTGCCAAGTGAGTACCTGATGGACCATTTTCGTTTTGGCACCCAACCATTGGATGAGCCCGCCGATCCGGAAGCGCTAAAGCAGATTATCAACTGGATTGGTGGTTCACGAACACTGATGTTTGCGAGCGACTTCCCGCATTGGGATTCGGATGATCCGATGATGACGTTGTCCGACCAGCCAGAGGATCTGCGCCGACGCATCTTCGCAGAAAATGCCATCGAGACATACAAACTGTCGCTACCAGCAATCTCTCAGGCCGCGTAGGGAGAGGTACCGGTGCCCAAGAAATATGAAGTTTGTTACGCAGACGAGATCCCGGTTGGCGGACGACGCATTGTCGATATAGCAGGCCGGAGTGTCGGGATCTTCAACGTCAACAACGAATACTATGCCGTTCGCAACAGCTGCCCACATAAAGCCGCGCCTCTGTGTAGAGGAATTATCGACGGAATGGTCAAGGGCGGAACGCCAGGGCAGTTCGAGTACGAGCAAGAAGGCGAAATAATTCGATGTCCGTGGCACGGCTGGGAGTTTGCGATCAAAACGGGCCAGTCCGTGTTCAATCCGCACAAGATTTACGTGCGCGGCTATCCCGTGAGTGTGGAGCTTAAGACCTCAAACTGCGCCGACGTCGACGTGGGGAGCACGGAGGAGGATCCATCGGTCGACACCTACCGTGTGTCGGTCGAGGAAACCAACGGTAGCCGTCGACCTACTCTCTACATACACCTCTAAGTTGACCTTCTAGGCTGATTGCAGCGGTTTGAAACATGGGATGTCAGCCAAGCTCGATAAGCTAAGTGTGCCACTTTCGATGCTGGCATCGGCGCGCTGGTGGAAATCTCGCATGCCGTTATCGATCGGAATATGAGGCCTTCTTCGGAGACGAGCCGCAGGTTGGAAGATCGCACGACCTGCGGCGATTAACTAGCTAGGCAACCCTCGTGCGGGTAGCAGAGAATAAACCAACGAATGCACGGAGAAAGGGGAACTAAGATGATTGACGAAATGGGTTTTCTCAGCGAGCGCGTCGCGAAAGGTAAGCTGTCCCGACGTGAGTTTCTAGGTCGGGCCGCAGTGCTCGGGGTCAGTGCAGCGTTTGCCAACAACCTGCTTGCCACGGCCGCAATGGCAGAAGGGCCCGTGAAGGGGGGCTTGCTCAAAGCCGGGCTGCAGGGTGGAGCGGCCACGGACAGTCTCGATCCAGTGCTTCTGACGGATGCATTTCAATTTATCTTCAGCCGTCAGTGGGGCGAAACGGTTGTTGAGCTGGACGCAGACAGAAAGGTGCAGCCGGGACTTGCCGAGGAATGGGGCCCCTCGAAGGATGCCAAGGTCTGGACTTTCAAGATCCGTAAGGGCGTGCAGTTCCACGATGGCAAGGAGTTGACCCCCGCCGACGTGCTGGCCACCATCGAGCGCCATGCGGGGCCCAACTCGAAATCCGGCGCGTTCCCGCTTTTGCAGGGCATCGACAAGATGGCCGTCGACGGCCAGAACGTGGTCTTCACGCTCAAAGAAGCCAATGCCGAATTTCCGTTCATAATGACCGCACACCAGGTGGTGGTCCAGCCGAATGGCGGCAACGACAACCCGACCGCCGGCATCGGAACCGGTCCGTACAAGATCACCGTGCACGATGCGGGTGTTCGATCTGGCGGCGAAAAATTCGGAGGTTACTGGCGCGCCGATCGCGGCTTTGCCGATCAGATCGAGATCGTCGTCATCAACGACGGGACCGCGCGCAACTCCGCCTTGCAAAGCGGGCAGGTCCATATGATCAACCGTGTCGATCCGAAAGTGGTTGAACTCCTCAAGCGCTTCCCTGCCATCACCATCCGCAACGCTAGCAGCCGTGGCCACTATATGTTTGTTTGCCAGTGCGACACGGCGCCCGTCGACAACAACGACCTGCGGCTCGCGCTGAAACATGCCATCGACCGCGAGGAGATGGTCCAGAAGATCCTGGGGGGCTATGGCTCCCTCGGCAATGACACGCCGATAAGCAAGACCTATCCGCTGTTTACCGAAATGGAGCAGCGCAAGTATGATCCGGACAAGGCAGCCTTCCATTACAAGAAGTCAGGGCACTCGGGATCGGTGCTGCTTCACACGTCCGACGTCGGCTTCCCCGGCGCGGTGGAAGCTGCTCAGCTATTCCAGGCGAGTGCGGCCAAGGCGGGGATCACCATCGAGGTCAAGCGCGACCCGGGCGACGGCTACTGGTCAGAATTCGATAAAATGCCCTTCAAGGCTAGCTATTTTGGCGGCCGTCCGACCCAGGACATGACGTATTCCCTCGAGTACCAGTCCAAAGCGCCATGGAACGAGTCACACTTTTCCAACGAGAAGTTCGACCAGATGCTGGTACAGGCCCGCGGTGAACTCGATGCCGACAAGCGCAAGAAGCTCTATTCCGACATGGGCCAGATCGTCCGCGACGAAGGCGGTAATATCCTTCCAATGTTCAACGACTTCATCGATGCCACAGGGCCGCAGGTTGGCGGCTGGGCCACGGATGGCAACCAGGAACTTATGGGCGGCTACGCACTGTCCAAATGCTGGCTGCAGGCCTGAGGCCGCACGACCATGGTTCCCAAGCTTATTGCCCAGCGCGTTGCGCTGGGCATCCTTTTGCTAGTCGCCGTTTCGGTTCTGATCTTCGCCGGTACCAATCTCCTGCCGGGCGACGTTGCGCAGGCCATTCTCGGCAAAACGGCAACGCCGCTTGCGCTCGAGAATCTCAGAAGGGAAATGGGCCTCAACGACCCTGCGTATGTCAGGTATTTCCACTGGCTGTTCGGAATTCTGCAGGGTGACCTGGGCACTGCGCTGACGACCAAGCTTGATATAGCCACGTCCATCAGGGAGCGGCTGTGGAACACGCTGTTCCTCGCCTTCTGGGCGGCCATCGCGGCGGTCCCGCTTGCCGTCATCCTGGGGCTCGTCGCCGTGCATCATCATAACCGCCCGGTTGACAAGCTGATCTCGGGCTTGGCGCTTGCCTCCACCTCGGTGCCGGAATTCTTCATTGGCTACTTGCTGGTCTATTTCTTTGCCGTGAAGTTCCAGATCTTCCCAGGCATTTCTACCGTTTATGACGGCATGCCCTTCCTCGACAGGATGAAGGCGATCGCGCTGCCCTGCGCCGCGCTGACCCTGGGCATCCTCGCACATATGATGCGAATGACGCGGGCCGCGATCCTCAACGTAATGCAGTCGGCTTATATCGAGACTGCCGAACTGAAGGGCCTGACGGCGTTCGAGGTCATCCGCAGGCATGCTCTCCCCAATGCTCTTGCCCCGATCATCAATGTCGTGATCCTCAATCTCGCCTATCTCGTGGTCGGCGTCGTCGTCGTCGAGGTGATCTTCGTCTATCCGGGCATGGGGCAGTATCTGGTCGACCATGTCGCCATGCGCGACGTGCCCGTGGTCCAAGCCGTCGGCCTGATCTTCGCCGCCGTCTATATCTTCCTCAATGTCGTGGCCGACGTGGCGTCCATTCTCGCCAATCCGCGCCTCAGGCATCCGAGGTAAGGAGCACCATGCCAAGACGTATTCCCACCGGCGCGCTGATCGGCCTTGTTGTCACCACCCTCTTCTTCCTCGTGGCTATCTTTGCGAAGTGGATCGCCCCCTACGGCCTCGGCGACATCGCCGGCGGAGTCTGGGAGCCGATATCGGCGAAATTTCTCTTCGGCACCGACAATCTTGGCCGCGACCTGCTCTCGCGCATGATCTATGGCGCCCAGACGACGATCCTTATCGCGGTTCTGGCGACACTGCTTTCCTTCTCGATGGGCGCAATCCTCGGCTTCACCGCTGCGGTGGTCGGCGGCTGGTTCGATATGTTGATGTCCCGTTTCGTCGACCTGCTGATGGCAATCCCGACGCTGATCTTCAGTCTGGTGGTGCTCTCGGTCCTGCCTTCGACGCTGGTCACGTTGATCCTCGTCATGGGCACTCTCGATGCGACCCGCGTTTACCGCCTGTCACGCGCGGTCGCATCGGACTTGAACGTCATGGATTTCGTCGAGGCCGCCAAACTGCGCGGCGAAGGCAAGTGGTGGGTGATCTTCGCCGAAATCCTACCGAATGCGCTCTCGCCGCTGGTTTCGGAACTCGGGCTGCGCTTCATCTATGCGGTGCTCGTCCTCTCCGCTCTCTCCTTCCTCGGCCTCGGCGTGCAGCCGCCGGCAGCGGACTGGGGCGGCATGGTCAAGGAGAACAAGGATGGCATCGTCTTCGGCATCCCGGCGGCGCTGATCCCGGCTGCGGCGATTGCCGCGCTCGCCATCTCCGTCAACCTGGTCGCCGACTGGATCCTGAACCGCACCACCGATCTCAAGGGAGGGCGCGGCAATGGCTGATGTGCTGCTCGACATCCGCAATCTTCGCATTGAGGCCACCACCTATCCGCCCGGCGAAGAGCCGATGACGATCACCATCGTCGATGACGTGTCGCTGACGCTCGAGAAGGGCAAGGTGCTGGGCCTGATCGGTGAATCCGGCGCGGGCAAATCCACCATCGGCCTCTCGCCGATGGGGTATGGCCGCGGCGGCGTGCGCATCACCGGCGGCGAGGTCATCCTCAACGGCCGCGATATCCTTAAGCAGGGTACGAACGGCATTCGCAAACTGCGCGGCCATGAAGTATGCTATGTCGCGCAATCCGCGGCGGCGGCCTTCAATCCCTCCCAGCGGCTGATGGACCAGGTGGTGGAAAGCTCGCTCAAGCACGGCTTAGCCAACCGCGTCGAGGCCGAGCGCCGGGCGGTGGCGCTGTTCCGCAAGCTCAGCCTTCCCGACCCGGAAAATATTGGCGAGCGCTATCCGCACCAGGTCTCCGGCGGACAATTGCAACGCGTGATGACGGCCATGGCGCTCTGCCCCGAGCCGGTTCTGATCATTTTCGACGAACCGACCACGGCGCTCGACGTGACGACGCAGATCGACGTGCTTGCCGCGATCAAGCAAGCAATCCACGCCACAGGTGTCGCCGCGCTCTATATCACCCATGACCTTGCCGTTGTCGCGCAGGTGGCCGACGACATCATGGTGCTGCGCCATGGCAAGATGGTCGAGACGGGCACCGCCCGTCAGATCATCAAGGAGCCGAAGCAGGACTATACCCAGGCGTTGGTCTCCGTGCACCGTCTCGATCACGAAGAGAAGCAGCCGACGCCGAAACCGATCCTATCGGTGAAGAACGTCACGGCCGCCTACGGCAATGGCATTTTAAAGGTGTTGAAGAACGTCTCGGTCGATATCCATCCCGGCCAGACGCTGGCTGTAGTCGGCGAATCCGGCTCTGGAAAATCGACGCTGGCGCGGGCGATCACCGGCCTGCTGCCGCCGCAGCAGGGTGAGATCAGCTTCGAGGGCCGTAAGCTTTCCAACCGACTCGGCGGCCGTACCAAGGAAGACCTCCGCCAGCTTCAGATGATCTACCAGATGGCCGATGTGGCGATGAACCCGCGCCATACCGTCGGCACCATCATCGGCCGGCCGCTAACCTTCTATTTCGGCCTCAAGGGTGCCGAGCGCAACCGACGGGTCAAGGAGCTACTTGAGGAAATCGAGATGGGCAAGGGCTTCATCGACCGTTATCCTGCCGAACTGTCGGGAGGCCAGAAGCAGCGCGTGTGCATTGCCCGTGCGCTGGCGGCCAAGCCCAAGCTCATCATCTGCGATGAGGTAACTTCGGCCCTGGACCCGCTGGTGGCGAACGGTATCCTGAAGCTGTTGCTCAATCTCCAGCAGATCGAGCAGGTGGCGTACCTCTTCATAACCCACGATCTCGCGACTGTGAAGTCGATCGCCGATTCCATCGCCGTCATGTATCGCGGCGAGGTCGTGCGCTATGGGGCGAAGAGCCAGGTGCTGAAGCCGCCGTTCGACGACTATACCGATCTCCTGCTGTCGTCCGTGCCGGAGATGGAGCTCGGCTGGCTGGAGAAGGCGACCGCCGGGCGGAAGATGGCGAGTGCGGGGAATTAGCGATGTGACTCTTCGCGATACCACACCAGTTCAATGAAGTTCCCCTGCGCCGGTGCCTCCCTCCATCCGCGCAACCTTGTCCGGCCTTCGAGCCGGGTCTTTTCACTCGTTCGGTTCCGAGAGAACGCAATGACGCAATGGCAAGCCGGTCGCGCGTGAAGACATCGTGGGTGACTACGCAACGGGAGGCTGCAAGATAGTGACGAGCATTCTTACGGCGTTGCTCGAACCGCACTACTGGCGTTCCGGCGTCGATGCCCCTTCGGATGAATTCGGCTACGGCATTATAACGATGCGTGATCTAAGTTTTGCAGGTGTACTGATTTGGCACTCTCAAGTAGGATCGCGATCAAAGCAGATTCTGCGTTAGCGTGCCTGTGAGCTTATTGGACTCCGCCGGCTCGCCTCACAAAAGCAAAGAACCGGATTAACGCAGACGCGCTCCTTATCTCTGTGGGCGTCAGGCTGCCACGGTCACTAAGGCACCTGAGGGTGGCTTTGTACTGATGCGATTTTCTGCGATCTGCATCTACCGATGTGTTGGAGCTCAATGCTTAATTCGCTTGGCGGAACCGAGTTCATCGAGAGAACCGAATGTACATTAACCGGGCATGGCTCTTCAGAGAGCGGACTAATTCTAACAATCAGGACCTACCCGCTTGAACGACAGCAGTGACTCAGGGAATTCAGTAACTATGGAAAATGACCCTCTTAGCCTTGATGAAATCGTCCGTCACGTGAATGCGAAAGCTGCCGACTACAGCGCCTTAAGCGACCGCATCTGGGCAATGCCAGAAATAGCATTTGAGGAGCATCGCTCGGTTGCAGAGCACATCGCTATGCTCGACCGCGAAGGTTTTCGTATCACCAGGAATGTCGGCGGCATGAAAACCGCCTTCATCGCTGAACTCGGCAAGGGCAGCCCCATAATCGGCATTCTCGGAGAATACGATGCGCTTCCCGATCTTGCTCAAGTCTCGAGTGCAACGGAGCCCAGCTCGACCGAGGGTGGACCAGGTCATGGCTGCGGGCACAATCTTCTCGGCGCTGGCTCGGCGCTTGCAGCTGTTGCATTAAAGGACGCGCTCGCAGCCGAACGTATTGAAGGTACCGTGCGCTTTTACGGCTGCCCGGCAGAGGAAGCTGGAGGGGGTAAGGCCTTTATGGCCAGAGCCGGCGCCTTTAACGATCTCGATGTCGCCTTCTGCTGGCATCCGGCGGTGGTTAACGAAGTGCTAACAAAGTCCTGCAACGCCGCAAAGTGGGCTCGTTTCTCCTTTACCGGTCGCGCAGCGCACGCGGCGGCGGATCCACATCTGGGGCGCAGCGCGCTCGACGCAGTCGAGCTAATGAATGTTGGCGTCAACTACATGCGCGAGCACATGCCCTCAAACGCTCGCGTTCACTATGCCATTATCAACGCTGGCGGTGAGTTCCCCAACGTCGTGCAGGCGTATGCCGAGTCATCTTATTCTATTCGTTCTCCGAACTGGGAAGATGCTGAGCGGGTGTTCGCGCGCGTGCAAAAGATTGCAGAAGGCGCTGCGCTTATGACCGAGACATCTGTCAAAGTGCAAATCACTGGCGGCTACTCGAACATTTTGCCTAACAAAGCGCTGTATGATGTTATGTACGAGAACATGCGCCGTGTCGGCCCGCCCCCCTTTGATGGGGCTGACTATGAGTTCGCCAAGCAGCTTCGCAAGATGGCGCTTACGGATGAAGATGCGCTGGCCAGCGTCGTGGGTCGCGATGTTTCGCTTAAGGACAACCTTCTCCACGATAGCCTTCTACCGTTAGGGACAGACCAATTCGATTTCGGCTCGACAGATGTGGGCGACGTCAGCTGGATCGTGCCCACTGTACAGTGTCAAACAGCCTGTTTCGCCATTGGCACGTCCTTCCACAGTTGGCAGCTGGTCACTCAAGGCGATCTGCCGGCGGCCCACAAGGGGATGATATTGGCTGCCAAGGTCATGGCTTCTACGGCGGCAGATTGCATACGCAATCCAGAGATCATCGCTCGTGCAAAGGCGGAGTTGAAGCAACAAACGGGGGGGCGCCCATACCTCTGCCCAATACCATTGGACGTCACGCCCAGTGATTTGCGTGGGAAGGCGCTATAAAGCCGAGCTCTCAATATTCGCTCACGCGCACAGCATCGCAACGGGATACAGGGAAGCGCTGGCCGAACTGCTCCCTTATGCGCAAGGCACAGGCGGTGCCTGGTGACGAAGCACCCGAGGCGGACGTAAGAGTCTGTCTTGAGCGCCGTAGAACCGTCGTGTGACCACGAGCGAATAGAGCGCATCCGCTGCGGCGCCATGACGTCTATCCGAAACAATCGACGCACGATGTATTTTCGTATCCGTACGGGGGCCGCCTCCTATTTTGAGGCGATAGTATCCGCAAACGATTAAGTGGACGCTATCGCCAAAGAAGTACCTGGCCATGGAGAAGCCGTCGGCGGCGGAATTGGGTGAGACCGCAGCTGTGCAGATGTCGGCGGGTGGATGCCGAAAGCGCCATTGTCGCCTTCATCCTCTTCTTGCGGTAGCCGTTACGGCTGTTGCCGGCCATGGAGATGGTGATCCATCTCGGCGTTGATAATCCGCCGCCGCCTTCTTCAGTTCGTCCATCAAGCATCAAGCCGTTGGGTCGAAGATCGTCTTCGCATAGGCGCGCCGGCCAGGAGCTTGTCGACAATCGCATCAGGGATCCTCGGTTCTCAGCGTCGGGTCATTGGGAATTATTCTCCATTCTTCCCACTACCCCCCTGACACGGAACCTCCGATAGTCCACTCGGACGTCGGCGGAACGGGAAGATCCCATCCTGCGTCAGGCTTCGTGGGGCGGACCTCGTCGCCCATAGCTCGCCGCAGTTTCATGCGTCCTCGTGCTCACCGACATCGCGGCCGGCTGGATAGAATGTGCGCCGCTAATCGGTCGCGAAGGGACGCTGTTGATCATCCGATTTAGTAGCCCGCGATCGCTTTTGTCTCTAAGAAGTCTTCCATCCCGAATCTTCCCCATTCACGGCCGTTTCCCGACCTCTTGTATCCACCGAATGGCGCGGCATAATCAGCAAACACCCCTTGAATGTTGACACTGCCCGCTCGAATCTGCCGAGCAACGTTGCGAGCACGCTCGACCGATCCAGACGTAACGTAGCCGGCAAGACCATACGGAGTATCATTGGCGATGCGTATCGCGTGCGCCTCATCCTCGGCCTTCATCAGCACCAAAACAGGGCCGAAAATCTCTTCCTGCGCGATTGCCATATCGGACGTTACATCCGCGAAAATGGTTGGTCGAACATAATAGCCTTTATTAAGGCCCTCTGGCAGGCCTGTGCCGCCTGCGACCAACGTCGCGCCGTCTGCAAGACCCCTTTCAATCCACGCTTGAATTCTCTCCCACTGAGTCCGATTGACGACGGGACCGTGGGTGGTGGCTACCGCTCGCGGATCCCCGACCTTCATCTGGTCCACAGCCATTTTCGCTATGCGCGCGGCCTCCCGCATCTTGGCTGCGGGGACAATCATTCGACTGGGTGCGTCGCATGACTGGCCAGTATTGAGCATCATGTAGGCGACGCCGCTGGCGACAGCCTGCTCAAGATCTGCATCATCCAAAATGATATTGGGCGACTTTCCGCCTAGTTCTTGGCTGACACGCTTGACGGTTGCGGCAGATCGGATGGCCACGTCTACGCCCGCGCGCGTCGAACCAGTGAAGGACATCATGTCGATGTCAGGATGCTCGCTCATTGCAACACCAACCTCAGGCCCCAAGCCATTGACGAGGTTGAATACACCGCGGGGCACGCCAGCCTCATGCAAAATCTCTGTGAAGATCAATGCGCAACTTGGCGTAAACTCAGAAGGCTTCAGGACCATGCTGCAGCCAGCCGCGAGCGCTGGCGCGACTTTGGCCCCTATCTGGTTCATGGGCCAGTTCCACGGCGTAATCATCCCCACTACACCAATCGGTTCTCGCACGATCAGCGACGAGCCGATTGTCTCCTCGAAGCTGTACTTCTCAAGGACACTGCGGATCGTTTCAAAATGGGCCAAGCCCGCTGCAGCGTGTTCTCTGTCTGCAAGCCCCAAAGGTGCGCCCATTTCGTCGGAAATGGATGCCGCCATGTCTGCAAACCTTGAACGGTAAACATCGATAACTCTTCCCAGGAGTGCGAGGCGCTCGTCGCGTGATGTGTTGGAAAAGTCGTTGAATGACCGTTTGGCTGCATCGACCGCCGCATCTACATCAGCCTTCGACCCGAGAGCTATCTCATACATTGTCTCTTCGTTTGCAGGATTGACTACGGCCATTCGGTTCGGCGACGTGGGCTCTGTCCATATGCCATCGATGTAGAATTTCATGCGCTGAACCATTAACCGCTCCTAAGTTTGATCGACTCTTTTGGGAAATCAAAGACCGTCCGCGATTGAGATTGATTTGAACGTATCGCGTCGCGCGCTCTCGCTGCCGTCCCCGTCGCCTATAGCTAAAGTCCTGAAACTGGATGTGGCACGTACGGCGCCTCGAGTAATTTGACCTCATCTTCCGATAGCTTCATGCCGACGGCCGCGAACGCGTCCTCGAGATGTTGCGGCTTCGTCACTCCGACGATGGGTGCAGTCACCACCGGCTTCGAAAGCAGCCACGCCAAGGCAAGCTGCGCATGAGGGAGGCCCCGTGTTTGCGATAGCGACGTAAGACGGTCGACGACGATCTTGTCCGCTTCTTGTGTTCGGGCGTAATTGCCCGCGCTCAATTCGTCGGTCCGCCCGCGAAGGGTGTCTGGCTCTTCCTGCCAAGGGCGCGCGAGACGCCCCCCCGCAAGCGGACTCCACGGTAAGACGCCAACACCTTCGCTCTCGCACAGAGGGAGCATCTCGCGTTCTTCCTCGCGATAGAGGAGATTGTAGTGCGGTTGCATGGAGACAAAGCGGGTCCAACCATGATTGCCAGCGAGTTGGAGCGCTTTGCAGAATTGCCATGCAGCCATTGAGGATGCACCGATATACCGAACCTTCCCGGATTTGACGACGTCGTGTAGTGAGTCGAGCGTCTCTTCGATCGGAGTTTCGTCGTCCCAGCGATGGATTTGGTAAAGATCGATATAATCGGTGTTAAGGCGGCGCAGGCTCCCCTCCACCTCCGCCATGATCGCCTTGCGTGAAAGGCCGCGTCCGTTTGGATCGGCCCGCATCGGGTAGTAGACCTTCGTCGCGATCACTACCTCGTCGCGCCGGGCATAATCATGGACAGCTCGGCCCAGAACCTGCTCACTCGCTCCGTGGCCATACGTGTTGGCGGTATCGAAGAAATTGATTCCACCTTCGATCGCCCGCTTGATGATTGGTCGGCTCTGATCCTCGCTCAAACCCCAGCGCCGCTCAGTTAAGCCGAAGCTTAAGCAGCCAAGACAGATCCGAGAGACCTTGAGGCCGGTCCTTCCAACGTTGACGTAATCCACCCCGTTCCTCCCCAACTTGAGCTGGTCGATGCAACCCAAGGCTTACACGACCGAACCGATGTCACAGATCTCCGATGGCACCTGGTGCGAAAGACGACGCCGTCTGTCCAAGGCGCTGCCATAGGCACTCGAATACCTGCTCGCGCACCAATGTACCGCGAGTTTC
This sequence comes from Mesorhizobium sp. M0088, assembly GCF_040322895.1. Classification (NCBI taxonomy): domain Bacteria; kingdom Pseudomonadati; phylum Pseudomonadota; class Alphaproteobacteria; order Hyphomicrobiales; family Phyllobacteriaceae; genus Mesorhizobium; species Mesorhizobium sp. M0088. The sequence continues at coordinate 58,339 of NZ_JAMYUI010000030.1, forward strand.
GGCCTGCTCTGGCGCGACTTTACGCTACGGGAAGACGCACCAGGACCTGGCCGCCTTCCACCTTCGTCTCGAACACGGTGATCGGGCAGTCAGCCGGGCCTTGAACCACTTCACCCGAGGTGATTTCAAATTGAGCACCATGCAAAGGGCACTCAATAAGAGTCCCCTCCAGCCAGCCATCGGAAAGAAGAGCGAACGCGTGTGAACACACGTTGGTGGTGGCATATACTTTGTTGTCGATCAGGTAAATAGCAATCCGTTTATCGTCGATTTCGACCGGCGTTACCATATCCTCTTCAAGATCGGAAAGGGCGCAAAGTATTATCCATTCAGAATTTTGCAGCGCGGTATCTATGTTCTTTTCTGCTGTTGTCACAGTTCACTCCGATTGCCGTAATTAGCCAGCTGCCAGGTATAGGTCGGACGGATCGACTTCCTCGGCCCGGCTCATAATATCCGGAGATATGGGCTTGGCAGCCTTTGCGTCTCGCCGGAGCTGCGTCATGTCACGACCGGGGTTGACCCCCACGGCACTGACAAAACGTCCATGGTCATCGGTGCCAATCTCCAGCCACCGTTCGCTCACGACGTCCCCGATGCGATACAGGCGCGTTGCGAGGGCTGGCAGCCCGAATGACTGGAGGGTTACGCCGCACTGATCGGACCAGAACCAAGGTAGGTCCTGATACTGTGTATCCAGACCGCACATGACTTGTGCGGCCACAACTGCCTGATCGCCGGCCACAGTCCAGCTCTCACTGCGTAGCCGCCGGCCAAGCGCGGGCACAGGATAGTTCGTCACTTCTCCTGCGGCATATATTCCCGGGACGGACGTTTCGCAGCGTGCATTCACAACGATCCCGTCGGCGGTGTCGATGCCGGCGTCAGCCGCGATTTCCGCATTTGGCCCGATCCCGATGGCAATAAGGACCATGTCAGCAATGGCCGACCCTCCATCCCAAGTCAGAAGGACCTCACCCCTTGAATTATTCGACATGTGCAGATTTGCACAGTTCAAACGGAGCTCACCACCTTCGCTCGCGTGGCGCGTCGCGACCCATTCTGATAAGGAGAGCGAGGCGCTGCGCGGCAGCAGTCGCGGCGCCAGCTCAAAGACCGTTGTTTGACAGCCCAAGCGGCGAGCGATCGCCGAGACCTCCAGTCCTATAAAACCGCCGCCGACAACTGCCAGCCGTCGGCCGCGCGCAAGAGCCGCGCGTAATCGCAAAGCGTCTGATTCGGTGCGCAAATAATGAACTTGTGCTGGGTCCACATTGAAGTTCTCCAGCTGCCGGACCCGAGATCCCGTTGCGATCAAAAGCTTGTCGTAGTGTTCCGGATCACCGTTGTCAGTATGGACGATGCGTCGAAGAGGGTCGATGAGAGTGGCCTTCGTTCCATCCCGCAAAACCACGCCCTTTGCATACAGCTCAGACCCTTTCAGGGTCGGCCTCTTGCCCTCCAAGAGAAAGTCCTTGGACAGCGGCGGCCTGTCATAGGGTGTCCCGCTCTCGCCATGAATCAGCACCGTGCGCTGCTCAGGACACAGCTCGGCGAGCGTTGTGGCGGCACGATGTCCTGCTAGCCCTCCTCCGATGATAACGACCGTTTCCATAAACCTTCCTCAGCGCCTGGCAAATTTGAACGTTGCCAATATGACAAAAGAAACAAAAATCTGGAGATGCACCAGTGTCAAATTCCAGCGAATTCGTTCAGCACAGACGGCCAAGCTTCCAAAGCAAAACCTCGAAACGCCTCCTTGCCAGAAACTGTGCTCCGCGGAATAGGTGGCTTTTGTGCATTTTGCCGGTCCAGAAGGATCCATATTGTTCGATCGCCGACTACGGCAGTGCAGAAGGCTCTAGCACCGCAACAGATCGGACTGCCACATTGTTCGTTTAGAGGTAAAACAGCTTTCTTGTGCAGACATCGCAGGTGCCATTTACGGTATGAACTCCAATCCTATGCCCCATATTTCCAAGACAGTGGCTATGCGCCGCTACGAATTTGTCGTTGACCTCATCAAGCGCGGCATTCGCACAGGGACTCTGAGAGTCGGTGATCGCCTGCCGTCTGTCCGGCAGTTAAGCGAAGATACCGGCTATAGCCCGATGACAGTGCATCATGCATACGAGCTCTTGGAGGCTGAGGGGGTATGCGAGGCACGGCCCCGGTCGGGCTTCTATGTCGTCGGTGTTCCAGCGCCAGTGACAGAACCAGGGAAGAATGGCCACGATGTCCATGGAGAGACTGTAAAAAATCTGCCTGAGGCTTTGCTACATATTTGGTATTCAAATGAGCTTGGCGCATTCGGCAGCTTCTACCCAAGTCCGGACCTATTCGACCGCAACGACATAGACCGGCTTTTGCGCCAGCTTTTGCGCCAAGGCGAGACCAGGCTTGTTGGGTGCGATTCACCACAAGGCGACGTGCAGTTGCGACATGAAATTTCTCGCCGCGCATCAAGGCGGGGAAGCGTCGTAGCGCACGGGGAAATCGTTGTCGGCAACACTGGCATGTCGTGCTTCGACATGTGCCTCAACGCATTTACCAAGCCAGGAGACGTCATTCTTGTCGAAAGTCCTTCTTATTTTCCAATGCTGGCCGGATTGAACCGCAAGAGCCTCTCCGTGGTGGAAATTTATTCCCACCCGCGCTCCGGCATCGATCCCGAACAATTCCTGCATCTTGTCCGCTCTAATTCGGTTCGCGTGGCATTGCTTATGGGCTCCAATCACTATCCCACAGGCGTGACCTATTCCGAGCAAACAATGCGCCGTGTTGTGGAAATTGCTCGCCAACACCAGGTCCTTATTCTCGAAAATGACATGTTCAGCGACCTGAACTACGATGGCAGCAGACAGCCTTCGTTCAAACAACACGATCCGTCCGATATCGTGGTGCAATTCGGGAGTTTCATGGCCTCGCTCCCGCCAGCGTATGGATTGGGTTGGATCATTGCCGGCACCCACACACGACGTTTGATGACTCACCAGTATGCACATGGACTGAACAGCGGTGATGGTATTGTCCAGCGCGCGATCGCCACGTTCCTGGCTACCCGTAGTCAGGATCGACATTTGAGGCAGTTGCGCGGCACACTTGCCGCGAGAATGCAACGGGGCCTCGATTTAATGGCAAAACATTTTCCCAGTGAATGTGTTGTATCGCCTCCCGTCGGCGGGTACATGTGCTGGGTACGAGGGCCAGTCGGCTTCGACGCTACTAGCGCTTTACTTCACGCGATAGAATCCGACTTCAGTTTTCTCCCAGGTCCTATTTTCTCGATCGAGGCCTCCTTCCGAAACTTCGTTGCGCTTAACTTCTCGTTCCCATGGATCGCTCAGAACGAAACTTATCTGGCGAAACTGGGTGAGATGATGCACAAGTCGGTCGGGCGGTGATGAGCATCAGATCGAAGCGTCCCTGAACAACCTCTCGAAACGCAGCACGCTTGATGACGGAAACGGGTTGGGCGGCAGTCAAGATCGGGGGTGGAGTTCAAATGGCCGAAACGATCGCCTTCCTCACCGCGCGTGGCATCCCCTGTAACGGGACATGTCGGCTTGACGCCGCAGGCGGTCAAAATCTTGGGAGGCTATCTGGTCCAAGGCAGAGGCGAGGCCGGCGAACAGATCGTCAAGGACGCTCTGGCCATCGCGCAAGCCGGCGCGTTTTCGGTCGTTCTGGAACAGATCCCGGAGCCACCGGCTCGACGCATCGCGGACGAACTCGATGTCCCGACAATCGGCATCGGCGCCTCTGTCGCCTGTGACCGTCAAATCCTTGTCGTCGATGACATGCTTCGGAACCTATGCACAAGAGGTCCTGGAGCGCCGGTTTCCCGCAGCCGAGCATGTGTTAGATCCTGTACCGGATGTTGAGGATAAGGGAGTGCAAACATGACAGCTCAGTTTCACGAACCGGAGAGGACATGGGACAAGAAAGACGGCGGCGCCAAGCACCTCCTGACCTGCGAATGGCATTAACCCCAGCCACGCAGGGTCACACGGCTGTCTTTGGACATGTTTCAACGACAGCCGCTTTTTTGTTCGCATCCCATCTCTGGGCTTGCACCACCTCCTCGTTGCACCGGGGGTGTTGTTGCCCGCTATGAGGCAAACGAGACCGGTAACTTCTCCGGGGTTACGCGGCGCACAGTAGGGGGGTTTGGGCTTGAATAGTGAAGGCACGCTCGGCTCTGGTGCTCGAAATCGTGTCCGCAGTCGGTCGCGAAGCTCCCTATTCATCTCGGCTGTCCGAACCTGCATTAGCATGTGAGCACCATGTAGAGACCAGCGCATCTGCTGCTTCTTGACCATGCGTTTGGCGATCACGGAATTGACTGCCGACTCGGCAAGGGTCGTGGCCACGCGAAGTCCTGCTTGGTAGCGCTTTCCATAGTTGACGATCGCACTGCGGTTCGAACGGATGTAGGTGAGGAGCTGAGACCCGAGGCTGTGGAGGCGCACCATTGAGAGCTCGCCTTCTCCTTGCGAGACATGCAAGCTTGCCAAGAGCTGCTCCAGGTCGTGGGTCGGGCGATCCACGCCACCGTGCCACAGACGCCACTTCACGGCTCTGATGTCCCTGCCGATGGTCGGAAGTGTTTCAGCGAGACCAGACTGGGATCGGATCACGTGATCCGCGATCTGCTGCATGGGCTGGATCTTCATGGCGATGTGGAACCAGTCGATGATGTGGGTCGTCGATTTCGGCATGGCGCGCGGAAGCCGCTTCAGGATTTCGGCTCCGTCCGAGATCACGGTGACGTCCCCAAAGCCGCAATACCCCTCTTCCCGAAGAGCGTGAAGCGCTCGATCGCGTATCGCAGGTTGGTCAGTATTGGCGGTGACAAAGTAGCGACCGCCGACGTCTCCCCGACCTCCGCGACCGCATCTGGCGACGACGAGCTCGAAGTTTCGCGCTGAATTGGGATCGGCGCTGCGAACGTGCGCCGTATCGATGCTGATGACGAACTCTTTGCGTCGATCGCCAGGAAGCTGCATTTCGAGCTGATGTCGTTCCTCCATCTGCATTCTCGCGCGCCAGGTTTCCTCAGTGCGTCGAGCCGCTCGCCGACTTTGATGGTCCGCTTTCGCACGGTCGCATGAGTCTCGGTCGGTTCGATGGGCAGGAATTCGGCGAGCACGCTGGCGGCCTGCCGGTACGGCATCATGCTTCCCAGTCGCGCCGTCAGTTCCATCAGGTCGGACGTTGCCCGATCCGGACAGATTTCCTTCAACGGCGCGAACGCGGCTACCATTCCTGGGTGACAGTTCTGGCATAGCATCCATCGTGGATTGCGAACCTCCACAGTACCAAAGACCGTTCGAATTCGGCGCATCGTATAGTCTTTGACCGGCCGAAACGTGTGGCAATCGGGGCAGACCCGGCGAGAAAGGGCATAGGTATCCGCCTCGTGGTTCACGACCGCGCTTTGCAGGGCCGTCATGATTTTCTTGCCGTCGTCGATCGACAGGCCGATATCACCGTCGAGCAAGCGTTCGTCGCTTTTCTCAATCCGAACTTCTTGGCGACAGACATCGCCAAGCGCGCTTTTCCCCTCGATCGAGATCGTCCACTCCATCGCGTCACTTTCTCCGCAACAAAAGCGATGGTGATGGACCAGCGGTGCTAACAAATCGTGGCCGACCCCGGAGAAGTTACCGGTCTCGTTAGAAGTGAGGATAGCCCGATTGGCCCTCGCTGTTAAAGAAATACTGCCTGCGATCGCTGCCGATGCGCGGTTCGCTTTTGATCCGGGCGGGATGGAGATAACGTAGCAACGTCCGTCTTGCGTTAGATTACACTGCAACATCCACTTCGTCCCCGTCGAATGCACATCCGGCCGCGGCGGCGACAGTCCGGTCCTGCCAGAGCTGGTCGGTAGGCTCCCAGAGGTGATAAGATCGGCACGGCGCGCTATACGCCCGCGTCATTGAGCGCGGATCTTCCCAATCCGGGAAGCGCGGATCACTGTTGAGAGGACTGCCCCTCGCGCGAGCGCGCAAAGTGAGAGGACTGCCCCTCGCGCGAGCGCGCAAAGCGACTCTGCGAGCTCCTCGGCACTACGCTGCTCCCTCATGTGTCGAGCCGTCGTCTTGCAAAAACGCCATCAGAGCCAAAGTGTCTCCTACGTGAAACAACTACATCATACGCCGCGGATTTTTGATGCAGGTGGCGCATTTTCGACATCTTTTGTGCGTCTTCAGTTTGCTCCCAAGCATTATTCTTCGCCATCAGATTCGGCAGGACGCGTCTCGTTTCAATGACGAGATAGTAGCTCTTCTTGTATTAAGATAGTAGTTCTTCTTGTATTATCGGGGACTCCATTGACGAGATTTTCGGGATTTCGCGTCTTTGCTGAGGCGATTAAAGGTCATTCTGGGTGGAAGCCTTTGTGGCGCAATCCCGATCCGCAGCCGTTTTACGACTATATCATAGTGGGCGGAGGCGGGCATGGCCTTGCGACAGCTTATTATTTAGCCAAATCATTCCGCCAATCCCGTATCGCTGTATTGGAGAAGGGTTGGCTTGGTTCCGGAAACGTTGGCCGAAACACGACAATCATTCGTTCCAATTACCTTTTGCCGGGGAATGGGCCTTTCTACGAGTTTTCGCTGAGGCTCTGGGAGGGACTGGAGCAGGAATTGAATTTCAATTCGATGGTCTCGCAGCGCGGCGTTATCTACCTCTTTCACTCGGATTGGGAGCTCGACAACTATCGGCTCCGCGCCAATTCGATGATGCTGTCCGGCGCGGACGCCCGGTTGTTGAGCCGGCAGGAACTACAAAGGATGGTGCCCTTCCTAAACTACAACAGCACACGCTTTCCGATCCATGGCGGCTTTATGCAGCCGCGCGCCGGAACGGCACGACATGACGCTGTTGCATGGGGGTACGCTCGTGGCGCCGATCTGGGGGGTGTGGATATCATACAGAATTGCGAGGTCACGGGTTTTCGGATCGTCGACGGCAAGATCCGCGGCGTGGACACGTCGCGCGGCTACATAGGTGCTTCTAAGGTCGGAGTGGCGGTGGCAGGTTCCTCTAGCCGCGTGATGGCGATGGCGGGCATGCGACTTCCGATCGAGAGCCATGTCTTGCAGGCGTTCGTGACGGAGGGCCTAAAGCCCACCATTCCGGGTGTGATCATGTTCGGCGCTGGGAACTTCTACGTAAGCCAATCCGACAAAGGAGGCTTGGTATTTTGTGGGCATATCGACGGCTATAACTCCTACGCACAGCGCGGCAATCTGCCCTTGCTTGAGGAGGTATGCGAAGGGGCCATGGCCATTATGCCGATGATTGGACGCGTGCGACTTCTGCGGCAATGGGGCGGCATTATGGATATGTCGATGGATGGTTCGCCGATTATCGACCGAACGGGCGTTGAAGGCCTTTATTTCAACGGAGGCTGGTGCGTAGGGGGCTTCAAGGCTACGCCCGCCAGTGGCTACGCTTTTGCCCATCTGCTCGCTACCGATACTCCTCATGAGACCGCGCGCGCCTACCGACTCGATCGATTCGCGAGAGGACTATTAATCGATGAACTGGGCGCGGGTGCGCAGCCGCAATTGCAGTGAGGCCAAATGCTGATCCCCCATCCACTTCTGGGCTTGCGCGATGCAAGAGAATTTATCTATCTCGGTGACGCCCGGCTTATCGAGCGCCCAGACCCGTCTGCACCGGCTGCTGAGTCCGCCTTTTATGACTATGTATATTTGCGTGAGAATCCGGCAGGCACTCACCGCGAGCTGTGGTTTCACGAGCAGGGCGACCGTTCCTGTCTAGTGGTTACGCGCAACACGGTCACACATGAGATTCTCGGAGCGGAGTTGGCGCGGGACATTGCTCTTGCGCGAGCGAGGAGCGAACCATGACTCGGCTTACGGGCGGATTAATCGACCGGTCACAAACGCTTAACTTCAAGTTCGACGGTAGAAGCTATCAAGGCCATCCTGGCGACACGCTCGCCTCGGCCCTCGTAGCCAACGGCGTTCGCTTGGTGGGGCGCAGCTTCAAATATCATCGTCCCCGAGGGGTGCTGACTGCAGGCTCGGAGGAGCCCAATGCTCTAGTCGAACTGCGTACCGGTGCCCGGCAAGAGCCCAACACCCGCGCGACAACGGTTGAGTTGTTCGAGGGGCTGGTTGCGCGAAGCCAGAATCGGTGGCCCTCGCTTGACTTCGACGCAATGGCTATCAACGACCTGTTGTCGTCGCTTTTCACAGCGGGGTTCTACTACAAGACCTTCATGTGGCCGAAGAGCTTCTGGGAGAAGGTTTACGAGCCCGCCATCCGTAGAGCTGCGGGGCTCGGAAAGATCTCAATGCAGCCCGATCCCGATGCCTATGACAGGGGCTTCCTGCATTGCGACCTCCTCGTGATCGGCGGGGGGCCGGCTGGGCTTGCTGCGGCGCTGACGGCAGCTCGTTCGGGCGCCCGTGTGATCCTGGTGGAAGAGGATTTCCGCTTGGGCGGACGGCTCCTGTGCGAGACGGAAACACTGGGCGAGGTGCCGGTCGCCGATTGGATCTCAGGGTTAGAATCAGAATTCGAAAGCCTGCCGCGTCTTCGGGTGATGACCCGTACCACGGTTTTCGGCGTCTATGATCACGGCATCTACGGTGCAGTGGAACGTGTTTCGGATCATCTCGCTGAGCCCGGTGGCCGAGTCCGCCAGACATTTTGGCGCATCACCGCGAAACGCGCAGTGTTGGCTGCAGGCGCGATAGAGCGGCCCATCGCCTTTGCGAACAATGATCGTCCTGGCATCATGCTGGCCGGCGCGATGCGCGCATACGCAAATCGCTGGGCGGCGTGCCCCTCCGACAAGGTCGCTGTCTTCACGAACAACGAGGACGGTCACCGTACCGCCCTGGATCTCGCGGCCAAGGGCGTCCAGATCGCTGCGGTAATCGACGTGCGCCCTGAGGCGAAGGCTCGTGGTGACTACCGGCTGATCGCGGGGGCCATGGTGACTGGATCGCGCGGCCGACTTGGCTTGAAGTCAATTGAGGTTTTGGCAAACGGCAGGACCGAAGAGATCAAATGCGGCGGGCTTGGCGTCGCGGGTGGCTGGAACCCGAACGTGCATCTGGCTTCGCATCATCGCGGTAAGCCTACCTGGAATGATCAATTGCTGGCGTTCCTGCCCAAGCAGAACGAAACGCCAGGCTTGCTTGTGGCGGGCGCTGCTGTGGGGTGCTTTTCGACCGCGGCAGCGCTGCAGTCCGGCGCGGAAACGGCGAGAGGTGCGTTGGAGGACATTGGGATAACTGCAAAATTGCCTAGTTTGCCGTGTCCGGGCGACGACGCATATGCCATTGCGCCGGTGTTTCACGTGCCGGGCACAAAACGCTCATGGGTCGATTTCCAGAACGACGTGACAGTAAAGGACATCAAGCTCGCGTATGTTGAGAACATGCGGTCGGTAGAGCATCTGAAACGCTATACGACCATGGGCATGGCGACGGATCAGGGCAAGACCGCCAATGTGACTGGGCTCGCCGTGATGGCGGAGCTCACTGGAAAGACAATCTCGGAAACCGGAACCACGGTCTTTCGTCCGCCCTATACTCCCGTGGCGCTGGCTGTCCTCGGCGGCGGCGATATTGGATCGCACTTCCGCCCACCCCGCCTTACGCCGACCCACAGCTGGGCCGAAGCCCAGGGTGCGGTTTTTGATGAATCTAGCCCATGGCGGCGACCCGAGTATTTTCGCCGTGAGGGGGAAAGGCATTGGCGCGAGAGCGTAGATCGCGAGGCCAAGGCGGTGCGTAGCTCGGTGGGCCTATGCGACGTGTCGACACTCGGAAAAATCGACGTTCAGGGCATCGATGCGGGGAAGTTCCTCGACCACCTGTACAGCAACATGATATCGACGTTGAAGGTCGGCCGCGTTCGCTATGGTCTGATGCTACGCGAGGATGGCTTCGCCTATGACGACGGCACGTGCGCGCGGCTGGCCGAGGATCATTTTGTGGTCACCACAACCACGGCCAATGCTGGGCTGGTTTATCGCAATATGGATTTCGCCAGGCAATGCTTATGGCCGGAGCTTGACGTACAGCTGATTTCCACGACCGAGGCATGGGCGCAGATCGCTGTTGCGGGACCGAGTTCGCGAACGCTGCTGACCCGTATCGTTGACGGGTTCGACCTTTCGAATGAGGCGTTTCCTTTTATGGCCTGCGCGGAGCTACAGGTCTGCGACGGTCTGCGGGCGCGGCTCTTCCGCGTCTCCTTTGTCGGAGAACTTGGCTACGAGATCGCGGTGCCTACCCGCTACGGCTACGCGCTGATGGAACGATTGATGGAAATTGGTGCTGATCTGAGAGTAACGCCTTTCGGGGTCGAGGCGCTGTCCGTCCTAGGAACGGAAAAGGGTCACGTAGGTGGAGCCCAGCTTAACGGCCAAACCACCGCCGAAATGCTCGGGCTCGGCAAAATGGTTTCCCAAAAGAAGGATTGCATTGGCGCGATCATGTCTCGTCGCGAAGGGCTTGCGGGGGATACGCGGCGCCTGGTGGGTCTCCAACCTGTCGAGCCGAGGGACAAGATCGTTGTCGGAGCACATCTCTTCACCGAAGGGGAAGCATTCAATCACGATAACGACCAGGGCTGGATCACATCGGCCTGCTATTCACCCCATGTAGGGACGATGATCGGACTCGCTTTTGTCAAGAACGGTATTGAACGGCTGGACGAGGTGATCGTGGCGTCGAATCCGGTCGAAGGAGAAAATGTACGCCTCCGCGTCGTATCGGCGCCTTTCGTGGATGCTCAAGGAGTGCGTTTGCGTGGTTAATCTGAAGCCGCTCATGGCGCTCGGCGCCGAAAAGCCTCGTAGTGCAATGCTTCCAGTATTAGAACTTTGTGAGAGCAAGAACTTGGCGCTTACCTCCTTAACGCTTCGCAGGGGAGCCCTTGAGCCCAAGCCGTTCGGTTTGAAATTGCCTGGGCCGGGATGCTGGGTAGCAGGTCACGATGTGTCAGCTTTCTGGACCGGGCCGGATCAGTGGATGATCGAGACCGAAGGCCGCGCGGACGAAGACTTTGCCATGACTTTGAAGGTGGCGGCCCCCGGTTGCTCTGTGACCGAGCAGACAGGTGGGTGGGTAACGGTCGAAATTAAGTCCCGTGCCGGCACGTGGCCCATCGACGCATTTCTGGAGAAACTGATCAACATCGATCTTGCCGACTTCGGTCCGGGGAAAGCGACACGCACAGCCCTAGAGCATACCATATGTTTCGTCATCCGCCGCAGTGAAACCCGTGTTGCTGTGCTCGGCGCACGATCGTTTGCTTCTTCGCTTTGGCACGCATTGGAGTTAAGAGCAAAAAGGTTGGAGGAAAGGGCTCCATGAGCACCGGCGCAAGGTGCAAGCGGCGTGTTCGACTGAAACCGGACGGCAAAATCAGCTGCTGCCCCCTGGAGTGGTGTAGCTGGCACTGACCGTCGCCCATGTCTTGGTTGCGGGCCTGCTAGCTCAGGAGCCTCGGCTGGCAGGCTGACGAGGCGTGATCAGCCCGAGGGCGCGATGGTTTTGAGTCCCTCGTATCGGGCGCGCCTGAGGCCCCAATTATCCTGGTCGAGGAGCAAGACACCCACGAGGCGGAAAGATCGCTTCTCGGTGCGGCGCCTGATTTCGCCGTTCAATCTTTCGAGCGGGTTGGCGAATGCAGTTTGTGCCGACGCTCCTTCGGAGGACACGTAGGCAGGCAGGCCATTATGGTCGGCTGCGAGGCTTATGTTTCAGCTGCCCTGCCAATTGATTTTGGATTTGGCAGGTTATTGGGAAGGCCGGGTCGAGATGTTTAGGCTTCATGCAGGGACGCTGTGGTCACTTTTTCGCAGTTTAACTTACTTACATGATCACGTGGAATGTACAAATGTGGAGATCTAGATGAGCAAAGACGTGCACGCTGATAAAAATCAGGCGTATGGTCTTTCTGGCGCCGGTGACGATAGATATCTTGGCGGAATGGATTCAGATCCTCGGTTACTCGGGTGGATGCAAGGATTTCCGCCTTCGCCGGACAAGCGGATCACGTTTGAAAGGGATCAATTTCTTGACTTTCCTCAGATCCGGTGGACGCTTTCGCATTTGCGGGAACTCGGCGCGACTGTAAACGTGCGTCGGGGAAACAAGGCGGCATCTCATTTCGAGCGGTATGACAGAGCCCACGAAATCAACGAATTGAAATTCGACGATCTGAATGGCAGGACAACACGGTTCGAAGATGCGTTGTACGACACCTACACCGACGGCATTGTCGTTTTGCATCGAGGGCGCATAATTTATGAGCGCTACTTTGGCGCGTCGGAGCCATCGCTGGCGCACGCTCTGTATTCAGTGACGAAGGTCTATGTTGGCACATTGGCTTCCGATTTGATTTACCGAGGGATCCTAAATGAATCGAAATTAGTCCCGCACTATGTTCCCGAGCTACGGGGTACTGCGTGGGAAGATGCTACGATCCGCCAAGTAATGGATATGCAAGTTGGCGTTGGATATACAGAAGATTATGCAGACCCGACATCGGGCGTTCGCACTTACATGCTTGCCTGCGGAATGCGTCCGCGCCCCGCGCATTCTGACGTACCAACTAACTTCTACGACTACTTGCGTGCGCTGCGCAAGGAAGGTATGCACGGCGACGCCTTTGCGTACAAAACTGTTAACAGCGACGTTATAGCCTGGGCAATGGCGAAGGTGACCGGGTTTAATCTCGCCGATTATCTTCATCAACAATTGTGGTCGCGGTTAGGTTGTGAAGAAGATGGCTATATGCTCATTGATTCAGTCGGTACGCCAATGGCCGGAGGCGGCTTGTCGGCAACGCTGCGTGACATGGCTCGTTTCGGCGAGCTCATTCGACGTGAGGGTGATTGGCATGGAAGCCAGTTGATCCCCGCATCTGTTATCGATGAGATCCGTCGCGGTGACGATCCGGCCAAGTTTGCAAAGACTGGTTCCGATCTATTGCGGGGCTACTCTTATCGCGCGATGTGGTACGTTTCGCACAACGAGCTTGGTGCTTTCGAAGGCAAGGGCATGCACGGGCAGCGACTCTACATCGCCCCTGAGGCCGAAATGGTGGTCGCGAGGTTCGCGTCGCATCCAGTCGGGTCGAGCGTGGGTAACGATCCGATCAGCGTACCGCAATTTCTGGCGCTCGGAAGGATGTTGCAAGAGTGAAGCCAGGCTGCTTTCGATGACGTCATTTATCCGGACTGCGGTCCCAGCTTGAAGCGACCGCCGCCTTAGCGATCGTCAGGACCCTTGGTTACGAGGCGGCGCGGATAGAGAAGGAAAGGCTCGTGGGCACCCGTGGCTGAGATTTGCCTGCAATCCGCACTCCGGCCCACCCGGTTTGAATTCCCGCCGTCAGCCCAAAATCAGGTGCATGGAAAAAGCCGGCGCAGGATTTCACACCTGCTTTGGCGAAGCCAGAAGATGACGGCTGCAGCGATGCAGATGGCGGAGAAGTAGGTGTGGGCACATCGGTCGTTGCGCGTTGCGATGCGTCGCCAGTCCTTGAGCTTGGCGAATAGGTTCTCGACCCTGTGCCGCTGGCGATAGAGTGTCTTGTCGTAGGCGTAAGGGACTTTGCGGCTGCGGCTCGACGGGATGCAGGGCACGATGCCTTTGGCTTGGAGTTCTTGGCGGAACCAGGCGCTGTCTTATCCGCGATCCCCGATCAGGCTTGAAGCGGGCGCAGCGTAAGACCTTATGTCCTTTCTGGTTGCCGGCTGTGAGGTGGTTCGCCCTACACTGGCAGTGTTGAAGCGAGGGTTGCTCGTCGAGCCTATCCTCACGCCAGCATGCCAGGAGGACGAACCATGGAAGACTATAGCGTTGCAGGGATTCCCAAGGGGTTTGAAGTATTGGAAAATGCCGGAAATCGAATCCGATCCTGTCCCTTTCCGGTGTTTTCGCGATGCTGCCATCCCGTCCGTCACGCAACAGGAATGACCTCTTCCGCGAACGTCTGGACGCGATCATCAACATGAGGCACCCGCTGGTCCGGCTTTCAGGTCTGATGCCATGGGCACGGTTCGATGAGACGTTCGGCCGCTTCTGCCGTCCGGTCGGCAGGCCGGCCAAGCCGACGCGGTTGATGGTCGGGCTGCATTACCTCAAGCACGTCCATGACCTGTCGGACGAGGAGGTGGTGGATCGCTGGGTGGAGAATGCCTACTGGCAGTATTTCTGCGGCTTCGAGTTCTTCCAGCACGAGGCGCCGATCGACGCCAGCACGATGACGCGCTGGCGCAAGCGGATCGGGCCGGAGGGGCTTGAGGAAATGCTGAAGGCGAGCGTCGAGGTTGCACTCGACACCGGGACGGCCAAGCCGAACTCGCTGGAGCGGATCACCATCGACACCACGGTGCAGCCGAAGGCGATCGCCCATCCGACCGACAGCCGGCTTTACCTGAAGGCCATCCAGATACTGGTTCGCCAGGCGAAGCGGCATGGCGTCGTGCTCAGGCAGAGCCACACCCGACTCGCCAAGGCCGCGGCGGTTCGCGCCGGCCGCTATGCCCACGCCCGGCAGTTCCGCCGGATGCGACACGAACTGAAGCGCCTGCGCACCTATCTCGGACGCGTGTTCCGCGACATCAGCCGCAAGATCGCCGGCAATGCCAAACTCGAGGTCAGGTTTGCTCGATTGCTCGGGCTGGTCGAGCGGCTGCTGGTCCAGAAGCCGAAAGACAAGAACAAGCTCTATTCACTGCATGCGCCCGAGGTGGTCTGTATCTCGAAAGGCAAAGCCCGTACGCCCTACGAGTTTGGCTGCAAGGTCGGGATCGCAACGACGAACCGGGAAGGCCTCGTGCTGGCCGCCAAATCCTTCGAGGGTAATCCGTATGACGGCCATACGCTCGCCGCGACCGTCGATCAGGCGGTGGAGATCGGCGGCGTCGACCCGGACCGCATCTATGTCGACAAGGGCTATCGCGGCCACGACTACAAAGGCTCGGGCTCGGTGATGATCGCCGGCCATCGGCGCGGCCTGACGGCCACCATGAAGCGGGAACTGAAGCGACGATCGGCCATCGAGGCCACCATCGGCCAAATGAAAACCGATGGGAGGCTGGACCGGAACTTCCTTCTCGGCCATGTTGGCGACGCCATCAATGCGCTGCTCGTGGCCGCAGGCCACAATCTGCGCCTCATCCTCGCCACGCTGGCGCTTTGGCGTGCGCTCATCCTGCTGGCGCTTGCTGCTTCAGCCGCGAAACCGGATACTTCCCCCCGTCTCCGCGACCATGCCGTGTCAATGGCTTAACCGTTGTTCAGGGCGGACCATGTAGGCTTCGGCATCGACGCCGCAGAGCTTGCAGGTTTCTATGATGCTGAGCACGACCGCTGACCGCTCCGCCGCGGCGAAGTTGCCCGAGAAAAGCCAGTTGCGCCTTCCGACCGTAAATCCACGAATGGCACGCTCCGCGATCAGGTTGTCGGGCTCGAGCTGGCCATCGTAGAGGAAGCGGTTGAACGCGCGCCATCGCTTGGTGCCATAGGCGAAGGCCTTGGCGATATCGGCATGGCGCGACAAACCCTTGCCCTGGCGCATGAGCTGTCGTCGCAGCGCACGGACCAGTGGTCGGGTCCGACTTCGTCGTGCGGCCAATCGGTCGGCGGGCGGCAGCCCCCGTATCTCTTCCTCGATCCGGTAGATCGCCTGGATACCGGCCATCGCCGTCGTGCTGAGCTCGGTCGGCTGGCTGTCGTGAACGTCGAATATCTTGCGACGCAGATGGGCCAGGCAGGCAGCTTCTCGAATGGCGCCGCCCTTGTAGAGCTGATTGTAGCCGCTGATATGTTCTCCAGAACATATCAGCGGTTATGTTGCGGCCGTCCATATGCGGCCACATGCGGCGGCCGCCTCGCTAACAACCAGCGTCACGGAGCCCAACTTGGCGGCCAGGGTGCATATGCTCGCGCGCGAAGGCCAAACACGAACGCCCTGAATCGGGGGGCGGATCGCCCGAGGGATGCGCAGGCCTGTCGGCACTATTTCAAATCCTCCTTATTCTGCACCAGATATTGCATCAATCTGGGTAAATTGATCGAAATGCGCGAAAGGATGCTCCTTATGATGCCGTCGGCTCCAAGTGATGAGAGGGAGGAAGAGGTGTTTTTGCTGACGAAGCCATCACCTCAGGACTCCAGAGACATCCCCACAGGTTCGCTGAACTGACCTGCGGGAGGTGCTTAAAAAGAGACGCACTCAGTATGGCTGCTCCAACCAGCCCGGAGCAGACCCGGAAGAAAGAAGGCTCAGAATGCTCTATGATCAGTATGTCGAGGAACTGTCCAAACTTCCCATGACAAAGGAACTTTCTTTCTCCGAGTCGGAGTATCGGCTCAGAGTGGAGAAAGTTAGACATATTATGGATGCGAGGGGACTTGATGTCCTTCTTATAACATTTACTCCAAACTTGAGCTACCTAAGCGGATACCAAAGTTTCGGTTCGGGTTGGTATAAATGTATGGTGCTTCCTCGGGAAGGTGAGCCTGTACTGCACATGCACCAGTTGGAGATTGGTCCGGCTGTTCTTACGAGCTGGGTGGGAGACGTCCGCGGCGTCCCTTGGTCCGATGAAAGAGGCGCAGCAAATGGCCTGGCGGATATCTTGAAAGAACGAAAGCTCGAGAACAAGCGTATCGGCGTGGAGATCAAGAAACCAGGACTTGGTGTCGATCTTTACGAGGGTCTGAAGCGCGCTTTACCTAATGCATCGCTCCTTGATGCTTCAGATGTGGTTGGGCAGCCACGGATGATTAAGTCTGAAGCAGAGATAGATTACTTGCGTAGCTCTGCCAACATCACGATGAAAGCGCTCGACGCTGCTTTGCCAATGATCCGAGCTGGAGTGACTGATAACCAAATCGCTGCGGTAATTTATCATTCCCTCATAAACGAGGGAAGTGAATACTTTAGCACCCAACCTATTGTGTCAGCCGGGCAGCGCAATTGGTTTTTGCACACCACATTCAAGCGAACTCCAATTCAAGTTGGAGATACAGTTGAGCTGGAGTTCGGAGCGGCCTATCAACGATATACCAGTGCTATCTGTCACACAGTGGCCGTCGGCAAGCCATCTCCACTAGTCGAGGCGCGGTCCAAAGCAATCAATGAGACATTGGATTTACTATTTCAAGCGGTCAAGCCAGGCCGCAACGGACACGATATAGCGCGCGAAATCGGTGTCGGAATGAATGACGTCAGTCCTGCACCAAGCGCTACACGAATGTACGGATATTCGATTGGGTTGGGATTCCCTCCCACTTGGGGCGAAGAGCTATACTTTATCCGCGAGGGAATCGATTTGGAATTAAAGCCGGGCATGACGTTTCATACTGTTCTTGCAATCGACAAGCCCGGCACTCCAGGAGTGGGCTTCAGTGAGACATGGGTCGTAACTGAGTCGGGCTACGAGATCCTTACCGCACACGACCGCGAACTGACCGTGGTCGACGCTTAGCAGGCTATGACAAAGCCAGGCACCGGACTTGATTTAAGGACAAGTTTCACCCTCTGCACGACAACGGCGGAGGGTGTGATGACAGGGATAGACGAGACCGGGGCCGGTCGCAGTGCCGCCATATGGATATGGAGACGCGAATCGACCTAGATGTGGAGCCTCAACAGGTTGTCCTCGGTTAGGCCGAGGCGGCTGATTGGTGTTTTGGACTTTAGGCTGCCGTGAGGTCGATGCCAATTGTATCGGTGCAGCCAGACGGGAAGTTCTCCGGCACGATGATCGGAGGTCGGGTAGGCAATGGCGTAGGCCCATTCCCTGAGTGCAGTCTGAATGAAGCGCTCTGCCTTACCGTTGGTCTTGGGCGTATAAGGCTTTTGTGCGGATATGTTTGAGGCCAAGCTCGCGGCAGGTCCTGGCGAAGGCTTTCGACTTGTAGCACGAGCCGTTGTCGGTAAGCACGGTGTGGATCTTGTAGGGCCCGGCCGCGATCAACCGCAGCAGAAAGGGTTCTTCCGCATATTTGGTGCAGGTTGCGGGATTCACGGACGGTGCGAATAAGTTCTAGAGCCGGAATCGCAATCGACGCCGTGATTTGCCCGTGCTCCATGCCTTCCGCTCGCTGATTTCGCCCGAGCTTTCGATTGTCCAAATTCTGCCGTAGGCTGACAGGGTTGTACTTGTTGCCCGGCCGAAGGCGATGGACTCGTGCTGTCCATGTTGCGGCTGCCGAACCCGCCGCGTCCACAGTCACTACATGCGCCGGTTGAGCGATCTGCCGTGGCAGGGGCGGGTTGTCGAAATCCGGCTCCACGTACGACGGTTTCGATGCGCGAATTCACAATGCATGCGACGGATCTTCACCGAGAGGCTTCCTGAGACGGTTCAACCGAAAGCTTGGCGCACGGTTCGGCTCGGCGAAAGCCAGCTGGCGATCGGGTTCGCGGCGGGTGGTGAGCCGGGCTCACGCCTGTCGGACAGACTCGCCATGCCGGTAAGCGGCGACACACTGTTGCGGATGGTCCGCGCGGCCGGGTTCGAGCCGCCGCAAGCGCCGCGTGTGGTCGGCATCGATGACTGGGCCTGGCGCAAGGGGCAGCGCTACGGAACGATCATCTGCGATCTGGAGCGCAACCGCGTGTTGGATCTATTGCCCGGATCGAAATGCCGATACGGTCGCGTCGTGGCTGGAACGCTATCCTGGCATCGAGATCATCGCTCGCGATCGTGCGGGCGTTTATGCTGAGGGCGCCCGTCGCGGTGCGCCCGATGCAACGCAGGTCGCCGACCGCTGGCATCTCCTCCAGAACCTGGGCGAAGCGTTGCGACTGGCCGTCGGTCGCCATCGCAAGGCGGTCAGCTCCGCCGGAAAGGCCATGGTGTCCGAGATGGCGGGAAACGCCGAAGCCGAGCCGGAACCACAGGCAGAAACTTCCCCGAAACTTGATTGCTTGCGTCGGTCGCGGCGCAACCAGCGCCGTGAGCTCTATGCCGAGATCCTTGACCTGCGGGACTCCGGCCTGTCGCCGCGCGAGATTGCCCCCCGGATTGGCATGAACGTCAGAACTGTCGAACGCTGGCTTGCAGCGGGCGGTGAGCCTGAGCACCGGCGGCCGCCGGCGCGCTCCGTCCTCATGGATCCTTTTCGAGACTACCTCGAGAAGCGCTGGGAGGAAGGCCAGCACAACGGGCTGCAGCTGTGGACCGAAATCAAGCACCGCGGCTTTGCAGGCAGCAGGGCGACCGTCTACAGGTGGACCGCCGCCCGCAAGGAGCGGCCACCGACCGCTCCACCAAATTCGCGATGGCGGCCGCCATCGCGTCGGAACTGTGCATGGCTGCTGAGCGAACACCCGACATCTCTCGGATGAGCAGACCGAGCGGTTCCTCCACCATCTCCATGAAAATGCGCCGGAGCTTTCGATCGCGGGCGAACTCGCCCGCCGTTTTGCTGCAGTGATACGCGGCGACGATGATGCCGGTCTCGAGCAATGGATCGCCGATGCCACGGGTAGTGAGCTGGCCTCCCTTGCAGCAGGCATCGGCCGTGACATTGAGGCTGTCCGGGCGGCAATCACCCAGCCCTGGAGCACAAGCCCGGTCGAAGGCCAGATCAACCGCCTCAAGACGATCAAGCGACAGATGTACGGGCGCGCCGCCTATCCACTCCTCCGGAGCCGACTGCTGGCAGCCGCTTGACCCAACCGGACAAAGGGACATCCGAAAAAGTAGTCCCTGCACCAAATATGCGGAAGAACCCCAGATTGATGGTGTGGAACACGGCCCCGCTACCGACAGCATCTAAGTGCCAAAACGTGGTCGTTGCGAGCAACGCCACAAGGAAGGGAGCCGTTCCGTGAAGCAGGTTAGCACCATCGGCCTGGATTTGGCCAAGAACGTTTTTCAAATTCATGGCGCCGATGCCGAAGGCGCACCGATTTTCAATCGCAAACTGCGTCGAGCCGAGCTGCTGGGCTTTTTCGAAAAGCTTCCGCCGTGTCTAGTTGGTTTGGAGGCGTGCGGCGGTTCGCATTATTGGGCGCGTGAGATCGCGGCGCTCGGTCACGACGTGCGTTTGATCCCGCCGATTTATGTGAAGCCCTTCGTAAAACGGGGCAAGACGGACGCCGCCGACGCCGAAGCGATCAGCGAAGCCGTCACCCGCAAGACCATGCGTTTCGTTCCGATCAAATCGGCTGATCAACAAGCAGCGGCCATGGTGCTGAGGACGCGCGCCCTTTTGATCCGCCAGCAAACTCAGGCGATCAACGCGCTTCGCGGGCATTTGTGTTGATGGCTTTTCAAAAGCGCGTTTAAACGACGACAAGCGTTTGGTGCTTGTGGACGGAACAAAAAGGCGGCCTTTGCAGGCCGCCGAGTGTCGAGGATGTGTGCTTTAGAACGAGGACGGGGCTTTTTCGATATCGCTGTGATCGGTCGGTGTTCGTTGCTGCTCCTGGATAAGTTCCTGGAGTTGGACGCCGTAGTGAGACCAGATGCTATCGGCGAGATCGTTGAGGAGCTCGAAGACAGTGAGCGCCTGTTGGGGTGTCCATTCGGGATTGATGAGGAAGTGGATACCACGACTGAGGCCGGACGGTTGAGGATCTGGTTTCATGCCGCGGGCACCTTTTCGCCGGAGGAGCGGCTGGTGCGTTTTTCGCGCTGTGCCTTTGATCGCTCGGCCGCTTCCTTGAAGCGGTAGGAATCGCCTTCGATGGAGATCACCTCGGATCGGTGCATGAGGCGGTCGACGAGGCTGACGACACAGGCGGCATTGGGAAAGACCTCCGACCAATCAGCGAAGGGTCTGTTGGTGGTGATGATGGTTGAGCGTTTTTCGTAGCGCCGGCTGATGAGCTCGAACAGCAGGTCCGCATGACGGTTCGAGTAGGACAGATACCCGACCTGGTCGATCGCAAGAACGTCGGCGGCGGCGTAGTGGTGAAGGCGTCGGCGCAAGGCTGCGTCGCTGTCGAGGGCGGCGAGTTCGCCGAGCATCTCGCTGGCGGTTCGGAAGAGGACGGTGTGACCGCAGATGAGCGCCTGGTGAGCGACATTGCGAGCAAGTGTCGATTTCCCGACGCCGTTGGGGCCGATAAAGACGATGTTGGCGGCATCGTTCATGAAGGACAGGGTCATCAAATCCTCGACGGCGGCGCGGTCGATGCGGCGAGGCCAGTGCCAGTCATAATCGGACAGTTGCTTGAAGTGGCCGAGCCTGGCGGCACGCGTGCGTCGCCGCATCGAACGGTCGGAGCGCTCCTCTTCTTCCCATTGAAGGACGGCGGCCAGCCAGTCCGCGCCAGCGATTTCGTCCCAATGGGTGATCAGGCCATTGAGGCGCAACGCCTTGGCCCGGTTGAGCAGGATGTCGGGATTATTCATCATCTTTGCCTCCAAGGGTCAGTTGGTCGTAGCTGTCGAGGCGATGCGGCCGTACCGTCGTATCCTTGCGCCGCACGTGTTCGGGCAGGCTCGTTTCGACCGGCGGCGGAGCACCACGGGCGACCCGGCGGCGTTCCAGTACGTCGAACCGACCTCGAATGGGAGGCGCCGGCATGCAAAGCTTCCTCGACGGCGGCCTGCAGTTCCTGCGCGGTACAGGTCAAGCAGTTTCAGCATCGCGTTTGTGATCGCACCGATATTGGAGCCACGCTCGGCGGCCCGGATCATCAGGGTCTGGCAGGCCGGCACGGCGCGCGTCAGGCTGTTGAGGCCGCGATGCTGGCGCGCCTCGCGCTTGATTGCGACGAGTGCCTTGAGGTGCTGAGGGTCCTCGATCTGCTGGTCGCGATCATAGCTGCGACGGTGACTGGCGATCATCTTTGCGCCGTCGAAGACACGGACGAGGCCGAGATCGGCGCGCACGCTGAGCGTGCGCCGGACATGAGCATGCGGTACCGAGTAATCGTTGAGGTCGAAGCGCACATAGGGCGTTTTGCCAACCTTGGCGGCGACCTGCTCCTCGACGGGGTATGGGTTGGCGGGCAGCGGCAGAAGCAGTGGCTGCTCTTGCGCAAACGCCTGGCGGACCGTCATCGTCCGGTCCTCGGGGCATGGCCGGTCGGCTGCCTGGTTGCGGCACCACTGTTCGGCCTGGGCGTTCAGATCGTCGAGATCGGTGAACTTGCGGGCGATGAAGAATGCTTCCCTTATATGCCGTATGGCGCGCTCGACGCGGCCTTTTTCGTTGCCCCGGGCAACCGCGACAGGACGTGGCTCGAACCGATAGAAGCCGGCGAAGGCAAGCAGCGTCGGATGGAAGCGGATCGCATCGCCCTGGCGCTCGAGCACCGCACTCTTGAGATTGTCGTAGAGCAGGACCCTGGGCAGCCCGCACCATGTGTTGAACGCGCCGACGTGACCGCGCAGGAAGTTTTCCATGCGCGCGTCGAGGAAGAAGCGCAGGTAGATGTCGCGTGAGTAGGAAAGCACCATCACGAACGCCATCAGCGGCCGGCGGGCGTTGCCGATCTCGATGTGCCCGAAGTGGGCCCAGTCGACCTGTCCCTGCTCGCCCGGCAATGTGCGCAGCCGCAGGAACGCCTCGGCCGGCTTGCGTGGACGGTGCAGGGCGACCAGGTGCCGAAAGTGCGTCGGCAAGCCCCGGTAGCCGCGCTCGCGCACCATCGCATAAAGGCGGCTGGCGGTCAGCGAGGGGAACTTTTCCAGCGTCTGCTCAATGAATGGAAGATACGGGTCAATGATTGAGGCTCTCTGCAGCGGCTTGTGCCGGGGCAATCCCGCCTGGGCCAGAACGCGATGCACCGTCGTGTGATGGACATGCAATTGCCTGGCGATGGTGCCGCAGCGCCACTTCTCGGCGTGATACAGGCGCAGGATCTGCGCTTCCAGTTCGGGGCTGATGGTCATGATGCGGGCTCTCCGTC
The DNA here is from genome assembly GCF_040322895.1 of Mesorhizobium sp. M0088. NCBI lineage: Bacteria > Pseudomonadati > Pseudomonadota > Alphaproteobacteria > Hyphomicrobiales > Phyllobacteriaceae > Mesorhizobium > Mesorhizobium sp. M0088. Next base: position 81,238 of record NZ_JAMYUI010000030.1, read on the forward strand.
TGCGTAGTCAGCTTCACGGGCATAACGAGGCCCCCGGCGACGCACGAAGCCGGTGCGAACGAACGGCGACAGTCGACAGTCGCAGCGCCGACAGCACGGCGTGGGCATGACCGATGTCGTCGCCCGCCCGGCGACGTCAGCAAAAGCAGCGACGACATCGTTCGAGGGACTGACCAGTAGTGAACCGGCAGGAGATGCAGGTGGAGAATGATGCGTCACTTTATTGTGCCGAGCCCGATATCGTCGGGCCCGGACCGCATGAGCTAGGCGTCCACGGCGGCTGCGCTGATAACGTCGCCCCGCCTCGCGCACACTCTCGCGGCGGGCAGCACGGGCGCAGTCCTGGCCGCAGTAGCGCTGTCCCCGGTCGCAGCTGCGGCAGATCGTTACCTGCGAACGGCAGCGGCCGCACAGAAAGACGCGGCCCGTGAGCATCCGCGACGATCCTTTCGGAGCGCCGCAGGGAGTTCGGGGAAAAGGTCGACGGAATGCGCTGACAATGCGATAATGCAGTCGCGCACCGTCAGTGGAGCGTGACACCGAGCCCGGACTTGCCAGTTGAGATCGGTGTTACGCCGGATTGTTTCTGCGGCGCTGATTACCCGCAGATCTACCACAGGCAGGCGCATGGCGGGGTACATCGAAAGCCGCCTCAGGGCGGCTGGAGACGTGCCCCGCGTCTATCGCCTTCAACCTCCCATGATCAGCACCGCGCCGCAAAGGCGGCCGCCCGCTACAGCGCTAGTTGAAGAGCGCGCGGTCGGCCGCCTTTGCTCTTCCAGCGCTTCAGCTCTTGTCGTCGTCTATCAGCGGGTTTCGACCGTCTTCGACACATTGTCGGAGTTGGGCGTTATTGCCGCCCTCGGCACGGCTAAAGTGGCTGCGTTGATCGAGATCGTCCGGGACGAGGAGGACGTTTGCCTGCCAAAAGCCGCTCGACTGGCTTTGGCTGAGATCGCCTATCAGATCGAGGCGCTGACGCGTCAAATCGACAAACTCAAACGAGGGATCGTCGGCGAAGCGAAGCGCGATGAGGACATGCGACGGCTGACCACAATTCCGGGCGTCGGAGCGATCACGGCGGCTTCCGTCAAAGCGCTGGTCCCGGATCCCGGCGGGTTCAAATCCGGCCGTCACTTCGCCGCCTGGCTGGGACTGACGCCAAAGCCTCATTCGAGCGGCGGCAAGGAGCGGCTCGGCGGCATATCGAAAATGGGCAACCCGACGCTCCGCTCGCTGCTCGTTTGTGGCGCGACGTCTGTCTTGCAGCGTGTTAAGGGAAACGACAAAGCGCTGCGATGGCTAGTCACCCTTTTGGCACGGCGGCCTTTCAAGGTCGTCGCGGTCGCGCTCGCCAACAAGATGGCGAGGATTATCTGGGCGCTGCTCACCAAGGGCGGGACATATCGAAATACTGGTGCGGCAAGCGGCGCAGCACGCGCCTGAGCCGAACGACGACCAGGACGGACTGGCCGGCGCGACGCCGGACAGAGGCGAGGTGCACAATTAGACGATGACCCACGGGACGAAATCCCGAGGCGAGAGAGGCTGGGTGAAATGTCTGAAAAAGCGCTTGCCCGCGTGGCCGTTCCACATATGCCGCGCTATATGAATGCGTACCGCCGTCGAGGCGGCAACCTCGAACTGGGCCGCGACGGCGCGCCGAGACTTGCCTCCTGAAATCCCCTTCACAATCCGCAACCGCAAATCCGATGAAACAGCTCTTCCCATGGCGCCACCTCCAGCCAACGGTGAATCACTGTTCGATCAAAAAAAAGAAACCTCGATTCAAACTTCCCGCCCGATGCTCTAGCGGAATCTGCAAAGGTTAGGTTGGGCCACCATTGCGAACGCATCCGAGGGGTTTTCAGATCCGGCGCCTGATGCGGGTGGCGTTGGTTAGAGAAGATCCAGTCGCTGCATGCTTGATGCTAATGGCTTGCATGCCAGATGTTGTGAAAGCGCTGGCGGTCGATGAACGGGGCGTTAGGAAGAAGATCGCTTCCTCAGAGTCTCTGATCGAACGTGAAGAGTACGCATTCAGCCTATCTGATGAGCGATGGTCACCCGCTTCGGAGTTTCAGCCGGAACGCCGATCTCCATGCCCGAAACACGATCGGGTTCTCCGCGTGACATTTGGTCCTTTCGCCACCTGCGCGGCACTCAGCCGATCGTGGGAAGCTCGCGTGGCGCTCTGGGAGTGAGGAGTTCTGCACCGTCATGTGTTATCAGAACAGTTTCTTCGTGAAGCACGATCTTCCCTGGTTCATATTCGAGACCCGGTTCGATGCAGAGAACCATCCCCGGCGCCAGCAAAGTTCGGTCGCCGAGCCGGATGGATGGCGGTTCGGTCACCCGAAGTCCTAGACCGTGCCCCATCCTTCCATTGCTGTTCAGATCGTTAGTGCGAGACGACAGGACGGTTGCCATAGCCGCAAAAACAGATTCTGCTGGGACACCTGGTCTTGCTGCGGCAAGGCCAGCTTCATTTGCCCTCCAGACCTGCTCGTGCGCGCGCTTTAGCGCGTCGCTCACATCTCCAACACGGTAGTTGCGATCGTAGTCGCAAAAGTACCCATCGAACGTCGTTCCGGTATCGATGAAAAGGAGATCTCCGTTCGCGATCGGACGATCGCGCGGCCCGCCAGTTATCTCAAACGGACCTCCCAAGTCGGACCGGACGATGACCGCAGGGATCGCTCCCGCACCCCCAGAATTCAGACGACCACGAAATTCTCGCTGAACGGTCCGTTCGCTATCACCTATGCGGATAAAGTTAGGGACATCGTCAAAAGTGACTGCAGCGATGTCGATTGCTTTTTGGATCCTCGCAACCTCGCCCGAACTCTTAATCATACGCAAAAGCCAAATGAGGTGAGATCCGTCTACGATCTCGACACCCTGCAATTTGCTTCGTATATCCAGGAACTGCGCCACCGGCATTCCGATACGCAACTCCATGCCAAGTTCGGCACCAATCCTTCCGTGCCGGCGAGGAAGCGCGGAGATTGCTTCCACGAGAAGCGAAGTGCCCTCGTCTTCAGGGCGAGGCGACGGCCAGGATCTGATGTTTTTGACCCATGTCGTTTCCATAATCGCGCGACCAATCTCCGGAATGATCGCGATCGGATCGCCCTCAGCTGGAACGAGCACAAACCAGGGCCGCGTGTAACTTTCCCAGAAAGTAGAGTCGATCCCGGCTGTATATCGTATGTTATCCATTGAAGAGAGGAGAATGCCGTCGAGTTTGTGCTCTCCCATCAATGCTTGGGCACGTATAAGCCGCGATTCGTACTCGCTTCTATTGAAGCCCTTATAATATCGGTCAGTGGTCATCTTATCCGTCGGAGCATCGCTGGTGCATCTTCGCGCCTGTGTGGTGATGATGGGCCAAAACTTGTCAACCGGGCCACCGTGAGCCAGGCTTAAGAAAAGTGCTCTGACACATTTCTTCGATCGCGAGTCCTGCCCGCAGCACTACGGCGTCGTCGCCGCGTGCGCCGATCACCTGGATACCGATGGGAAGATGTTCCCTCGAAAACCCAACAGGGATCGAGCAGGCCGGCTGTTGGCTGAGGTTGATTGGAAAGCTGAATGATGCCCATTCGATCCAGCTTTCAAAATCGCTGTCGGCGGGCACCTCGCGACCTGCTTCGAAGGGCAGGACTGCCACTGTGGGCGATAGAACTACGTCAAACGTCGAAAGCAAGCTGTCCATTTCAGCTCCAAACTGAGCGCGTCGCACCTCCGCCCATATTCGATCTACAGCGCTGTATCGCCGTCCAACATCCGCAGCCTTCACAAGTCCGGGGTCCACGGATTCCAGCACCGATTCAGGAAATCCGGACAGACGGTTCGCCGCACCGACGTACCAATGCCGGTAGAATACCTCCAGAAGGTCATCGGCAAAAGGCAAGGTCACTTCCTGTACCTCTGCGCCGGCCGCTATCAGGTTTTGAACCACACCGTCGACCGTGCCGGCTACCTCGGCGCTTAGTTTTCCGGTCACTGGCGCCTTCCAGTATCCGACGCGCCGTCCCGCCCATGGTATTGGTTCAGACCTCAATTGCGAAAATTCGAAGCAAGGCTGCGTCCAGTCACGCAAATCGCGACCCGTCATGGCATCGAGCATGTTGATGCAATCCCGGACCGATCGCGTCATCGGTCCTATGTGCGCGACAGTTCCAAATGCGCTGGGTGGATAGGCAGCAACTCGACCGAAACTCGGCTTGTGCCCAACGATCCCTGTAAAGGATGCAGGAACCCGGATTGAGCCGCCACCGTCGGTGCCCAAGTGCAGCGCTCCGACTCCTGTAGCAGCCGCGACAGCCGCACCCCCGGACGAGCCGCCCGGTGTGAGGTTGGTGTTCCACGGGTTTTTTGTGACGCCGAAAGCCGGGCTATCAGTTACCGCTTTCCATCCGAATTCAGGCATCGTGGTTTGGGCGATGAAAACCGCACCTGCTTTTCGAAGTCCGGCTACGGCCGGGGCGTCCTGACTGAAAGGTGCCGTCTCTGTGGTGGTGCTGCCATAACGGACTGACCAGTTTTCTACATGGACAATGTCTTTGAGTGTCGTTGGAACGCCATCGATAGGTGACTGTGGCTCACCAGCCCGCCAACGCACTTCAGATGCTTTCGCGGCACTGAGAGCTCTGTCGGCATCTAGGAACGTAAAGCCGTTCAGCCTCTTCTGAACGTCGCTGGCGCGCTCAAGGCAAGCGTGTGTGACCTCAACTGGAGAAACATCGCCGCTACCGTACAACTGCGCAAGCATTCCTGCGTCGAACTGACATAGTTCTGGAATGTCATTTTCATAGGATGAAGAATTACCCATAGCAAGTCCTATCTGGCGCCTATTGATAAAGGAAATTGCCGTCTGCTGACCTTCAAAGCGAATGCCAGGCGCAGCAGAGCATTCCTTGAAGTCGGACCTTGCATGAATATTCGATCAGTAGGCTTCTTTGACTGCCCGCAAAAACTGCTGCGTCCGCTCTTTAATGGGGTTGAGGAACAGTTCTGAGGGTTTTCCCTGCTCCTCGATCTTGCCACGGTAGAAGAAACAAACTCGATCCGATATGTCGCGTGCGAAGCCCATCTGATGCGTCACTAGTAGCATTGTCAGGTTGTGCTCCGCGACGAGCTTGCGGATCACATGTGTAACCTCACCGATCACTTCGGGATCGAGAGCAGAGGTGACCTCATCAAACAGCATGACTTTCGGCCTCATCGCCAGGGCGCGAGCAATGGCAACGCGTTGCTGCTGACCACCTGAAAGCCGCGAAGGATGCTGGTCCTTTTTCTCAAGCATGCCGACCATTTCAAGCAGTTCGACGCAGCGATCCCGAGCTTCGGCTTTCGGCAACTTCAAGACTTGGACTGGGCCCTCTATGCAGTTTTCCAGAGCCGTCATGTGAGGGAACAAATTGAAGTGCTGAAAACACATCCCAATGTCGGATCGTCTAGCTCGAACGTGCTTTTGATCTGCCGGCACAAGCCTCCCATTTCTTTCCATGTGCGTCAGAGGTTCGCCGTCGACATAGATGCATCCACTGTTGATGGGATCGAGCGTCATAAGTACCCGCAAAACCGTGGTCTTGCCCGAACCCGAAGGCCCGATAATGGTCACCGTCTCGCCCCTTGCGATGTCAAGATTCAGATTGTCCAACACAACGAGCGAACCATAAGATTTGGTGACGTTGCGGAAACTGACGATTGGCTTCTGATCGCCGGAAAGTTTCAACGGCAGTTGTGACATGTCCTGCATCTTTAAATTCCTTGTCTGCGCCGGACATAGCTATCGACTAGCTTTACCAATCCTGCTGATGGAAGAGAGATCACGAGGAATATCAGGCCAACCAGAGTGAACGGCTCAAGAAACCGGTAACTCTCACCGCCAATGGAATTGGCAGCGTGCGTCAGCTCAGCAACACCTATGACTGACAGCATAGGGGTGTCTTTGAATATTCCGATCAGATAGTTTCCCATTCCTGGAATGCAGAGTGGAAATGCTTGGGGCAGTATTATCCGAAAATAAGTTTGCTTCGCTGACATATTCAGCGCGGTTGCGGCTTCAAATTGTCCACGTGCAACCGCGTCGATCCCGCCGCGATAAACTTCAGACAGATAGCAAGCGTAGTGCACACCAATAGCAAACATACCGGCCGCCCACGGACTCACACGGATTCCGAACTGGGGTCCGACGTAGAAAACGAAAAAAACTTGGACTAGAAGTGGTGTGGAGCGAATGAAGTCGATTATCTCCCTCGCAACAACTGTGATTACTTGAGACCTCGTCCGCAGCATAAAGGTGAATACGAGCCCAAGTGCCATCGCTATCAGATAGCCCAACAGCGCAGCAATCACAGTGTTTCCAGTTGCCGAAAGAAGCCTAGGTAGGATTTGCCAGGTAAATTCCCAATCCCAGTTGAACATGATCAGGCGCCCCCCAGCTTTCGACGCATTCCCATCTCTAGAACGCGCATCGCGGGTGTAAGGAGAAACCTTGCCAAGACATAATATATGATCAGCGCTGCACCGAAGGCTTGGGCGGAAAGATAAGTGACGCCGTTAATCTGCCTGACTTCAAACATGAGATCGCCGACGGATATCAACGCAACGAGCGCCGTCGCCTTCAGAAGCTCGATCTGAAGGTTTCCCCATGCGGGTAGCGCGATCAGAAAGGCCTGAGGAAGGATGATGCGACGAATTCGCGTTGAGGTCGTCATGTTCAGGGCGATCGCTGCCTCCGTCTGACCTTTCGGAACAGCTAGAATCGCACCTCTGACTAACTCGGCGCCATACGCTCCGATGTTCAAACCAATTGCCAGACAGCCAGCCGTGAATTTCTCTATCGTCAGACCGAATAAAGGTAGGACGAAAAAAATCCAGTAGAGCTGTACTAAGAGTGAGGTCCCTCTGAAGAGCTCCACGTAGATATTGGCAACCCAGCGCAAAGGCGCGATCTGGGCCATTTTGGAAAGCCCAGCAGAAATCGCCAACGCGATGCTCAGCATGCTAGAACAGGCAAACACCAAAACGGTGATATAGGCACCCGAGAACAGCTGGGGTGAATATTGGATGAAAAAATCCAGGAGACTCATATTCCCACCTCTAGCGGCTATGCGGGCCTCTCTGGGCCCGCATAGCCTTCATGTCAGCGGTTGGAACATGCCCACTCAGTTGTTGTGGGGCCTGGCAGGTTCACCTCGGTCAGTCCGTATGGCTTAACCGCCTCGATCATTTCAGGCGTCCCGATGTATTTCTTCAAAGCCTCGTTGAACCGCGCCAGGAAATCGGCGTCTTCCGATCGGAAGCCAAGGCCGATCCAGTTCTGCGTCCACTCGGGGAGGTCATTTGGATTGGTCGCCTCTAGCTCTCCCTTCGATTCATCCGCAACGCCCTTAACCTCGAAGTAGGTCATGCCCCCAGCGTCCGCGCGTCCTGATTTGACTGCAGCAACGACTTCCGTTCCGCTTGGAACCTGTGTGATCTGTTCGTCCGCAACGCCTTCCTTCTTTGCAGCCTCGATCAGGCTGGCACCCGAGTAGGTTACAAAAGTGGCATTCTTGTTCAAGATATCTTTGTAGTTGTGGATACCCTTTGGATTCCCCTTCGGCACCAGAAACGCGTCGCCAGTTTTGGCGATCGGTTCTGAGAAGGTCACGTTCTTACAACGGCTGCCCAGTATGTACATACCGCCGGTGATTATGTCGTACCGGCCAGCCTGCAGACCAGGGATCATGCCACTCCACTCGGTGGGGACAGGGTCGATTTTTGTGATCCCCATGCTTTTCAGGACGTCAAGCGCGATTGTATTCACGAAACCCTTCGGCTGACCTTTGTCATCGAGAAACGCGTAGATCGGACCGTTGGTGAACCCGATTCTGATCGGCTCTCCTGCCTTAACCCGGTCCTCTAGCGGACCCGCATGCGCTGCAAATGAACCTGCCAGACCGGCAATTCCTGCCACCAGTAAGGCGGCCCCTATCTTAGTTACCATCGGAGTTCCCTTTTCTTTTCTAGCGAGCCGCAGCCCGTAATAGCCGCTGACCCAACCCGGAGATGGTACTGCATGCCGAATAGAGCATTTCGGTCAAAAATCATAGTCGGATGAAACATCCGAACCAGGTACGTGCATTTTCTGACTACCCTCAGCGCATACTCGCCGTGCCCAGTGTCGCTCCGACAACGTTCACCCAGTACGCGATGCCGTAAGGGATAGCAGCGTCGCTGAAGTCGTAATTTGGGTTGTGGAGTGCAGCGGTCTTTCCGTTGCCAAGGAAAATCATAGCGCCTGGCCGCGCATCGAGCATATATGCGAAGTCTTCGGCGCCCATGGCCGGCCTAACACGGCGGTTGACGCTTTCCGTTTGGCTGGCTGCCTCCGCGGCCCGCGCTGCAACATCGGTCGCTTTCACGTCGTTGACTGTGACTGGTACTGAAGGGCGGTAGCGATAGGTAATGTCGCCACCGAAAGCCTGCGCTATCTTTCTCGCGACAATCTCAATCTGTTGCTCAGCAAAAACGCGGAGGTGGGGAGCAAGAGATCGGACCGTACCCGCGAGTTCTACCTTGTCAGCGATAACGTTGTACGCGTTCGAAGCGGATAGCTTCGTCACCGAGATGACAAGCGAATCCGTAGGATCGGTGTAGCGTGAAACCAAAGACTGCAGCCCCGTTATGGTGTGAGCAGCTATTACAACGGGATCGACGGCAAGGTGCGGGTTCGCAGCGTGACCACCGCGGCCTTGAATCGTGATGTCAAAGTCATCCTGCGAGGCCATTAGCGGCCCGCTGCAAATGGCATATTTTCCGACATCTAGACCTGGCCAATTGTGGAGACCAAATACCTGCGAGATCTGCAAGCGATCCAGGAACCCATCCTGGATCATTTTGAAGCCACCGGACGGGAATTCTACCTCTTCCGCCGGCTGGAAGATCAGTGCCACACGCCCTCTGAAGTCTCGCGCCTCTGAAAGGTACTTCGCCGCGCCAAGCAGCATAGCCATATGCCCATCATGGCCGCAGGCATGCATCTTACCGACGGCACGTGACGCCCATGGAAGCTTTGTCGTTTCCTGAATAGGCAATGCATCCATATCGGCCCGGAGGGCGATTGTGCTGCCCTCACCCAGGCCTCCCTCTATCAGGGCGATCACGCCGCTTCCGCCAATGCCGGTTTCGATGTGGTCTATGCCAAACGACTCCAGTTTATCGCATACGAACCGAGCAGTATCCTGAACATCGAAATCCAGTTCGGGATGGCTGTGAATATGCCGACGCCAAGCCGTGACTTCAGCTTCCAGATGCAAGAAATCTTCCGCTTTTCTCATGTCGGCTCCTAAGGCCACGATACCGAAAGGCATGCAGCAACGTTCACCTTTTGTCGCTTCAAAAAGGAAACGGTTTCGAAATCTCGTGAGCAAAGTGATCGCCTACGTGAAATGCTTGCGTCACTGAGGGGTGAGATATGCCCTTACATCGTTCGAGCCGGCAGCGCATATTCCGGGAGCGATATCGAGTGCTTCGCCTAACGTTGGACACCAAATATGCTGGACGATCTTGATCGGCGCATCCTCGCTACCCTCCAGAAAAACAATCGGTTGTCGTTTTCGGAGCTCGCTGATCTAGTCGGATCATCGGCAGCCTCGTGTATGCGCCGCGTCAACAAACTGCGGGCTGACGGCGTTATCACCGCGGATATCTCATTGGTCGACCCCAAAGCGCTGGGAAAGACGTTGACGGTTGTTGTCAACGTTGAGCTCGATCGAGAGCGACTCGACCTGGTTGATGATTTCAAACGGGCAATGCGCGCTGCGAAGGAAGTAACCCAGTGCTACATGGTAACCGGTGATGCTGATTTTGTTCTGATTGTCGCCGTCGAGGATGTCGAGGCTTTCGATGTCTTTGTTAAAACCAAACTCTATACCAATCCCAACGTGCGGAAGTTCAAAAGTATGATCGCACTAGATCGGGTCAAATTTGAGCCACGCGTCTTGACTTAGCCGCCGTATGCAAAAGGCTATCCGATCAAAATCCGAACCTTTTTGAAGCGTTCATTGCGATCAGCCGACCGGTTTGATCGAAATTCTCGCGTTGGGATCTGCAAAATAGCTTCACGGCTGTGCGAACCACCGCCATCTGTCGGCAGGCCAACAGCCCACGTCAGCGACTTCCATCGCGTTCTGTCTCGACTCCGTACCCGGCGGTCTCAAAAGCAGAGCGCCCATACTGCGGCCATTTGAGGATCTCAGGAAATGACATCTGCCGAAGCTCAACCTGTCACGATGTTTCCATCCATCGACGAGCGCCATCAGGATACAAGGCGCTATCCGCATGGCGTCGCTTTCATGGACGGCCAATACCTTCCGATGTCAGAAGCAAAAATCTCCGTACTGGATTGGGGGTTCCTTCATTCCGACGCGACCTACGATACCGTGCACGTGTGGGATGGACGCTTCTTCAGGCTCGATAAGCATTTGGAACGATTCCATCGCGGAATGGCGAAACTTCGAATGAAGATTCCCTATACTCATGCTGAGATCGAGAGCATCCTTTCTACATGCGTGGCGCTGTCCGGACATCAGTCTGCTTATGTCGAGATGATTTGTACACGAGGGGGCTCGCCAACGTTCAGCCGAGACCCGCGTCAGGCGGAAAATAGGTTCATTGCATTCGCTGTTCCATATGGCTCGGTCGCCAATAAGGCGCAGATGCAGCGCGGGCTTCACGTCGCGATCAGCGATACTGTTCGTATTCCCCCAGCGTCGGTTGATCCGGGCATAAAGAATTATCATTGGCTGGATTTGGTCAAAGGACTGTTTGATGCGTACGATTCCGGCGCAGAAACTGCACTTATCGTTGATACTAACGGCAACATCGCAGAAGGGCCAGGCTTCAACGTTTTCGCGGTCAAAGGCCAGAAATTGAAGACGCCTGCTCATGGAGTTCTCGCGGGTATCACACGACAAAGCGTGTTCGATCTTTGTGGTGAGTTGGGTATCGATGTTATCGCCGGCGACATCGATCGGGAAGAACTCAAGGGTTCTGACGAGGTTTTCATCACCTCGACGGCTGGCGGTATAATGCCGGTGACGAAGATTGACGACCGTTTGGTTGGAGACGGTAGTGTCGGACCGATAACCAAGCGAATTACCGATCTGTACTGGAAAAAGCACAGCGACCCTATGTGGTCTACACCAATTCAATACAAATAGGACCGACGCCACTCCCCTCTGTTACAAATAGGATAAACTTGAACCCGACTTTCATATCTCATCTCGAAAAAGAAATCCGCGGTCTGAAGTCGGCTGGGCTTTACAAGCCCGAAAGGGTGATTACCTCGATGCAGTCGGCAGAGATCGAGGTGGCGAGCGGCGCAAAGGTTTTGAATTTCTGCGCTAACAATTATCTTGGTTTGGCGGACAACGAGGAACTGAGGGCCTCCGCGAAGGTGGCCCTCGACCGCTACGGATACGGAATGGCCTCGGTACGCTTCATCTGTGGAACGCAGGAGGAGCACAAGCAGCTTGAGGCGCGCATCTCCTCGTTTCTGGGACTGGAGGACACGATCCTGTATTCCTCCTGCTTCGATGCCAATGGCGGTCTGTTCGAAACGCTGCTCGGCGAAGAGGACGCGATCATCTCGGATGCGCTGAATCACGCCTCGATCATTGACGGCGTGCGACTCTCCAAGGCCAAGCGCTTCCGCTACGCCAACAACGACATGGCAGCCCTTGAGGAGGAACTAAGGAAGGCGGAGGGTAGTCGCTTCAAACTGATTGCGACCGACGGGGTGTTCTCCATGGACGGCATCATCGCCAACCTGGGCGGTATCTGCGATCTCGCCGAGAAGTACGGGGCTATGGTCATGGTCGACGACAGCCACGCAGTCGGGTTTGTCGGCAGGCACGGACGCGGCTCGGCCGACCATTGCGGGGTCGAGGGAAGGGTTGACATCATTACCGGCACGCTTGGCAAGGCGCTGGGCGGCGCATCCGGTGGTTATACGTCGGCGAAGCGCGAGGTGGTCGACTGGTTGCGCCAGCGGTCGCGGCCCTACTTGTTCTCAAACACGCTAATGCCGGCGATCGCAGGCGCGTCGCTGAAGGTGTTCGAGCTGATCGACCAAGGCGACGCTTTGCGCGAAAAGCTCTACGCCAACGCCGATCGCTTCCGTTCGAAGATGACCAAGGCTGGCTTCACCCTAGCCGGCGCCGATCATCCGATCATCCCGGTTATGTTGGGCGACGCGTCGCTTGCTCAGGCGATGGCGGAGAAGATGCTGGCACGTGGCATCTACGTGATAGGCTTCTCGTTTCCGGTCGTTCCGAAAGCCCAAGCGCGTATCAGAACGCAGATGTCGGCTGCCCATTCCACCGCTGACATCGACCGGTGCGTCGAGGCTTTCGCCGACGTGGCAGCCGAGCTAGGGATGACGCCCTAAACTATCTTGCGCGTATTTCTCATCAAATGCCACCGCGCTGATGGTTGATAGACCGAATTTTCCGCTTCACAGAGCCTAGCTGGTTCAACCGGTCAGAAACTGGGCGGAAGATGGTGTTTTATCTGCATGAGCGCACAGAGATTGATTTAAATCTAACAGCTTTCAGATGCATGATGTGAAAGTTCATAGGTAACGCGGGAGAGACTGGCATCGCCAGCGCCGACGGAGCAACCCCCCAAGGAAACTCTCAGGCATAAGTGACGCCTCGCCGAACGATCTGGAGAGAGACGCGCACGCGTCCACCGAAGGGGAAAGCCGGTCAATCCGGATAAGCTCTCAGGTATCAAGACAGATTTGGGGACTGGCCCGGGGCTTACACCCCACCGTTCATCTGTTGGAGACAGAAGATGCCGAAGATTCTTGTTATCGGCGCCGGAATTACCGGCGTGTCGACCGCCTACGCGCTCATTCAAAGCGGCTACGAAGTGGTCGTGTTGGAAAAGCAACGGTATGCAGCGATGGAAACATCGTTTGCAAATGGAGGGCAACTGTCGGCCTGCAACGCAGAAGTGTGGAACCACTGGTCTACGATCATCAAGGGTATCAAATGGATGGCGCGCCGCGATGCCCCCCATCTGATGAATCCCTCCCCCTCGTGGCACAAGTACAGCTGGCTCGCAGAGTTTATGGCGAACATATCGCGGTATCGCGAGAACACCATCGCCACTGCACGGCTGGCGATATTGGCGCGGCAGCATATGTTTGATATTGCCGAGCGCGAAAAGATCGACTTCGACCACGTTCGGAAGGGTATCCTCCACGTCTATTATGACAAGGCGGGCTTCGATCATGCCGCCAAAGTCAACGAGATGCTGGTCGAGGGCGGCCTGGACAGGTACGCGGTAGGACCTGCTGAAATCTCGTCGATTGAACCAGCACTCACCGGTTCCTTCCACGGTGGGTTCTACACACCCTCCGACTCCACAGGTGATATCCACAAATACACGAGCGGGCTTGCTCGGGTCTGTGAGGGGCGAGGTGCGAGTTTTGTTTACGATGCCGACGTTGTGCGCATAACGAAGCGGAATCGCTTCACCGTCAGCTACACGCGAAATGCTTCGGCTAGCGGTGCTGCGACAGAAAATCTCGACGGGGATGCGGTTGTGGTGTGCGCAGGCGTCCATAGTCGCGGTATCGGTGCAATGCTCGGGGACCGCCTGAACATCTATCCGGTCAAAGGGTACTCGATCACTGTCGACCTCAGCGACGAACGCTCTCAGGCGTCAGCCCCTTGGGTGAGCATTCTGGATGATCGAGCAAAAATCGTCACCAGCAGGTTGGGACAATCACGTTTTCGAGTTGCTGGCACTGCGGAATTCAATGGGGCCAACCGCGACATCAGAGATGACCGTGTAAGGCCCCTCGTCGAGTGGACCCGCACCCTTTTCCCAGGGATCACCACCAATAGGGTCATTCCTTGGGCGGGCCTCCGGCCAATGATGCCGAACATGATGCCCAGGGTCGGGAAAGGCAAAACGCCAGGTGTCTTCTATAACACTGGGCACGGTCATTTGGGCTGGACCTTGTCAGCGGCAACCTCAGCGGCACTCGCTGAAGTGATCGGCAAGGAGATCCCAGCCGAAGCGAGATTGGCCGCATGAAGATTTCGAATGGAGACGATTCAAAGCAGAACCGAGTCGAAATAGGTGATCTGAAAATTGTGAAGGAGCTCCACGCTTTCGTGGCAAACGAGGCACTGCCCGGCACCGGGATAGATGCCTCCGAATTCTGGTCAGCCTTCTCTTCGATTATTCACGACCTTGCACCGAGGAATCGCGAGCTGCTGAAGCTGCGGGACGACATTCAAAGTAAGATCGACAATTGGCATCGACAGAACGGGGCGCCCGATGATCTCGATGCCTACAAAGCCCTTCTGACCGAGATCGGCTACATCGTTCCGGAAGGGCCGAATTTCAGCATCTCGACGAGGAACGTCGATCCCGAGATAGCTTCGATCGCCGGCCCGCAGCTCGTCGTGCCGGTGATGAACGCGCGCTATGCGCTGAACGCCGCAAATGCGCGCTGGGGCTCGCTCTATGAAGCGCTCTACGGCACGGATGCGATCTCCGAGGATGACGGCGCGGAGAAGGGCAAGAGCTACAATCCCGTGCGCGGCGACAAGGTGATCGCCTGGGCGCGGAAGTTCCTCGATGAGAGCGTTCCGCTCGTTCGCGCCAGCTGGAGCAAAGTCAAGGTTATCAGCGTCGCCGACGGCGCGTTGGCGCTCGCCAAGGCCGACGGCAAGGCGGTGAAGCTGAAGACGCCGGAACAGTTCGCCGGCTACAAGGGCGAAGCGGGGAAGCCGACGCATTTTCTCCTGAGGAACAATGGCATCCATATCGAGATTGTCATCGATCCGAACTCGCCGATCGGTAAGGCCGATGTCGCCGACATCTCCGACGTGCGTCTGGAGTCCGCCATCACTGCTATCATGGATTGTGAGGATTCGGTCGCGGCGGTCGACGCCGAGGACAAAGTCACCGTCTACCGCAACTGGCTCGGCCTGATGAAGGGCAACCTGGAGGAGCAGGTCACCAAGGGCGGCACGACGTTTACCCGCAAGCTGGAGCCGGATATCGAGTACACCGGCCCGGATGGAAAGCCTTTTTCGCTGCGCGCCCGCTCGCTGATGCTGGTGCGCAATGTAGGCCACCTGATGACCAACCCGGCCATCCTCGACCGCGACGGCAACGAGGTGCCGGAAGGCATCATCGACGCGATGATGACGGCAGCCATCGCGCTGCACGACATCGGCGACAAGGGTCGCCGCGCCAACTCGCCGGCAGGCTCCATGTATGTGGTGAAGCCGAAGATGCACGGGCCGGTCGAGGTCGCCTTCGCGGTGGAACTGTTGGGCCGCGTCGAGCAGGCGCTCGGCATGATGCCCAACACGATGAAGATGGGCATCATGGACGAGGAGCGCCGTACTACGGTCAACCTCAAGGAGTGCATCCGCGCTGCGAAGGAGCGCGTGGTGTTCATCAACACCGGTTTCCTCGACCGGACTGGCGACGAGATCCACACCTCGATGGAAGCAGGCCCGATGATCCGCAAGTCCGACATGAAGCAGTCGGCATGGATCGGCGCATACGAGAACTGGAATGTCGATATCGGTCTGGCCTGCGGGCTGGAAGGCCGGGCGCAGATCGGCAAGGGCATGTGGGCGATGCCGGACCTGATGGCGGCGATGCTGGAGCAGAAGATCGGACACCCGAAGGCCGGCGCTAATACCGCCTGGGTGCCGTCGCCGACGGCGGCGACGCTGCACGCCACGCACTACCACAAGGTCGACGTGCATGCGGTGCAGGAAAAGCTGAAGGCGCGGGAGCGCGCCAAGCTCGACGACATATTGTCGATCCCTGTCGAGCCGCACCCCAATTGGACGCTGGAAGACATCCAGAAGGAACTTGACAACAACTGCCAGGGGATTCTTGGCTATGTGGTGCGCTGGGTCAACCAGGGCGTCGGCTGCTCGAAGGTGCCGGACATCAGCGATGTCGGCCTGATGGAAGACCGCGCCACCTGCCGTATATCCTCGCAGCATGTCGCCAACTGGCTACATCATCGGGTCTGCACGCGCGATCAGGTCATGGAGACGCTGAAGCGCATGGCGGGCATGGTCGACCAGCAGAACGCCGGTGACAAGCTCTACCAGCCGATGGCGCCGGAGTTCGACAACTCGATTGCCTTCCTTGCGGCAAGGGATCTGGTATTCAAAGGCCGCAAGCAGCCGGGCGGATACACCGACCCAGTGCTGCATGCGCGCAGGCTTGCGCAAAAAAGCCGAGAGCAATCTGAAGTATAGGAGAATATTGATGACGGGGGCCCGCCAGGCTCGGCCTCGCCAGCAAGCCACCAATTGACGAACGCCGATGTGGGGCGCTGGCATCAGCTGATCATCGACCACGCCGTTGACCTTGCCGCGATATTGACCGCGGAAATGGGCAAGCCCCTTGCCGAGGCCAAATCGGAAGTGGCGCATGCGGCGGCGTACCTGCAATGGTACGCCGAAGAGGCCAACCGCATCTATGGCGAGACGATCTCCGCGCCATCGACGGATCGTCGCCTGCTGGTGATCAAGCAGCCGATCGGCGTCGTCGGCACGATCACGCCATGGAATTTCCCGGCCTCCATGGTGGCGCGCAAGATCTCGCCGGCCTTGGCGGCTGGCTGCACGATCGTGCTGAAACCCGCTGAACAGACGCCGCTCGTGGCCGGCGCAATGTTTGCCCTCGCCCACCAGGCTGGCTTTCCCGAAGGCGTGGTCAACCTGATCTACGCGTCTGAGGGCGATGCCGTCGGCCGCGAACTCTGCACAAACGCCAAGGTCCGCAAGATCAGCTTCACCGGCTCGACCGAGGTTGGCCGGCTGCTCATGCGCCAGTGCTCGCACCAGATCAAGAAGGTCAGCCTCGAGCTCGGCGGCAATGCGCCTTTCATCGTCTTCGACGATTCAGACGCCGATGCACAAAGGCGGGCGTCGGCGCGAAAGCTGACCTCGAAACGAAACTCGACGGTTTCTGCGGGTCCGGAGCCGCCGCCCATTGATCGCGCCGTCGACCGCCGAGACAGGCATCCATCGCGGCCCGCAGCAAAATCGCGGCCGCGTCATTGACCTCGAAGACGATCCGCTCCGAGCTGTGGTGGCCAAGCTATTTCGCACTGCTCTTTGTTCCAACCCCATGACGACGCTCCAGGTCTTGCGCGGTGAGGCTCATCCAGCGGCTGCTAGAAGGGCTTTCGTGGCAGCCGTGCTTGAAGCGGCATTACTAAACACATTGTTTACTGCCGATGCGCGTCGCTCGTTCATTCGGCCAAAGGGTGCATCACATTTCAAAACGCTTCTCTTTTTGAAGGCCGCGTTTCACCGAAAGACGATTTTTGACGGAACGACTTCGGCCGCCTGAGTCATGCTTCGGTCGAAGGTCATGCAAAAAGGGCCGGATGGAACGTCTGGGCAAACCTACAAGCGCGCAAGGCCATGAGACGACTGAGCCAAAGCAGAGAAGGCTCTGATCGCCTGCGCCTTCCTGCAATCTCGCTAAACAAGCGGAAGGGGAAAAAAGAATCCTTAGCCCGCCGCCCCAACCGAGCCTACGCGCCGTCAGGCAAGCCATCCTCACCGCGCTCGCGCAGCCGCCCCCAATCCGTTGTCCCCACTGCCGCAGAACCCTCTCCGCTAAAAATCTGCCAAAGTAGTGCTAGTCATCAGCCTCGAACACTCCGAGCCCGCAAGTGTTGCAAAGGTCGCCACATTTCAATCGAAGCCCTTTTGTGCGTCCTCGATTTCAGGATCTTGTGGCCTTGTGCCTCACCATAGGTGGCGCTGCCGACAGACATGCCAGACATGCATGACAGTTACGAACAAAGGGAAGCCTGTCGTACCCCGAAGGAGACGCTCAGGCAAAACTGACCGCACCGCAGAACGATCTGAAGAGAGACGCCGCAAGCCCGGCAAGAGACGGACTTCACACGGATCCGAAGGGGCATTACGCGTCGAGAAAGGCATTGGCGGGCCGCTGCCGAGCGAAGCCAACTCTCAAAGCTTACACAAGAAGTAATGCCTCGAAGCGAGCCGCTGCGAGCGGTCGAGTATCTTCACCTTCCCGCACGATGGCCACCAGCGCCGCGACGTTGAGAAGGCCACCGGCCGCGATGATACCCAAGTTCCCGATGGTGAAGGATTCGAGAGGCGCCATATCGGGCCCGGTAGAATATGGGATGCCGCAAGGTCAATTAATATTACCAAAACGTTTAACGGTGTTATAAACAATTAACAAATGTTTTCTTTAAAAACTCTTCGCGCTGTGCAAAATCGGTCAAAAGGTACAGAACGTCGGGAGTATGATGGATGCGTGACGAGACGAGCACCCCGGTTTCTCTACCAGAAATTATCGCGCATTTCAGTGAAGACTATTTTCACTTTGGAAATGTAGTAAATACACCCACTCTGAGCGATCAACAGGCGACAGTAATTTGGGATCTTCTTTCTCTTAAAGGAGGCAGCTCGGTTCTTGAACTTGGATGCGGTTATGGGCGGATTAGCAACCGGTTGGCAGAAAAAGGAGCGCGGGTAGCCGGACTTGACATCTCGCCGGCCTTGCTAAAAAAAGCCGAAGCGGACGCGGCTGAACGGGGGCTAAATGTTGAGTATGTTCTTGGCGACATGCGCTCACTCCCATGGCGAGATCAATTTGAGGCGGCTTTTCTGTGGTACACGACGTTTGGCTATTTCGATGATGCGGACAACGAGAGAGTTCTTCGTGAAGCCGCTTCTTCACTTAGAAAGGGCGGGCGCCTTTTAATCGACCATGCCAATCGCTTCGCGTTCTTACGGCACGAGACACCTTTCTACGTTTGGCAGCATAACGACGATCTAAGAATCGATATAGTGAGCAATGATGTGCTTAGCGACCGGCGGAACATCGAAAGGATCTTCGTCCGCGATGGATACGTTAGACGAACGCACCTTTCTTTCAGACAGTATGGGTTTTCTGAATTTGTTCGCATGTTGCGAAGCGCGGGGTTCGTGACTATTGAGGCTTATGGTCCGGACGGTGGAGCGTTTACATCCGATAGCTCGAGCCTCGTAGTTGTCGCGCATAAATAATACGACTGTCTGTCCTACAAGCTTTTAGTCCATGCTAGAGAGTTGCTCATGCCTGCATTCGGTCAAGAAGAGTATCGTGCACGCACCGCCCGGCTGCGCCAGCAGATGGCCGAGCGTGGCATCGACGTACTGCTTGTCTTAAATGACGGAAATATGAACTATCTGAGTGGCTACGAGGGCTTTTCAGACTACGTTCCACAACTCGCTCTTGTGTGCCAGGACGAGGAGGATCCGTGGCTTATAGTGCGTGAAATGGACGTTGTGTGTGCAGAGGCCACCTCGTATCTGCCGCAATCACGCATCCTCAGTTATCCGGAGAAATACATCGCTTCGAGCCAGCTCACCGCATGGCAGCCCATTGCCGACGTTGTGCGCGAGCGCAGCAAGTCGAGCCGTATTGGGGTCGAACTGTCAGGGAAGATGCTTGGAGTCAAGGGCCATGCCGCTTTGAGCAAGAGGCTAGGCATATCGGAGTTCATCGATGCCGATGGGGTGGTTTCCGCTCTGAAGTCGATAAAATCACCTGCTGAGCTGAGCTACATTGAGCAGGCAGGAAAGATCGTCGATAGGGCTTTGCAGCTCGGTAGGCTCGCAATCTCGGTGGGCGCTCGAGAATGCGACGTTGCCGCTACCGTTTCGCATGCACTCATTTCTGGCACTCCGGAATTTCCGGGCGCGATAACCCGACCTTTCTCCATGCACGTAGGCTCCCCTGCGAACGCGGTACATCTCACATGGACTGACGGACAGTACAAGATGGGCTGTCAGACGAATTTCGAGATCGCCGCCTTCCGTCGCCGTTATGCCTGCGCCTTGTCACGGACGGTATTTTTGGGTGAGCCAAATGCCAGATCGAGGCACGTGCACCAAGCGTGCCTTGATGGTTTCCTTGCTGCCTTCGACGCTATTCGACCTGGAGTGAAGAGCGCCGATGTCGAGCGAGCTTTTCGACGCCGATTTGCACCTCGCGGCGTGCGAAAGGAATCCAGAATTGGATACTCAATAGGGATCGATTGGACAGACGGAGGCCCGAGCATCCAAGAGGGAGATGAGACGGTGCTTCAGGCCAACATGACCTTCCACCTAATCATCGGTATTTTTGAAAAGACCGATGGTTATATCTTCAGTGAGACCATTCGCGTGACCGATGATGGTGCGAAGTCGCTGAGCAATATGTCACGCGACCTGCTAGTAAATTGCTGATTGTTCTCAGTTTGCGATGCCGGCCTAGCATCAATGTGAGGCGCCGGCATGGATACACCGTATTTCTCGGCGAACACATCGATCGCCATTTCGGCTGCTGAGCGTGTCGGCGCGCCGTAAATCTCGCGCAAATCCGTCTTCATGTCGACCTGCACCGAGAGCGGCACCTTGTTCAGGACGTTGGCGGTCTTGTGCACCCAGCAGCGTTGGTGCCTGGTGCCGGGAAAGACCTCGTCGAGCGCCTTCCAGAAGCCGAGCGCGCCATCGCCGACGGCAATATCGGGCGCGATCTTCAGGCCACGCCGCTTCACGTCGACCAGCAGCTCGCGCCAGCTCTGCGCGCTCTCGCGAACGCCGGTCTGGAACCGACGAGTTCTTTCCTGCCCTCGGGCGTGGCGCCGATCAGGACCAGCATGCATTCGGCCCCCTTTTGGCCGCGCACAGCCTTGCTCCCGGCCTTGAGTCCCACATCGCGCAGCTTCTTGGCATGCAGGGAGGGTCGAGCCCACGCGTAACTCTCGCCCTTCATCAACAGATGCCAGATCACGACAGAGAGTTTGCGTGCGGTTGCCACGGCCGCGACATGCTGTCCGCGCGGGGCTCGCACGCGCAGGAAGAAGGCTCGCAACGGTCCGGGAGCACGAGCGGCCGCCCAGGCCGCCTCGACGAGCATGCCGCGCGCATGACCACGCCCCTGCTTGGTGATCCGCCCATGGTAGGCCGGACCTGGTCGGACGCTTGGGTTCAACCCGAGATAGTTCACGAGCTTCTGCGGATCGTCGAAGCGCGACACGTCGCCGATCGCCGCCTTCATCGTCAGCGCGACGGTCATGTCGACGCCGGGAATGGTCATCAGCCGCTTCACGCCTTCATCCGCGAGAGCCGAGCGGGCTAGATCGCGCTCGATGACCTGGAGGTCTTCGCCCAATCGGTCGAACTCGCGCAAATGCCGGTCGATCGCGAGACGGTCGTCCTGCGGTACGACCTGCTCCCTCAACCATGACCGGCCCTTGGTGCCGCACAGGTCGGCATGCGGGCAGGACGGGATCAGGTGGCTATGAAGGATCGACTGGATGACGTTCTTCAATCGAGATCTCTGCCGGACAATCTGATTGCGCCGTGTCACCTGTCGACGCAGAGCCTGCGTCGGCTCATCCGGAATCCAGACTTCCGGCAGGAAGCCGCTGGCATAGAGCTGCGCCAGAACGCTGGCATCGATCGTGTCCGTCTTGATCTTGGCATAGCCGATGATGCGCACCTGCTTGGGTTTGCGATCACCACTTTCTTCACATGCGGCGACAACCGCGGCGGCCGAGGTCGCGTTGCCAGTGGCCTCGATCACCACGACATCATCCAACGACAGCTTTGCGGCGAAGGCATCCAGCAGATCGCGTCGCATGTCGACGCGGCCCAGCCGCCTGAGCCTGCCGTCCTCCCAAGCTACCGCCTCGGCGAAGGCGCGATGGATATCCAGTCCGATGATGCGCATGCCCGTTCCTCCTTCTTGGCTCGGTCAAAGACGGGAGCTGGCGGGCAACACGACATCTACTGATCCGCGCTCGAAGCGCATCCGGGAAAGTCGCGAGGGGCGGCCATGTAACGAGCTCGGGCTCTCAGCCCACGGTCTATTGACGGCCTGCCTGCACCTTCGTGCTACTGGCGCCCCACCATCCCGGATGGGCTCACCATAAGGCCGTTCCAAAACAAGAACAGCAGGACGAAAGGCACCACAGATCCCGGATTATGGTCAGGTCGAAAGGATGAACCGCACGATCAAGGAAGCCACCGTCAGGCGCTTCTACTATGAGAGCCACGACCAACTCCGCCAGCACCTTGCCGACTTGGTCTCGGCCTACGACCCCGGGCGCAGGCTCAAGACCCTCATAGGCCTCACCCCTTATGAGTTCATCTGCAAGGCTTGGGCCAAACAGCCCGAACGCTTCAAGCGTAATCCGCTCCAGCAAATGCCGGGACTAAACATCTAGAGCACGTCCTGCCATCGATGAATCGATTGTGAAGTGACGTCCGCGTTGTGTGCTGATTCAACATTCATCTCGACGGAGGTGGATAATGGGAAAAGCACTGAGTGGCGATCTGCGGTGGCGTGTGTTGAAGGCTTCGGACGAAGGTATGTCGGCGCGCCAAGCCGCGGCGCGGTTTGGTGTGGGTATATCAAGTGCGATCAGCTGGATTGCTCGGGCGAAGATCGGCGAGACTGGGCCGCGGCCGCAGGGTCGCCGCCGCGCGTCCAGCCTCGATGCGCATGACGCCTTCATCGTCGGGCTGATCGAGGAGCGCAAGGACATCACGCTGAACGAGATGGTGGCGCGGCTGGAGGTCGAGCAGTGAAGGCGCTGATGCGCGCCAAGGCCGAGAGGACAATCGCCGCGCTCTGGGATACGGTCGGCGCGATCCTCGAACGCTTCACCCCTGACGAATGCGCCAACTACTTCAAGGCAGCCGGGTATGACCCAGATTGAACAGGACGTGCTCTAGTTCAGCTTCTTGACCGCAGCTTATCGGCCACCAGTGCCGCGGCCGTTGGTTTGCCTGGTGGTCAAATGGCGCAGGCTCTCTTTCGCCTCGGTTCGCGCTTTGCCAGCGCCATCTCAGTACCTGCCGCACGTGATCGCTCACGCCTGTGCTCCAGCAGATGCGGACGCTGAGAAGGCCGTTGAAGCGCCGCCAAGCTACGTCCAGGGACCTCCACGATGGCGCCCCACCAATGGGGGTCACGCTTGCAATGAACAGTTCGATGCCGCTCAAGCCTCGGGACCAAGCGTCTTCGTGCTCTACGCTGCGGCGGCCGGCCTGTCGACGGGGAGAATTTCGCCGCCGGACAACCCGGCGATGCGGATGGTATCATCCTCTACCAGAATAGCGCAGGATGCCCGCGGTCGTTGGTCCGTTTGTGAGAAACACGACAATATCAGCTCGAAACACACAGGTTTAGCTCCGCGACACGAGTGCGTCGGAAGCGAAAGGTGCCGTTTCCCAATGCTCTTCTCGTTGGCACGGCAAATGCAACCCTATTGGCAGCGTCCGGAGAGCGAGTGATGAGCAGTCATCGCGGGCGCAAACGGCGGAGCCCACGGGCTGTCAGAGGAGAGAACATGATGACAAAGGTGCGGATGGCTGCGGCGCGGGGCGCTAGCGTTCATGATCCTCATAGGAGTGAGCCAGCAGGCCTTGGCGGCAGACTCTGCGCAACCTTACATCGCACAAGACCAAGTGACGGTGGAGACGGCGAGTCCATGGCAGATCCGCGTGCGCGCGCTGGGCGTGAAAACCAACGATTCAGGTTACGTCGGCGGGATCGCCGGTTCCGATCTCTCGTATTCAGACACCATAACTCCGGAATTCGACATCTCCTATTTCTTCACAGAAAACATCGCTGCCGAACTCATACTTGCCACCACCTCCGCCAGGGTCGACGGCACCGGAGCGATCGGCGCGCTGGGGAACGTCGGTAAGGTATGGGTGCTGCCACCCACCCTCACGCTGCAGTATCATATTACCCAGTTCGGAGCCTTCCGACCCTATGTCGGAGCCGGCCTGAACTACACCGTCTTCTACAATCAGAGTATCGGCAGCGCCGATGCTCTCCATGTGAAGAACACCCTTGGCGCCGCGCTGCAGGTCGGCTTCGACTACATGCTGGACCAGCACTGGGGGGTCAACTTCGACGTCAAGAAGCTTTTCCTGAAACCGGATTTTACCGTCAAAGTGGCTGGCACCGATCTCAAGGGCAAGGCTAAGCTTGACCCTTGGCTGATTGGTGCAGGCCTCACATACCACTTCTAACGGGTCGCCATGGGAATCTTCGGCACCGATTTCGAAAGCGCGAGAGCACCCAGGGGACGGACCTGATCCCGTTGAAGCTGATTGCTCAGCCGAGGCCGAGCGATATGGGCACCGCTACCTGATCTGCAGTGCTGGTCCCGGCCCGACCCGTTCGAGGCCTTGGTCGGCGTTTCCCTGGCGTGTGAACGAACGAGTTGACGTTGCTGCATCGGGGGACTGGTAGCGGGTCTGGAATCGGCGACGCCAGGCTCGCTGCTCTCGTGCCCACATCAAGCCTTGTCGCGGTTCGGCTTGGGCCGTCATCCTTCTGCTGCAGGAAGTGCGGCGAACACGCGGATGCCTGTCAGTTTCGGCGGGATCAAGAACGTCTGGCGAATATGCACTGCAGCCGATCAGCGGATGTCCGGAGTTCGACAGCATTGTCAGAAAGCGAACCAAGGCAAGTTTTTCCCGAATTGAAGGAGCGATTGCAAATTGATCACGGTCATAGTGCTAGTGGAGCTTGATCGAATATGCCTCGAGCTCGTCGAAAGATTCAAGCGCTTGATGCAAGCCGCCACGGAGGTAACTCAGTGCTACCAGACCACCGGCAGTGCCGACTTCGTGCTAATCCTGGCTGTGGATGACGTCGAAGCGTTCAAGTCGTTTGTTAAGACGAAGCTAAATACTGATTCGAACGTGCGAAAATTCAAGAGCATGATCGCCCTTGACAGTACCAAAATCGAGCCACGGTCTACGCTATAGCTTTCGCTCGACTGCGCGGATGTAATCGCTCTTGCAAAAGGCACGCATCGCCAACCACCACCAATCGCCTCTGATGAGCAAAGTGACCGCTTCACCTTGCCGACGCAACAGACCACGGGTTGGCGTAATCCGGGCAGCTTCTGGAGTCCTTCCACCGGCCGTCCCCGAAATCCGCCTCCTTCGACGATGGGGCGGGCCCGCGCGTTAGATGTTGGATAGGCAGAACAGCAGCCATCTTCAGCGCCGACAGAAGTTGAGAGCTTGGTGCACCGTTTGCCAATCTGATTAATGGCAAAGCAGTATCACTGATTGATCAAGCGGCGTCCTCTCGCGGGCCTAACGCGTTTCGCCGGGTGCTCCATGCCTCGCCGCCGGCAGTAGATACGTAACAGATCTTAGAAAGTGATTTTACAGAAGTTTTATGAGCGGCACTCGCTGTCAATGCTATGTTTATCGAACGGAGCGAGTACGACAAGTACTAAGAAGGATATCAGCAACGAGACACGAGGAAGTTCTGACGAGTATCGGCTCGGCGTTATCTAGAAGCACGCTCAACGCACCTGAAGAGAACGTAATATGGCGATCCAAAATTCGACATACTCCATACGTTTACAAAGCGAGCCCCAGCATGCCGACTAGAGAACTTCTCGAAGCGGCCGCTAATGAAGTTTGGAGGCCGTACATGTCCCACCAGACGTTCGACGGCGCCGACTCAGGTCAGAAAATAGCCGATTATGGGCAGGAGCCAAGGAGCCACCCCTGCGGCGCTCTTTGCTGCGGTACATTCGGCGAGTTGCTGCAAGGGCAATTGCCGGCGGGCTCCGTTTCCCGGGATTCTCACTTTCTGGTCACGATGCCCATCGCGCTCTTTGCGAGGGCTTACTTCACGCCGATTGCAGACACACGGTCCGTGACTGTCTATCCGTCCCATAAACTCAAAGCAAAACAGCTAGCTGAAAATCTCGTGAGTGCAATCGGAGCCTCAGGAGGAATTCTGCTTTTGCAATCGGAACTCCCCGAAGGTAAAGGATTGGCAAGTTCGTCCGCGGATCTTGTTGCGGCTGCACGGTCAATCGCGCGCTGCTTCAACCGTAGAATCGGCACGTCATTGATCGAGAAACTAATGGCGGAGATCGAGCCATCTGATGGAGTGATGTACCCAGGGGTAGTCGCCTATCAGCAGCGAGAATGTAGCCTTCTCTCCTTCCTTGGGCAAATGCCTCCGCTCGCGATTGTAGGTATCGATGAAGGAGGGACGGTGGAAACCGTCGACTATGATCAACGGCGAGGCGAAACCTCGGCCAGCTACCGGGCGAAATATCACGAATTACTAGACCGCGCGCGGAAAGCGATTTCGCGGGGTGATACGGCCACAATAGGCAGGATCGCCACAGCCAGTTCGCTCTTGCATCAGGAGCGAGCTCCAAAGAAGCATCTGGACTCGATGCTGAATGCATCCGAGGCTACTGACGCTCTTGGGGTCATAGTCGCGCACAGCGGCACGATGAGTGGAATCCTGCTTGATCGAATGGCGGCTGACTTTCCGAGGAAGCTTCGGTCTGTGCTCGCTCATGTATCGGCATTCAACGACTCGCCAAAAATATATCTCACGATGACTGATTGTTAGGCTAGCCTAGAGCGGGATGAATTGAGGCTGAATCGGCGTGGGATTCCCTCAGGCGTGCAAATCTGATTGAACTAAACCGCTGACGCAGAGGGCTTATCTGGGCCATCTGGGGTTCTCCTGTCTGGAAGGTTGGCTCAACACCAAATCTTGTCAGACGGGGGCCTCCTCAGGCCAGACCCGCGCATCAGCTACCGCGGCAGCGGTTTAGGGCTAAGACTCATAACCAGTAGCTGACGGTTGCAGCGATGCAGACGGCGGCGAGGAAGTTGCGGGCGAGCCGATCGTAGCG
>NZ_JAMYUI010000031.1:0-96627 GCF_040322895.1 Mesorhizobium sp. M0088
CGGTCTGTTCAGGGGCGGGTCGCTTCAACATGACCCAGTGAATCAAAAACCCCCAGCAAATGCCAGGGGTTTGTCAGCAGTCTGAAAGGCCGGCGTTTCGCCGGCCTTTTTCGTCGGGGTCAGCTCGCCGCGCTGAAGCGCAGGATCTCGCGGCCATCCTTGTCGACAATGATGAGCTTTCCGGCATCGACACGGTATGACGCCGCCTTGGCCAACGCATCGAACAGCGCCTTTTCCTCGGCCATCACCTCGGGCGCACAGGCCTTGTAGGTCGAGCCGATGTCTCTGATCGCGATCGTTTGCCCATCGAGTTTGGCGGTGGCGAAGTAGGTGTTGCAGGGGCCGCTGCCGCCCGCCTTGCCGGCCCCGCTGACCCTGAACGTCGCTTGCGGGGCAGCAATAGCGCCGATGCCGTCGATATAGTCGACCAGCCAGAGCTGGTCGAAGACGGAAGCCGTCGGCTCGGCACTCGGGGTGACCATCTTCAGCATGATGGTCTGCGGCACGTCGGCCAACGGATCGACCTGGTGGCGCATATCGGAGATGAACAGCAGCTTGTCGTCGACGGTGATGCGGGCTTGCAACGCGTAAGTCATCTGCGACCGGATGACCGAAGGATCGAATTTGATCTCGAAGCTGATCGGCACCTGGCCTGCCGGCTTTACTTGCTGCTCACCGATGATGGTGGCCGGCGCGTCGGCCAGCGACACGTCCGCCAGCTGGACGGAGAGCACGGCACTGGGCGGCAAGGCAATGCGCTCGCGATAGATCACCTCGCCTCTCACGGCCCTTTCGGCGGCAACAGACTGCTCCGGAACGGCCAATATGCCGACGACCAGAGGCACGAAACCGAAGATCAAGAACTCCGCGATCCTGTCCAGCATGACCATCTCCCTCACCCCGGGCTGCCAATGCCCCGGGCTGCCAATGCCCGGGCTTACCAATCCCGCCAATTGGCCAAAGGATTGCGGTCAATGCATGGCTGCGGCGGATCTTATTCGGACTGATACCAGCGTTGCGCGGCGTTTGCATCGGCTTCCTTGGCCTCGACCCAGCCACCCTCCGAGCCGTCAGCCCGATGCTCCTTCTTCCAGAAAGGCGCGCGCGATTTGAGATAGTCCATCAGAAAATTCGCCGCCTCGAACGCCGCATGGCGATGCGCCGAGGCTGCCACCACCAGCACGATGTTCTCGCCGGGCGCGATCTTCCCGTGGCGGTGGATGGCGGTGAGCCCCTGCAATGGCCAACGCTCGACCGCTTCAACAGCGATGCGGGCGATTTCCGCTTCGGCCATGCCGGGGTAGTGTTCGAGCTCGAGCGCTGAGAGCGCGCCCTGCTCGTCGCGGCAAAGGCCGGAGAAGGTCACCACGGCGCCGATATCGGCGCGGCCTTGCGTCAGTCTGGCGATCTCGGCGGCGACGTCAAAATCCTGGCGCTGAATGCGCACGACAGGCAAGACCGCGCCGCTCACGTCAGCCCCCGGTCATCGGCGGGAACAGCGCGATTTCGCGGGCGCCCGCGATCTTCTCGCGGTGCTCGACATGTTCCTGGTTGATGGCGACGCGGATCACGTCGGGATATTGCAGAGCGTGCTCGTAGCCATCGCCGCGCGATTTCAGCCAGCGCAGGAGATCGGTCACCGTCTCGATGCCCGCAGGCAGGTCGACATCCTCCTCAGCCATGCCGATGCGTTCGCGCACCCAGGCAAAATAGATGAGCCGTGTCGTCATCTCACTCGTCCATGATGTGCTTGAGGCCGGCGCGGAAATAATCGTAGCCGGTGTAGAGCGTGACCAACGCCGCGATCCACAGCAGAACCAGCCCGGTCTGCGTGGTCAGCGGAAAGACCTTGTCGCCCGCCGGTCCGGCCAAGAGGAACGCTATGGCGACCATCTGGATGGCGGTCTTCCATTTTGCCAGCTGCGTCACCGGCACCGAGACCTTGAGAGCCGCCAGATATTCGCGCAGGCCCGAGACGAGGATTTCGCGGCACAGGATGATGATCGCCGCCCACAACGACCAGCCGGCAATGCCCGCATGGCGATCGGTGTCGGCGGCCAGCAGCAGCAGGCAGGTGGCGACTAGCAGCTTGTCGGCGATCGGGTCGAGCATCTTGCCGATGTTGGAGGTCTGCTGCCAGGCGCGTGCCAGATAGCCGTCCAGATAATCGGTGATCGAGGCGAGCAGGAAGATGATCAGCGCCGACCAGCGGGCAAAGTCGCTCGACTTCAGATGTCCTTCGAGAAAAAAGCACAGCACCACCAGCGGCACCGCGACGATGCGGGCGTAGGTGAGCATATTGGGCAGGTTGAACGCGCGCTTGGCCATGTCTGGGAAACTCTTTCTGCCTGCCTACTCAAATCAGATGCGAATGTAGGGGGTCAACAGGCCAGATTCGACAGGCCAGATGAAAGTGCCGGATTTTTCAACTCTCGTGGAAGTGATTGTAGACCAGTTTCGCCACCTGTTCGGAAATTCCGTCGACTTTCCGCAGATCCTCGATGGCGGCGCGGCTGACCGCCTTGGCGGTGCCGAATGCCAGCAGCAATGCCCGCTTGCGGCCGGGACCGATGCCGCTGATCTCGTCGAGCGGGCTCTTGACCATCTCCTTCTTGCGGCGCGCCCGATGCGAACCGATGGCGAAACGGTGGACCTCGTCGCGCAGGCGCTGGACGAAATAGAGCACGGGATCGCGAACCGGCAGCGAAAACGAGTCCCTGCCTTTGACGAAGAAACGCTCACGGCCGGCATCGCGGTCCTGGCCCTTGGCGATGCCGATGGCCACCACCCGGTCCTCGATGCCGAGATCGGCGAGGATCTTGCGCACCGCAGTCATCTGGCCCTGGCCACCGTCGATCAGGATGACATCGGGCCAGGCCGGGAAGCTGCCGGAGATATCGTCCTCCATATCGTCCGCCGAACCATCAGCCGCATCCCCAGCCGGGACATCGCCATGCTCCTTCAGCAGCCGCGAAAAACGTCGCTCCATCACCTCGCGCATCATGCCGAAATCGTCGCCAGGTGTGATCTCGGTCGAGCGGATGTTGAATTTCCGGTACTGGTTCTTCACGAACCCTTCCGGTCCGGCGACGACCATGGCGCCGACCGCGTTGGTGCCCATGATGTGTGAGTTGTCGTAAACCTCGATGCGCACCGGCGGCTTGGCCAGGCCGAATGTCTCGGCGAAACCCGCAAGCAGGCGTCCCTGGGTGGAGGTTTCAGCCAGCCGGCGTCCGAGCGCTTCGCGGGCATTCTGCAAAGCGTTGTCGGTCAGGTCCTTCTTCTCGCCGCGCTGCGGCACGGAGATCGCGACCTTGCGGCCAGCTCGGGTGGAGAGCGCCTCGGCCAGCAGTTCCTGATCCTCGACGCCATGCGACAGAAGAATGTTCCGCGGCGTCGGCTTGTCGTCATAGAACTGCGCCAGGAACGAACCCAACACCTCGGCTGCTTCCAACGCCGGATCGGCCTTGGGGAAATAGGCGCGGTTGCCCCAGTTCTGGCCGGTGCGGAAGAAGAACACCTGGATGCAGACCTGGCCGCCTTCCTGATGGATGGCGAAGACATCGGCTTCGTCGACGGTCGCCGGATTGATGCCCTGGTGGCTCTGCACATGCGACAGGGCCGCAAGTCGATCGCGATAGATCGCGGCGCGCTCGAAATCGAGAGCTTCCGACGCCTGCTGCATGGCGGCCGAGATTTCCGTCTTCACCTTCTGGCTGCGGCCGGACAAGAAGTCCTTCGCCTCGCCGACCAGTTCCGCATAGTCCTGATGCGAGACCTCGCCGGTGCAGGGACCAGCGCAGCGCTTGATCTGATAAAGCAGGCATGGCCGCGTGCGGTTTTCGTAGAACGAGTTGGTGCAACTCCTGAGCAGGAAGGCGCGCTGCAGGGAGTTGATGGTACGGCCAACGGCACCGGCCGAGGCAAACGGGCCGAAATAATCGCCTTTGCGCGAGCGCGCGCCGCGATGCTTGTAGATGCCCGGCGAGACATGGTCGCCGGTCAAGAGAATGTAGGGAAACGACTTGTCGTCGCGCATCAGGACGTTGAATCGCGGCCGCAAGCGCTTGATAAGGTTGGCTTCGAGCAGCAGCGCTTCGATCTCGGTGCGGGTGACGACGAACTCCATCGTCGACGTTTCGCGCACCATGCGGCCGATGCGGGTGGTGTGGAAACGGCCTTGCGCGTAGTTGGTGACGCGCTTCTTCAGGCTGCGCGCCTTGCCGACATAGAGCACATCGCCGGCAGCGTTCATCATGCGGTAGACGCCGGGCGCATTGGGAAGCCGCTTGACCAGCGTCTGGATCACCTCGGCGCCGATCATGCCTTCCGCGTCGCCGGCATGCGGTGTCCAGTCGATGGCGGTGAAGGCGACATCGGGACCGACGGTTTCAACGATCTCCTCGACCGCCTCGTCCTCGAGGTCGATATCGGGGGGCAGATCGTCGGCGCCGCCGCGCGGCTTGCTTTTGTGGTCTACAGGACTCATTCCGTCATGCCTGTCACATCGGGCGTCTGCCATGCAAGATGCTGGCCGCCATCAAGCGCGATCATCTGGCCGGTGACCGAGCGCGCTTCCCAGAGATAGCGGATCGTGGCGCCGAATTCCGGCAATTCCGGGCCGCGCTTGAGGACCAAGCCATCCACCTGTGCGGCAAAATCGCTGTCGTCCTGACGCGCGTTCTTCAGTGTCGGCCCCGGGCCGATGGCATTGACGCGGATGCTGGGGCCGAGCGCTTGCGCCATCATCTGCGTTGCCGTCCACAGCGTCGATTTGGACAGCGCATAGGAGAAGTAGCGCGGCGTCGGACGCCAGACGCGCTGGTCGATCATGTTGACGATCAGGCCCTCCTGCCCTGCCGGCAACGCCCGGGCGAAATTCTGCGCCAGCAGCGCGGGCGCTTTCACATGGACGGCAAAGTGCCGGTCCCAGGCCCGCCAGTCGAAATCTCGAACCGAATCGTCCTCGAACAGCGACGCATTGTTGACCAGCAGCGGGATCGGTCCGAGCGCTGCTTGCGCCTGGCCGACGAGATCGTCGACGGCGTCCATATCGGTCAGGTCGGCGGCGACCACGGCGGCGCGGCCACCTCCGGCGATGATTTTGGCAGCCAACGCATCGGCCTCGATGCGCGAGCGGTTGCAATGGATGGCGACGGCAAAACCGTGCGCGGCGAGATCCTCGACGATCGCCCTGCCGATCCGCCTGGCCCCGCCCGTCACCAGCGCCGTGACAGTGGCTTTGCTCATATGGTGTCAATCCTCAATTTCGGCCCGAAAAAGCGGTGCCGGCGAAATATGGCCCGGCATGCGTTAAATGGTGTTCGCACCTTGGGCAGCATTGTGGCGAAACGGCCGTTTGGACATCCCGGCCCGCCCTGGACTCGGGCGCGCACGACCGCAATATAGGGTGCTGGAGTCCTTGCACCAAGCGGTGTGCAGCGCAGCATGGGATGGTTCCTGCCATTTCGCTGTTGCGAAGATGCAACGTCAAGGTTCTGCCTCATTCGTGCCGGGGAATGACCCAAGTTCAGGTTCGCTTCAGCCGCATTTTGACACGACATTTGGAACCGACGAACGCCAGATCCGTTTCACCCCCCGGACGGGTAGATGGCGATCGTGAGAAACAAGCCTGTGTCCTGTGGCTTAAGGAGTAAAGAACAATGCAAGCCAATCTCAAATTCGCACGGCCGCTGGCCGTTGCGCTTGGGCTCTTCGCCCTCAGCGGAACTGCCTATGCTGCTGACGTGGTTTCGGAAGAGCCGCCGGCACCTGCGCCGATCGCTGAACTTCCGGTCGCTTCGTGGGCTGGCCCCTACGCCGGTCTCAACGTCGGCTATGGCTTCAGCGGCCGGACCAAAGAAAAGGATTTCGACGTTGAAACCGATACCAAGGGTTTCGTTGGCAGTGTCTTCGGCGGCTACCAGTGGCAGCAGGAGAACTTCGTCTACGGCGCTGAAGCCGAACTCGGCTACAACGGCGTCAAGGGCGACGACAACGGCATCGACTCCAAGGCCGGCTTTGAAGGTTCGCTGCGTGCCCGTCTCGGCTACGCGGTCAGCCCAGAAATCCTGCTCTATGGCACCGGCGGTCTCGCCGGCAGAAGCCTGAAGGTGGAAGACACCGTCCTTGGGGCCAGCGATCGCGCAACGATGCTCGGCTGGACCGCCGGTGTTGGCACCGACATCAAGCTGACCGACAATGTCTTCGGCCGCGTCGAGTATCGTTACACCGACTTCGGCAGCAAGAGCTTCGACGGCATCGGCAAGGTCAAGGCCACCGACAACCGCGTCACCTTCGGCGTCGGTATGAAGTTCTAAGTCGTTCAAGCCACGACACGAAAAAGCCGGGCCTCGCGCCCGGCTTTTTTTGTGTCTGAGTGATTTTCCCGGTGATCGAATCGATAACCCGGGAAATCAATTCCGGGCAATCGGCTATCAACCAGGAATGCAGGGCTTCAGTTCTGGAAACTTCTCGTCGAAGCGTGCCGCCCATCGCGTCAACCGGGCGCGACCCTTCTCCCATTTTCCGGCAAAACGCAGCGAGAGATAGCCAAGGCAGGCGCGCAGCGCCATCTGGCCGGCGGTGATCTTCTTCGGCAGCTTCGGCGGGTTGGCATTCAGCAGGTCGAGTGCCGCCGTGATCTTCGCCCACTGGCGATCGAGCCAAGGCTGATAGACCATCTCCTCGGGCCGCGTGCGCCGTTCATAGACCATCGACAGCGCGCAGTCGCAAATGCCGTCGGCCAATGCCTCCAGCACTTCAGCCTCGAGCCGCTTGTCGGGATTGCGTGGAAAAAGCGCGCTCTTCGACAAACGGTTGAGATGCTGGGTGATGGCGCGACTGTCGTGGATGGAGCGGCCGTCGTCGAGCACCAGAACCGGGATCTTGCCGAGCGGGTTGGCGCCGATCAGTTCGGCCGGTTTGTCGTCCGTTTTGACCGCCACCGTTTCGATGTCGATGCCGGCATAGGCGGCTGCCATGCGCACTTTGGAACTGTAGGGAGAGGAGGACGCATAGAGCAGTCTGGGCATGATCGGTTTCCTGTTTTGCAGGCCGGCAGTGTTGACCGATCAAGCGCGATCGAGCAATGGCCAGAAGCGGAAAACCCGGCCGCCCAGCGAGCGGACTCATCGGCCGGGGCCGTTTGGCGAGCGCTCCATGAAGACGGTGCTTCATCACATAGTCGCCGAGTTGCCAGAATCGCAGGGATCACTCAGCCGACAGCCATGACCGAAGGGCCTCGCGCCGATATTTCATCAAGCGCATGAATGGCACAAAAAGCCCCACCGGACTCCGCCCTATGGCGAAGTCCTGGGAGCTGCGAAAAGATATCCTCCGTCCGCCTCTGTTCTCGCCTTCCGACTGCCAAACAACGAACGGGGCGCCTGTCAGGCACCCGCCCTTGACTGTTTCGGCACCGCCCCCGGCGAGGGAAGACGCGACTACTTCTTGCCGGCCTTCGCGGGTGCTGCCTTCGGCTTGGCCGCAGGTGCCGCTTTCTTCACCGGTGCTGAAGATTTCGCTGCCGCAGCCTTCTTTGCCGGAGCAGCCTTCGCAGCCGGCTTCTTGGCCGGTGCAGCCTTGGCAGGTGCAGCCTTGGCAGCCGGTTTTTTTGCAGGTGCTGCCTTCTTCGCTGCGGGTTTCGCCGCAGCCTTCGCTGCAGGCTTCTTGGCTGGTGCCGCCTTCGCCGCCGGCTTTGCCGCTGCCTTGGCGGGTGCTGCTTTCTTCACTGCCGGTTTCGCAGCAGCTTTCGCTGCCGGCTTCTTGGCCGGTGCTGCTTTTGCCTTGGCCGCCGCGGCCTTCGGCTTGGCAGCGGGTGCTGCTTTCTTCACTGCAGCTGCGACCTTCGCCGTCGCTGCTTTTGCGGGTGCTTTCTTTGCCGGTGCCTTCGACGCCGGCGCTTTGGATGACTGCTTAGCCATGCGATGCCCCTTCCGTTGTGCCGACGGCCGTAATGACCCGGCGCGCTCATGCATATCTGACTCGCGGCTTGCTAGCCAGCGAAGCAATAGACTGATTTTCGCAACTTAACTTTCGGTTACGATCGGCACATGATCGTGCTGATCGTCGCAGAAATTCACTGCTGATCTTCGACCATCGGCTAGAATGTGTCGCCGACATTCTCCACACTCCGCGGGAGCGCTCTTCTCGTGAAGCTCCGAAGATCAGCGAACAGCTTTGCGTGTCGATCTTCGTCCGCCAATATCATGACCACAGCCTCAGCGGTGCGATCATCTCATGCAGGCGGACGATCTATACTGCAATGCGCCAGCCGGCCAATGCATCACCTTGTCAAGCGCGATCGCAGACCCGATTGCTCGTGAATTGACAGACTACTCTATATGGCAGAGTATTCTGCACGGCATGCCGGAGTACTTCGATGTCCATCGCACAGGGGCAAATGGCGCTGTCGCCGTTCGAGATTGCCAAGACGGTCCGCCACGGCGGCGGCATGGTTGTCGGTGGCCTCCGGCTTGGCTGCACCGGAGCCGATCGATGAGTGCCGACGAAATCATCCACCAGAGCACTCGGCTCAGGATCATGGCCGCGCTGAACATGCTGGAAAGGCGCCAAACGCTGGACTTCACCGGGCTGAAGGCCATCGTGGACGTCACCGACGGCAATCTCGGCGCGCATCTCGATACGCTGGCCAGGGCCGGTTATGTCGACATCGAAAAGCTGTTCGTCGGCCGCCGGCCGCAGACGCGCGTCAGGGCGACGACCAGCGGACGGCGCGCGTTCCGCGGCCACGCCGCATTCCTGCGCAAGATCATCGATCAGGCGATGCCGCGCAGGAAATAGCGTGGCGACTGGGCAATCCGCTCAGCGCGCGGCAACAACGGCAACGCCGGCGCTGATCATCACACCGCCCGCCGCGCGGTCACCCGGCGTACGATCCTTGGCGTGCGCAACAGGCTGCGGGCGCGGCCGGCGAGGATGACATGAACGCCGATCACCACCGCTTCAACGGCCAGGATCACCATCGTCAGCACACCAAGATGAGCAGCATTGAGCGATGCGCCGACGCCGCTAGGCAACAGCGCGACGTAGAACAACGGCATTTTCGGATTGCCAAGATTGAGCGCGATGCCGGTGGCAAAAATCGTCAGCAGCCCTCGCCGTCCTGAGACGGGCTGCCGTCCAGAATCTTCGCGATCCGCATTTCCGTCACGACTGATAGCCGAGGCAGATGGCGCCGAGCGCGACGATAGCGCAGGCGCCGACCCGCCGCGGCGTCAGCATCTCGCCGAGGAACAGGCGTCCGATGAAGGCCGCGAAGACGACGCTGGTTTCGCGGATCGCGGTGATCGGACCTGCTGGTCCGAGCGCGAAGGCCGCGACCACGACACCGTAGGCCAGAAGTGCAAACAGGCCTCCGCCCAGCGCCTTCCAGGTTTCAGGCGCGCGCGGGTCGACAATGAGCCGGCCACGGCAGGCGACGAAGGCCGCCGGCAGCAACGCGCCGTAGATCAGCAGGACCCATGCAGTGTAGGCGCCGGCATTTCCCGCCGCCCGAACGCCGAGCGCATCGACCGTCGCATAGGCGGCGATGATCGCTCCCGTTGCCAATGCATAGAATATCGATGTCGTGGCGGCCCTGCCCCGTCCGAGTGAAAGGCCCATGATGCCGCCAGCGACCAGCGCGACGCCGACGGTCTGCGGCAGAGTGAGCTGCTGGTTGGCCAGGAAGAACCCGCCGAGCGTGACAAGCAGCGGCACGCTGCCGCGAACGATCGGATAGACCTGCCCCAGTTCGCCATATCTGTAGGCGGCCACGAGAAACAAGGTGTAGCCAACCTGCAGGCAGGCCGAGAGCACGATATAGAACCAGGCCGGCGCGGCCGGAAGGTCGTGGAAGAAGGCGAAGGGGATGGCGAGCGCCGTGCTTGAAAAGCTCATGACGGTGACGGTCCACAACCTGTCGGCCCCCGTGCGCAGGAACGCGTTCCAGCTTGCGTGCAGGATCGCCGCAAACAATGCGAGCCCGATGACCAGCGGGCTCATTGCGGCCGGCGCGAGGCGGCGACGATGCCCATGGCCGCCTTGCGGGAGTCGCGAATGGCGGCTTCTGCCTGCCCCATCTGCGCCAGCAAGGTCGCACCTTCGATCAGCATAAGCAGCGTCGCCGCCACGCTCTCGGCGCGGCCGTGCGGCATCATCTCTTCGAGGATAGACTGCATGCGCCGCTTGAGGCCGTTCTTCTGCCTGACAACGGCCTCGAAAATCGGGTGCCCGGGATCGCCGAACTCGGCCAGCGCATGTGCGAACAGACAGCCATGGAAATCCGGGCTGCGGAACCAGCGTGCATGCCAGTCGAAGATTTTTCCGATTTTCTGCTCCGGCGGAACGTCCTCTTGGGCGAGCCGGTCGAGTTGGCGGTCGAAACGCATAGCGCGATAGTCGAGCACCTCGACGATCAGTTCGTCCTTGCTGGGAAAGTGGCGATACATCGTCATCTTGGCCACATCGGCTTCGGCGATGATCCGGTCGATACCGGTGGCATGGAAGCCGGCGCGCTTGAACAGCACGTAGGCCGTGTCAACGACGTGTTGGCGCTTGCCGGAAGCGGACGATGGCGTCATGGAGATTACCTAGTAGTGAGACAGGTCTGTCTCGCCTGTATGCGACGGATCGAACCTGCTGTCAACGGCACGAAAAAACGCCTGCGGCCGATCAGGCCACAGGCGCGAAAGAGATTGGAAGGGGAAACGGGGTCTAGCGCAGAATGCGGCAGCGGCCGTTGTAGACCATCCAGCGGTCGAAGCCCGAGACGCAGAATTCGACATTGTCGCCGATCGAGGCAAAGCCCTGGCCTTCCTCGATCAGGTACCAGATGGTGCGATCGCGGCCGTCGGACAGGCTGACGGTGGCGCCGCAATAACGGCGACCGATCGGCCAGGTATCGTTGGCCGCCAGATAGCGATGCTGGTGGATGCGCCGGAAATCGGTGATCTGCACGTCAGGCAGATGCGGCACGTGATGCACCTGATAGGAAAAGCGGCTGGTGATCTTGTTCAGTACCCAGGGCTGACCGCAGACCCCGCTGTCTTCATCGGAATAGACAGTAAGATCGGCGGCCTGCACGGTCTGGGTGATACCGAGAGGCGCGGCAAGCGGGGTGCAGAGCGAAATCAGGGCGGCAAGGGCGGATTTGGCGAAGCGAGTCATGGCAGCCTCTCAAGGTCGATTGCGCGCACTGTGCGGATTCGCTCGGCGGCGGTCAAGCGGTTGCGTTGACAATGGTTTCCCAGTTTGAAACCGCTTTTTGACCAAAGCCGAATTTGCACGCACCGGAATGGCTCTGGCACGTTCATATCCAGACCCAAAGGAGCACGGTCACTGGGTCGTCGATGAGCCCGCCTCAAGCCTGCTCGCCGGCCAGCCATTCCAAAGACCAGTGCGCCGGTCGCCCCACCGCAAGCAGCCTGTGCAGGGCCGGCAGCAGCGTCCGCATCTCGCCCTCCAGCGTGAACGGCGGGTTGACCACCAGCAGACCGCTGCCGTCGAGGCTGGGTTCCGAAGAGGCCGGCCTGATCTCGAACTCGATGTCGAGCAGCTTCGGAATGCCGGATTGCTTCAGCGCCTTGCGGAAGGCGATGATCGCCTTGCGGTCCTTGATCGGATACCAGAGCGCGTAGATGCCGCCGGGCCACCGCTTGTGCGCCCTTATCAGCCCGTCGACGAGGCGTTCGAACTCACCCGCTTCCTCGAATGGCGGATCGATGAGGACAAGGCCGCGCTTTTCCTTCGGCGGCAGATGCGCGCCGAGCGCCAGCCAGCCATCGAGCTCGATGATCCGGGCCTGGAAATCGCCGGCAAAGAACGTCCTCAGCCTCGCGGCGTCCTTGGGGTGCAACTCGATCGCCGTCAGCCGATCCTGCTTGCGCATGAGATGGCGTGCAATCAGCGGCGAGCCCGGGTACTTCTGGATGCCACCCTCGGGATTGAGCGACCGTATTGTCTCCAGATAAGGCGCGAGCAGCGCCGCCACCGGAGCGGCGAACGGGGCATCGATCAGCCTGCCGATGCCGCCTTGCCACTCACCCGTCTTCTGCGCCTCGGCGGACGACAGGTCGTAGCGGCCGATGCCGGCATGGGTGTCGACGACCCGAAACGCCTTATCCTTCTGCTTCAGATACTCGAGCAAGCGCGTCAGCACGACATGCTTGACGACGTCAGCGAAATTCCCGGCATGATAGGCGTGGCGGTAGTTCATGGTTTTGTGCCGTTATGCATGTCGTTGTCCCAAAACCGCTGCACACTTTTGGGCGACATGCATCAGCCCCTGCCCCAACGCGGCGGTGGCGGCTGCGAGTTGGGATTTTCCGGCCGGCCGCCACGAGTGCGCAAAGTCAGCAAGAATCCGATCAGGCCGATCGCCATCAGCGCGAAGCCGACCGGCCGTGCACGGCTGTCGATCTCGCCGGCGCCGGAGCGCAGGATGAGATCGACCGCCCGCATCGGTATGTCGTCGGCATCACCCGGTCCGACGGTGAAGATATAGGGGCCAGGGCTGACGGTCGCGATCACGCCGGCCTCGTCGCGAAAGATCTTGTCGGGCAGTTGCGGACTGACCTGGCGAGGGTTGTCGGAATGGTTGAACTGCAGCGTCGAGGCGAGCACCGTGCGGCCATTGCTTGCAGCGGTCAGCGTCAGCACGGTGCGCTGCTGCGAAACGATGCGCTCTGCTCTTGCGGTCAGGTCGACCAGCACCCGCACCGGCGCGTCGCGGCCGGAGAGCGGCACCGTCAGCGGCTTGAAGCGGCCCTGCTCATAGACCCGCCAGGTGCCGATCTCATGGCCGGAGAAGTTGCTCACCGCCCAGGGATAGACGACACCGATGCCGGCGCCGACGAGCAGGATCAGGACAAACAGAAAGCGCATTCAGATCACCATGGCGTATCGTGACCTTGCCAATAGCGCCCCGACGGCCAAAAGGCGATGGCCAGTTGCGGGCAGCCACCTGGAGGTGGGCCGTGCGGGTGCGAGCGCAACCAGATTGGCGGCGTGGCCGCGCAACAATTCAAGGTTCTACCTATGCGCTCAAAAATTAAGCCGAGTATTTCGCGCGCTGCGCTGACATCGCTGTCGGCTCATTCTCGGTCGTCCTTGCTGTCAAGTTTCGATTCTACCTCAAGGGACAGCTTCCGCGTCCGGTCATACATTGTCGTCGATCGAGCCAATATGCTGATTAGTAAAGAGGATTTTCCGTATGCGCCGTGTTTCAGCCCGAGAGACGCTCGCCCCCTCATGTTAACCATCCGCGAGCGCACTTGGTTAAGAAATCACTAATTTAGTTGACTATAATTTCCACAGGTATATTTTCGATATGTTGGGATGTGCAATTTGGGCGAGCAATCGGCGATGGTGACACCGAGCGGGTGACCGCGTTTTCGGGGCGCAGAGAATGCTGAGCGGCAGCACGGAGGTCGTGTAGTCGTACCAGCTTCGCGAAAGCCAAAGAACAATTAACGCACATCAGTGATGGCGATTCCGCAGACGCGGAGGTTTGCCACGTTCTCAGGAACGTGGCCGGGCGATGCTTTGTCCCGGCCCCGGCGGTAGCGTGTGCGGTGCGTGCGAGGAAAGCATGGGTAAGCTTGTCAAGGTTCTGAAACTGGAATCCGGCAGCCAAAGGGGCGCCAACCAAAGCCGACGACGCGCCCTTGTCGCCGGAGGAGCGGGGTTTTTAGGATCGCATCTGTGCGAACGTCTTTTGCGGGACGGATACGACGTTGTCGCGCTGGACAATTTCCACACCGGCAAAAGATACAATCTCAACACCTTTCTGCGGAACCCGAGCTTCACCTGTATCGAGCACGACATCGTCGATGCACTGCCTTCGGATCTTCAGTGCGACGAGATCTACAATCTCGCCTGCCCCGCCTCTCCGCCGCACTACCAGGCAGACCCGATCCACACCTTCAAGACAAGCGTGCTTGGATCGCTGAACCTTCTGGAACTCGCGCGACAGAACAACGCCAAGATATTCCAGGCCTCTACGTCCGAAGTCTATGGCGATCCCTTCGTGCATCCACAGCCCGAGAGCTACTTCGGCAACGTCAACACGCACGGACCGCGTTCCTGCTACGATGAAGGCAAGCGCTCGGCCGAAACCCTGTTCTTCGATTATTCGAGAACCTATGGCCTCGATATCCGTGTCGCCCGCATTTTCAACACCTACGGGCGCCGCATGCAGCCCGACGATGGGCGTGTGGTTTCGAACTTCATCGTCCAGGCGCTGCGCGGCGAGGACCTGACCGTCTATGGCAGCGGCCAGCAGACGCGCTCCTTCTGCTATGCCGACGATCTGATCGAGGGCTTTGTCCGGCTGATGAACGCGCCGAGCGCGCCCACCCACCCGGTCAATCTCGGCAACCCTGCCGAATTCACCATCATGGAACTGGCGACGCTGGTCGTCGATTACACCAACGCCCGATCGAAGATCGTGCATCGGCCGCTGCCCGTCGACGATCCCAGGCAGCGCAAGCCGGACATCTCTTTTGCCAAGGCCAATCTCGGCTGGGAGCCGAAAATCAGCTTGAGCCAAGGGCTCGCGCGCACCGTCGAGTATTTTGACACCCTGCTCTACGGAAACCGCATTGCCAGAGGAGCTGCCGCCTCATGAGCCGGCCGGCAGTCCTGGTGACGGGTGGAGCCGGCTTCATCGGCAGCCACACCTGCAAGCAGCTGGCCTCCGCCGGCTACATGCCGGTGGTTTTCGACAATCTGAGCCGCGGCAACGAGAGATCCGTCGCCTGGGGCCCGCTTGTCGTCGGCGATATCCGGGATCGGGATGCATTGAAGCGGGCGATGGAAACGCACCGGCCGACGGCTGTGATCCATTTTGCGGCGCTGGCCTATGTCGGAGAGTCCGTTCGCGAGCCGGCCGAATATTATTCAACCAATGTGACAGGCACCATCGCGGTGCTCGATGCCGCACGCGCTTGTTCGGTCGAAAACATCATCTTCTCCAGCAGCTGTGCGACGTACGGCGTGCCGGAAGTATTGCCCGTTCGCGAGACCTCCTCGCAAAATCCGATCAGCCCTTACGGGCGCTCCAAGCTGATGGGCGAACAGATCATCGGCGACTATGCTTCCGCGTATGGAATGAAATTTGCTATCCTGCGCTATTTCAACGCTTGTGGCGCCGATCCCGACGGCGAGCTTGGTGAGTGGCATTCGCCGGAAACCCACCTGGTTCCCAGAGTGCTCATGGCCGCATCGGGCATCATCGACGCGATCGAGGTTTTCGGCACCGACTACGACACGTCGGACGGCACCTGCGTAAGGGATTATATCCACGTCACCGATCTGGCCCGCGCCCACCTGAAAGCGCTCATGCATCTCGAGGGTGGCGGGCAAAGCCTGGCGGTCAATCTCGGCACCGGGCGAGGCGTCTCCATCAAGGAAATCGTCAAGGCGGTCGGCCGAATGACGTCAAGACCGGTACCGGCAGTGTTCAGAAGCCGGCGCGCCGGAGATCCGGCGGAGCTCTACGCCGATCCGGGAAGCGCACGCGAACATCTTGGCTTTGTGCCGGAACTTTCAGACATCGACACGATTGTCAGGACGGCCGCTCCTTTTTTCGGACTGAAGACCAGGCCAATGAAACTGCCGCCAGCCAGGGCGGCAACGTCGGTCGCCGCTCGACGGGTCAGAGATAGCGGGGGCGACAGCTCGCGCGCTGGCCAAACCCGCTAGGGCTGCAGATATAAGGCGAGCCGCCCGAGAACGTGCCGCCATCGCCAGGATTGAACGAGATTTTCACCGGCGCCGGCGTGCTGGCTCTGATCCGTTGCGGTGGTGCAAAGGCGTAGGCACTTTCGGTTCCTGTTGTGCTTGTCATCTGGATCGGAAGGTCGGCCCGGAGCGAGCGCACGAGAAATCCGGCCTGCACGGGCTGGCTGCGGATGGCGTGGACCACAGGCTTGACGAGGACCGAATTGGTTTCGGTCGCATCCATACTCTGACACCCTGCAACCACAGAGATCATCGCCGCGGCCGCAACGATAGCCACGATATTTCTAATAGATACGATATTTTTGCTTGGGTTGACTGCACCCATCGCTGAATTGTTCATCATGTGTCCCTTGCTATCAAGTATAAGCCAAGGGCGCATCGCGACATACTATGCTTCGCCGCTCTCACGCCGCATGAGTGACCACTCGCACATCACACGTAAATATTAGACATCACTAATTATTAAATTTCATCAAAACCGTATGGTAGGGCCCATCGTCTCGTCGTTCTGTCAGATAAAGTTGGATGCCATCAACCAGCGATCCGCGCGCCTACGGCTCCAGCCGAACTGCTTGATGTCTTACCATAAGCGATTCGCCAGATCCCTGACAGGTGCCTTGCAATTGCAGTCCGCTCTCGAAAGCGGGATTGAGTGATTTTGTTCAACTCGTCAGGATGGGTCGGCTGCGTACCTAATTTTTGGAATCGACCAGCTTGCGGGTCTCTTCGAACTGCGCGCCCTTCGGGTTACCGACTTCGAATTTCCGGTATTCGTCGGAAGCATCCTCGGGAGATCGCTTGAAACTGTACCATTCCCCATCCGGATCCTCGCGTTTCTCGATGTTCCCGCCCTGAATCCGGTGGCTGTAGCAGGTGCGTTTTTGCTTGCCGGTGTAGCCCTTCGACCGCCAGGCGAGTTCCATGCACATCTTACCGTTGCTGGTGACCAGCCATCTGCCCGCCGCGAAAGATGCCGTGTCCGGCCCGGACGTCCAGGCCTCGAGGCGTCGATTGCCCTGTGCGAAATAGGCTGCTCCGTTTTTCCACACCCATGTGCGATCGGCGTAAAGAAGCGACAGCTCGTAGGCAGTCGGAACGGTGGCGACAACCGCTTGCGCCGGTCCGCTGTCTTTGGCGGCAGCCGCGTGCGCTGTTCCCGAAAGCGCCGTCTGGCCGCAGAGAGCCAGGAGAAACATAAGCTGCGTGCAACTTGCGAACCGACGGGGTCTGTGTTGCCGACGGTCGACGCAAAGCGGCGGCAATCTGGTCAGATCTGTCGGTACAATTGGCGTGCGCATGCCTGTTTGGCCCAAGGTAGCACTATCAGCGCTCTGACAGCCTAGGAAACTATTTAACAGTCGCGAGAACGGTGATGTCAACCTTCGCCAAGCGGATAAACAACAACTATTCGAGACACACGCAGCCGCAATCGTCAAAATTAAGAATTGCGTCGTATATTCCTCCACCTCCGACAATCGCGCTCAAAAGCAACATCCGCAGACGTTAGGGAGGACGCGGTTTCAAATGACGGACGACCCGGAGTTGAATCAGGCCGAAGGTCAGCAATACCTGCAGTCAAGCGACCGGGAGATGGCTGCTAGCAGCACCCTGAGCCCCAACATGGCGATATTGCTGGGCATCCTGTTCATTGCGGTCGTGTTCAGGTTCCACAACATCACCTTGCCACTCGTCGATGCCTTCAGCTGGCGCGAGGTAAGCACGGCAATGATGGCCGACAATTTCCAGCAGCGCAGCTGGAACATCTTCTTTCCGGAGGTCAGCTGGACCGGACCCGGGCCAAGTTATCAGGGCCGCGAGTTCCAGATCGTCAGCTATCTGACCGCCCTGCTCTATCAACTCTTCGGCTGGCACGACTGGTTCGGCCGCATGGTAGCGGCCTTCTTCGGTCTGGTGACGGTGTTTTCGCTGCACAGGCTAACGGCGTTATGCTGGGACGAGACCCACGCTCACGCCGCGGCGCTTGCCTACGCGCTGATGCCGGCGGCGATCATGATCGACAGCTCGTTTCTTCCCGATCCCGCGATGCTGGCCCTGGTGACGCTCGGCGTCTGGCTGTTCGCGAAATACTGGGCCGGCGGCAGCGGCTGGCTCCTGCCGCTTGCCACGGCGAGCTTCTCGCTCGGCGTGCTGGCAAAGCCGCCGGGCCTCGCCGCCGGCGCCGTCATCTTCTACCTCATGGTTTCCTGGGTTCTTGAGAACAAGCGAAAGCAGGCGGCCAAGGTCTTCCTGTTGGGGCTTTTGAGCTTGGCCATCATCGGCGCCTATTTCAGCTGGGCCATTTATCTCGGCCGCAGCTATCCGCCGTTTCATGTCGCGGGCAGCGGCTATATCTGGGATTCCGGTTTCTGGACATTC
Organism: Mesorhizobium sp. M0088; assembly: GCF_040322895.1. NCBI lineage: Bacteria > Pseudomonadati > Pseudomonadota > Alphaproteobacteria > Hyphomicrobiales > Phyllobacteriaceae > Mesorhizobium > Mesorhizobium sp. M0088. The sequence goes on from NZ_JAMYUI010000031.1 coordinate 18,124, forward strand.
TTCAGGAACAGCTTCTACTTCAAATCCGTATGGAACACCTCAGTCTGGTGGTTCTACGGCTATCCGTTCATGGTGCTGATCGCGATCGGCTTCTGGCTGCCGCCCAGACCCGTCGAAGACCCCAAGCAACGCACTCTTTCGGCCATCCCTTATGTTTGGCTGGCTGCGGCCATCGTCATCTATCTGGCGGCAGCGCGCGAGATCACCAGCAATCCCTGGAATTACCACATCTTCCATGTGCCATTCGCGATGTTCTGCGGCCGCGGCGCGTTTCTCCTGGCAACGCTTGCATCGGGACCCGTTTTGTCCCCGGCGGTCGTGCTGCGCGCGATCTGCATCGCGGCCGTCACGCTGGTCTGGTCGACTTTTCCCCTTGTCAGAACAATGAAGACGCCGATCGCCATGAATGGCAAGCTGCTTGGCGACGAACTGGCGCGGTTAGCGCAGCCGGGCGACCTCGTCGTCGCCATTGCGCCCGAGGTCGGCGATCCCGTCGCCGTCTACTACAGCAGAGCGCGCGGCTGGGTGTTCCCGCCTGGCGGCGGCGATGTCGAATGGTCGAAATTCGTAGCGGACGATGCCACCGCGATCGCGCAGCTCGAGGAATTGCGCGCGCAAGGCGCGGACCTGTTCGGCACGGCCAAGAACGCCGCCGACAAGCAGGACCGGCTGTTCCTCGAGCATCATGACGGGGTCATCGACTATCTCGACAAGACCGCAACCAAGCTTGTGGATTCGGACGATTTGCTGGTCTATAGGATCAGCCGTCCATAGAACCGCGACAGTCTGGGGCTGTGGGCCTTGGACAGGATATTGTCCCGACGGTTCGGCGGTCGCGTTCTCCTGCCGAAACTCGGCAAGCCGGTGGGCCAGGCGAACCGATCCCCGATGGCGGTAGGGATACTCGGGCACCACGCGGTGCTGCCATTTGAACTCGGCGGTGGAAACCGGCGGAGAATTGGTTGAAAAGAGCAATCTCAATAATCGTGACCCTGGCCCTACTAGCGTGGGTCGCCAGCGACTCGCGCTGGAAGATGGTGGGCGATGCTTTCGCGAGCATCACGCCCGGCGCTTTCGCGGCCGTGGCGCTTGCGCTGTTCGTCACCTACGTGCTGCGCGCGCTGCGCGTCTGCGACGAGTTCCGCGAGGAGGTGCATGGCCGTTTCGGCGCCTGCCTGCGCGTCATTCTGATCCACAATGCGATGATCAACGTCGTGCCCTTCCGCGGCGGCGAGACGGCATTTCCCCTGCTCCTGCGCCAGGTCTTCGGCATACCGATCATGCGTGCCAGCGCCTCGCTGCTGTGGTTCAGGCTGCAGGACGCCTTCGTCGTCGGCGTGCTGGCCCTGGCTGTGTGGCCGGGCCTGCATCCGGCGATAAGAATCGCGGGCGTGGCCGCGGTAATCGCTGCCGCCTGGTACCTGCCGCGCTGGGCGCGTGCGCCGCATGACTGGGCAGGCCGCGGCAAGATCGTGGCGAAACTCGGCAGGCTGCGCGATGTCTTCACCGAGGCGACCGGCCGATCGCGTTATGGCTGGTGGTGGACGATCGCCAATTGGTCGCTGAAGCTCACTGTGCAGGGATGGTTGCTGGCAATGCTACTGGGGACATCCTTTTCGACCGCCTTTCCAGGCGTCGTCGGGGCCGAAGGCGCCGCCATACTACCGGTGCAAGGCGTCGCCGGCTTCGGCACCTACGAAGCGGGTGCAGCGGCGGCGCTGCTCACCTCCGGCATTGCCATGAAGAGCGGCCTTCAGGCAGCGCTGGCATTGCATCTGTTCATCTTCTGCTCGGCAATCGCCACGGGTGCGATCGCCTGGCTGTTTCCCTCGAAATCGACACTGCCGGGGAACCCGGCCGTCGGCCCTGCAAGGAAGCCATCCCTATGAGCGTATTGCCCCTCCCTGCTTCGGGACTGCCTGACGGCGCGGTGATGCCGGACCATACACTGTCCATCGTCGTGCCCATGTACAACGAGGCCGAGAACGTCGAACCGCTGCTGGTGCGGATTCACCAGGCGATGGAACGCTACGGCCAGCCGTGGGAGGTCGTGCTGGTCGATGACGGCAGCACCGACGCGACGGTGAGCGAGATCAGGCGCCTGGCGGCGCATTACGGCCCGCATGTGCATGCGGTCGAGCTGGTGCGCAACTACAAGCAAACCGCCGCGATGCAGGCCGGTATCGACGCAGCGCGCGGCGACGTCATCGCCACGATCGACGGCGACCTGCAAAATGATCCCTACGACATTCCGCGTATGGTCTACCGCCTGTTGAGCGAGGATCTCGACCTGGTGGTGGGCTGGCGCAAGGATCGCCAGGAAGGTTTTTTCATGCGCAGGCTGCCCTCGCGCATCGCCAACGCGCTGATCGCGCGCGTCACCGGGGTGCGCCTCAAGGACTATGGCTGCAGCCTCAAGGTCTATCGCGGCAACGTCATCCGCAGCGTCAAGCTCTATGGCGAGATGCACCGCTTCATCCCGGCATGGCTGGCCACGGTGACGACCCCCAGACGCATCGCGCAGGAAGTGGTGACGCATCACGCCCGCATCCATGGCCAATCCAAATACGGCATTTCGCGCACCTTCAGGGTCGTGCTCGATCTAGTCTTCATGTACTTCTTCATGCGTTATCGCACGCGGCCCGGGCACTTCTTCGGCGGCATCGGCATCGTGCTTGGCGCTCTGGGTTCGCTGATCCTTGCCTACCTGCTTTGCCTGAAGCTGCTTTTCGCCGAAGACATTGGAACGCGACCGATGCTGTTCACCGGCTTCTTCCTGCTCATCGCCGGGGTGCAGATGGTGACGTCGGGCGTACTGGCTGAAATGCTGGCACGGGTCTATCACGAAGCGAATGGAGCATCGGCCTATGTCGCGCGGCCACAGCCGGCGCGCAGTGACAATGACGGCTGGCTCCGCCCGAGCCGGCCATCATGAGGTGATCGGGACGCCATCGAGGCTCTCCGTCCCCAGCGTTGACCGGGGCAGTGGCTTCATCGATAGCTTGCTGGGAGGGATTTTGGTTTCAGGCCGACGGCGGACTGGCAGGGTTCATTGATCCCAGGAATGGCGGCCTGAGGGCAAGAGGCAAGGCGCAACGTCTGCGCCAACCTCTCGCCCTCGACTCGCGCCCCCTGGCGAATACAAGAGCGGCGGATCCTTCATTCAAATCGCGCCGCCACTTTTAGGTCTGATGGTCTAGTAGCGCGAACGGCAGCTGGCGCGCTGGCCGAAACCGCTCGGGCCACAAATCCAAGGCGAACGGCCAAGGAACGGGCCGCCATTGCCCAGACGGTAGGAGACCTTCACCGGCGCCGGCCTTCCGACCCGCTGCGGCCGCACGAAGGCCGCATAGGCCTCCTCCCTCGTACGCGTCACCATGGTCGTCTGTGTGAGCGGCTTGCGGTTGAACAGATGCAGCCGCTTCTTCTTGACGTCGTGCACCTTCTTGCCGAGCGTATGCACCACGGACTTTGTGCCGATCGAGCTGGTCTTGGTCGCGTCCTTGCTCTGGCAACCTGAGAGTATCGAGATCAATGCAACGGCGGCAAATGCACAAGCATATTTCGCGCCGATCCTTGCCCTTCTTTCCATACCTTTGTTCATCATTGTCCCCTACCACGAATATAATTCGTTGCAGCGCGGAGATCTATTTGCTTTTTTGGCTTCCGCGCCACGCGAGCAGCCTATCGCCGCTCACATCATGGATTGTATATTAGGGGAAACTTATTAAAGATCATGCAAACGACACGATGAACGCGGCCTTTCGGCAATCGATCGGATATAATTAAAGTTTGATCTTTTGGGCTCGTGCCTGCAGCCGTCCAGAGTGCCGGCCCGCTACGCGGACGCCTCCAGCATTCAGCGCCGCGTTTCCCAACCTGGATCGAAGTAGAAATTGCGGCCACCGATGTTGCCCTGGCCGGCGCCGGAAACCACATAGGCGATGCGCACGATGCGCAGGCCACCGGCGCCCTGCTGCAGTCCGTAGACGCCTTCCATGCCGCGATCGTAGAAGCCCGCGGCGGGCACGATCAGCGCCAGCACGGCAAGCGACCCCTGAAAGGCGACTTTCGCCGCATTGGCGCGCAACGGAATCCTGTTTTCGATGACGTGCCTTACGACAATCACAACAACCAGCAGCCCGTAGAGGAAGGCGTTGAAGGCGGCGAACCAGTAGAAGCCGGTGGCATCGAAGGGGTGCTCAACGAGCAGGACAGGCAGTGCCGCGCCGATGGCCAGCGCCACATAGGGAGTGAGGGCGCGAGCCGGCAGAAGGTGCTTGGGGCCGCTGCCCTTGGGCGTGACGCGGAAATCGACGAATGATTTGGTCAGATAGTCGCGGATCGACGACAACGTGCCGGCCAGCACCCAAGGCCAACGCGCGAAGAAGAGGAACAGCGTGCCTTCCCAGCTGATCGTCTTGGCCGTCATCGGGCGCGAGAGGCCGAACGCCTTCAGCAGCATCACCAGGCCAACCAGCGCGACCGCGTTCGGCAGATAGTAGAACAAAAAGTCGAGATACATGACATTGGCGAAGTTGCGCCCGGTAGACAGCGCATAGACCGGCATGACGTACATCAGCAACGCAAAGACGGCGAACAGCGGATACCAGAGCTGGCAAAAGAGGAATTGGAATCTCAGCCGCGGCGACAGCTTTGGGAGATAGCTCGGCGAATATTCGAGCAGGATCGTCATCAGACTGCGCGACCACTGGAATTCCTGGGTGATGAGGTCGGCGAAGGTCTGCGGGCCATCGCCATGGGCGATGGCGTCGAGCGCATGCACGCCGTGCCATCCGGCCGCGTTGATCAACATGGAGGTGGAGTGATCTTCCGCCAGTTCAGGACCGAGACCGCCCGCCTGCTTCAGCGCCTTGGTCCGCACGGCATAATGCGAGCCGATGCAGAGCGGAGCTCCACCGCCCGTATGGCCGGACTGCAGCGGTCCGTGAAACATCCCTTCCGGAAACAGCCTGCCGCGCGCCGCCCAACTCTCGGCGGCGTTGTTGTCGCAGATGCTCGGCGCCGAGACATAGCCAACCGAGGGATCGGCGAAGGGAAACAGGATCTCCCTCAGATAGGTTGGCGTCGGTACATGGTCCGCATCCATCTGGGCGACGAAATCGTAACGCTCGTAGCCATAGTGGTCGTAGAAGAACGCCAAATTGCCTTCCTTGCAGCGCGTCCGGCGTGGCCATGTCGTGCGGTGATAGTCTTGCCTGCCGCGCCGCGTCGAAATCATCACGCCGTGAGCGTCGCACCAGCGAACTGTCTCTTCGGAGGGATCCTCGTCGGCCAGCCAGGTATCGTGCGGGTAATCCTGTGCCAGCATCGCTTCGAGCGTGCGCGCAACGACGGCAAACGGTTCGGAGGGGGCCTTGGTGACCACCATCGCGACCCGCGAACGCTTCGGGATCGTGTGAAGCTTGGACGGTTTTTTCGACGCATGCACGTTCAATAGAAAGTACAACGGCATGAGCGTGTGCCATACCAGGATGAGTGTTGCGAACGTGTATGGCCCGAGATGTTCGACATGCTCCGGCTTCAGCCACCAGATCCAGAAAAACCCGAGTGTGCAGAACCAGAAAGCCAGCGCCAGTCTCAGGATCCATTGCTGAAAGGCCGACAGCACGGGCACCAGAAAGGGTCCCTTCTGCGCAGTGACTGCCAGAGCCGCCTCAGATCGATGCGCCCGTCGGCTCTTATGGCCGACGACGCCATCATGCACGGAAGCACTCATACACTTACTCGCCCGCCACTTTGGGCTTCCGCCGACAAGGTGGCTGGAAGCTCCCAAAATCCCAGCATTAGAATTAGCTAATGCTTTCTTAGCGTCAACTAAATTAATTGTTTGTTGAATATGATTCTTGAGATTTGGTTAACCTAACGCGTATCGGGGGAGGAATAGCCGCTACCGAGCAGTCAGTCTGGCGGCGAGCCGGCAAACTCTTCGGTGCTGGAAATTCACCGACGGGTCGAGGCAGTCGGAGGGGATCCGGCCAAAGCCTTTAACCATGTTGCGGTCGTCAAGGTTAAGCAACCGTTAATTGTGCTTGACTCTTGGCCCTGACCGGCTCTTAAATTAGCCAGGGATGATATATCGGGATTTTGACGCGAATTTGTGAGTATCGCGGCGAACTTTCTCTCGAACGCCCCCCTGTATAGGGGCTTGAGAGGTAATTTTGGGTGGCTCTGTGCCAGGTTCGCACATCCGCCAATGGGGTCGCTCCGAAATCCCGCAGATTCTGCCAAATAGAGCCGATCGGTTTTTGGGTAGTCGTGTCGATCAGGCATCGATGCGCACGGGCGAAGCCTTAACTTCCGAAAGAGGTTGGGGCCATGGGAGATCGACATGAAATACTCCACAGTAAAAGCACTCGCAATCGCGCTGGCATTGGGCGGAAGCGCCGCGTTCCCCACGGCAGGAGGCGCTGGCTCGGTAGCCGCGACGGACCCCGTCCAAACGAGCAGCGCCGCCTCGGCGTTCGGATCCTATGATCCCTACGGCGACTTCAGCGCCGACAAGAGTGCCAGCATCGAAGAGCTGTTCCTGCCTTGGGAAGACGTCGACCTGTCGACGCTGCCGCTTGCCGACGCCTATGCGCTGCAACGCGGACGTTCGCTGCTGATTACGGTTGAACCGTGGACCTGGTCGAAGGACTGGCGCATCACCCCGCCCGAATTGCGCGACGGCATTTTGAGCGGCAAATATGACGCCAACATGCAGGCAATCTGCGGCCTGGTGGGACAGATGAAGAGCCCGGTGACCATTCGCTGGGCTCAGGAAATGGAAGACAAGAACGGCCGCTTCACCTGGGCCAACTGGGCTCCCAAGGACTGGATCTCCGCTTACAAGCGCGAGGTCGATATCTGCCGCAAGGCTGCCCCCGCCGCCAAGTATATGTGGTCGCCCAAGGGCGAAGAGGGTCTGGAAAAATACTACCCCGGCGACGACTATGTCGACGTCATCGGCCTGTCGGTGTTCGGTCTGCAGAAAAAGGATAATGACGAGGCCGGTCATGACCGTACCTTCGCTGAGCTGCTGAAGCCCGGCTATGACCGCGTTGCAGTATTCAACAAGCCGATCGTCGTTGCGGAACTCGGCTATGTCGGAAAGCAGGACTATGTCTCGAAATGGCAGGAAGATTCCCGCAAATCCTACGCGGAGTTCCCGGCGCTGACTTCGGTCGTCTACTTCAACCAGAAGGAAGTGTGGCCGTGGCTGGGTGGCTATGGTCTGCCCGACTGGAGGGTGACCCAGCACGTCCTGCCGTAGACGCATCGTGCTGATCGATCCCGACGCGATCGGGATCGATTTCCAATCTCCTGTTCGATCATGCTCCATCTCGAACCAGCGGTTCGGGATGAGGGTTGAGGCGTGGCGTAAATCAGTCTGTGGAGAAGTTTCGTGAAACGGGTAGTGGGAAATTATCTCGGAGCGGCATTCGCCTGCTCCGTTCTTGTTCTTGCCTTTCAGGTTCCTGCGACGGCCAAGACGGCGACAAGGATCGCCGAGCAGGCGCAAAAAGCCACAGTCGTTCCTGACGAAGGCGTCTACCAGATTTATCAGAACCATTCGTGGCTGTGGGGCAAGAAGGGCGCCGGGTTCTTTGCCGTCAAGCAGAGGCAGTTCGATGCCTGGACTCACGACAAGGGCAAGTCGGGCTATGGCGACGGCATGTGGTTCATTCCCGGCGGCGGCAAGCTCTGCTACCGCGCGCAATGGCATGGCTCCTGGGGGGTGAAGGGCTCGATGACCTGCTTCGAGCATCGCCAAGTGGGCAAGGTTATCTACAAGCGTAAATCGCCTGATGGCGAATGGTACGTTTTCAAGAGCCCGCGTCGAAACCGGTCGGACGAGTCGATGAAATTGAAATACGGCGACTACGTCACAACGAAAATGAACCGGATCAAGGCCAAGCAGTAGATATTGTCGTGACACGCCACAGGTCAAGCATGTCGCCTGACGTTCAGGCGACCTGCCTTAAGCCTTGCGCTCCCAGCGGCGATCTGGCGTCTGTTGCCAGTAGGTGACGGCGTGGCCAGCGCTCTTCATCACCTTCCAGTGCCCTCGCGCCGCCTCGAGTTGGGCGGCATCGTGGCCATCGAACAGGAACACCGCGCGCTCGTAGCCGCCAAGGTCAGGCGGCACCGCACCGTCGACCAGGAACCTAATCTTGGCGTCGTTGGGATTGCCGTCGCCGGTGGTCAACAGAATCGGCTGTTCACCGGGATGAGCCTCACGATCGGTTGCGTGCGCCAGGAACGAATCGTCGCGGAAGGTCCACAGATGCTGGTCGAGCGCATCGCGGCGTTCCTCCGTGCCTGTCTGCACCACGGCGCGCCAGCCACGGTCGACGCTGCGCTCCAGGAGGCCTGGCAGCGCATCCTCCAGCGTCGATTCAGTCAGGTGGTAGAACAGGACGTCGGCCATCGCTTCAGCCTATAGTGATTGAACCCGTTCACTGCTCATAATTATCGCGCACCAGCCGGTCGAGCAGCCTGACGCCGAAACCGGAACCCCAGGACTGGTTGATCTCGTTCGACGGCGCCCCCATCGCCGTGCCGGCAATGTCGAGATGAGCCCATGGCGTATCCTTGACGAAGCGCTGCAGAAACTGCGCCGCAATGGTGGCGCCGCCAAAACGGCCGCCGATGTTCTTCATGTCGGCGTTCTTGGAATCGATGAGCTTGTCGTATTCGGCACCGAGCGGCATGCGCCACAGCCGTTCCTGCGTCGCCTGCCCCGCCGCCGACAACTTTTCGGCCAGCTCGTCATTGTTGGAAAACAGGCCGGCATAATGTTGGCCGAGCGCCACCATGATGGCGCCGGTCAGCGTCGCCAGATTGACCATGAATTTCGGCTGGAAGCGGTCGTTGCAGTACCACAACGCATCGGCCAGCACGAGGCGGCCCTCGGCATCGGTATTGAGCACCTCGATGGTCTGGCCCGACATCGAAGTGACGATATCACCGGGACGCTGGGCATGACCGTCGACGGCATTTTCGACCAGTCCGATGATACCGACGACATTGGCTTTCGCCTTGCGGGCCGCCAGCGCATGCATCAAGCCGGTGACGGCGGCGGCACCGCCCATGTCGCCCTTCATATCCTCCATGCCCGAGGCCGGCTTTATGGAATTGCCGCCGGTGTCGAAAGTGACGCCCTTGCCGACGAAGGCGATCGGGCTGTCCTTCGGCTTGCCGCCGTTCCACTGCATGATCGCCATGCGGGCGCCGCGCGGCGAGCCTTGCGCGACACCGAGCAGCGAGCCCATACCGAGCTTCTTCATTTCCTTCTCAGCCAATATCTCGACCTTGACGCCTAGCGCCTCGAGTTCCTTGGCGCGGGCAGCGAACTCGACCGGCCCAAGCACGTTTGCCGGTTCGTTGACGAGGTCGCGCGCCAGCAGGACGCCGTCTATCACCGCCTCGGCATCGGCGAAGGCCTTCTTCGCAGCGGCCGGATCGGCGGTGTGGATGGTCACCTTGACCGACTTCTTCGGCTCTGCCTTGCTGTCGTCCTTGTCCTTCCTGGTCTTGTACTTATCGAAGGAATAGCTGCGCAGGAGAATGCCCGCGGCAAGGTTTGCCGCGTCCTTCGCACTCGGCGAAGCGCCGGCCACATCGAGGACCACCGCCACTTCGGTCGCCTTGCGCAGCGACGCGGCAACGGTGCCGCCAAGCTTCAGCCACGCATATTCGTCCAGTCCCGACACCTTGCCGGTGCCTATCGCCACCAGTCTGTCGAGCGACGCTCCCTGCGGCGCCAGAACTTCCACCGTACTGGCGAACTTGCCCATGAACTCAGCCACGGGAAAGGCCCGCTCCAATGTCTTGCCGGGATCGCCGGCCTTGGCGACGTCGCTCAGGCCGCCCTCATCCGCCGCGAACACGAAGACAGTGCCCTTCTTGTTTACCGCGCTCTGGGACCCGGAAAATTTGGCGAAGGCGATCGACGGTCTTTGATTCATCATGTCCTGCTTTCAGGGAATGCGCGACTTTTGGGGAAGCGGTTCGAAACGATGCGCGACATTTGGTCGTTTTCCGGCATTTGGCAAGACTTTGCCGAATTGGCATCCCATATGACCTATGGAATCGATGACGATTCGTCGCGGCACGGCCCCGCTTTTTGCCGCAACCTGTTGTTAACCATCGATGTTCGCCCTTTCTTATCCATTCCCGCCGACACTCCGCCCAGCCGGGGGGCGTAATGTGGGACAGAACCCGGATCGACCATCTGATGGAGCCAGTTGTGCAGGCGCTGCCGGACAGCTACCTTGTTCGGTGGCATGATGCCGTTCGAAAAAATCGAGAAAAGCCTTCATGAAGGTCGTTGAACGCTACATCATGCGCCGCGCTTTCGTGGTCTTCATGGCCGCTCTTGTGTGGACGCTGGCGATCGTGTGGACGACACAGGTGCTGGCAAAGATCGATCTGGTGACAGACAGCGGCCAGTCGGCGTTGACCTTCTTCGAAGTCGCCGCCCTCATCCTTCCGTCCATCATCCCGATCGTGGTGCCTTTTGCGCTGGTGGTAGCAGTCGCACAGACACTCAGTGTGATGAATTCGGATTCCGAACTCGCCGTCGTCAACGCCGCGGGGGCCTCGCGCTGGACGATCGTACGGCCGATCATGTTGCTGGCGCTCGCCGCCGCCGTTTTTTCCTTTGCCGTCGACAACGGCATCGACCCTTACGCACGGCAGAAGAACCGGGCACTGGTGGCCTCGTCGCGCGCGGATCTGTTGTCGTTGATCATCCAGGAAGGCACCTTCCGCAAGATTGACGACGGGCTGTTCCTGCAGATCGGTGAGCGCCTTCCCGACAATCGGCTGGGTGGCATTTTCGTCGCCGATTCGCGCGAGGAAGGCGTCAACCTCGTCTACTACGCCAAGACCGGCAGCATCGTCGAACGCGGCGGTGAAAAGGTGCTGATGATGAATGACGGCGTCATCCATCGCAAAACGCTGACCGGCGATCTCTCCGTCATCCGCTTTACCTCCTATGCCTTCGACATGTCGGCCTTCATGGCGGCGGCTTCGGCGGTGACGCTCCTGCCCAAGGACCAGACGACGCAGTACCTGCTCAACCCGGGCGCCAACGACAAGTACTATCAGCAGAACCCCTACGAATACCGGGCCGAGGTCAACCAACGGTTCTCGGAATGGACCTATTCCATGGTTTTCGCGCTGATCGCGCTTGCGGTTGCCGGGGATGCGCGCTCGCACCGCGAGGCGCGCGTCAATCCGCTGATCACGGCGATCACGATATCGCTGTTCGTGCGTTGGCTGGGCTTTTTTGCCGCCAGCAAGGCGGATGAGGTCCCGCAATATGCGTATATGGTCTATGGCGTGCCGATCGTGGCTTCCGCGGTGGCGATCTGGTTCATCGTCTCCAACCGAACACTGGAACTGCCGGTGACCTGGGCGGACTGGATGACAAACTTCGCCACGCGCATCGCTGACAGCTGGAATGCTTTCAAATTGCGTTTGTCCAGGCGCGGCGCATCAGGGCAAGGGGTCGGCTGATGGGCTGGACACTGGGCCGCTACTTCTTCTTCCGCTATGTGACGATCACCATCTGGTTCTTCATCGGCCTCCTGGCATTGGTGTTCCTGATCGACTTCACCGAGCTGTCCGGCCGCACCACCGGCCTGCCCGGCTTCACCTACGGCACGGCGGTAGCCATTTCAGGCCTCCGTATGCCGATGATCATGCTGCAGACGGTGCCGTTCGTCGGTCTCTTCTCGGCGATGGCGACGCTGGTGTCGCTGAACCGGCGCTACGAGTTGGTCATCGCGCGTTCCGCCGGTGTTTCCGCCTGGCAGTTCCTCTTGCCCTGCTGCATCGGAGCCTTGCTGTTCGGCGTCCTGTCGGTTGGTGTCATCAATCCGCTCGCCGCGCACGCATTCTCCTGGTCGGAGCAGATCGAAACCCAGCTGCGTTCCGGCAAATCGAATACGGTCTCGGCCGATGCCGCGCCCTGGATCCGGCAGAAAACCGGTTCGGGCGACACCATCATCGGTGCGCGGGCCATCCTGAACCAGGGCCTGGAAATGGCCGATGTCGTATTTTTCATTCTCGACCCGCAAGGCAACATCGTCGAGCGCAAGGACGCCGCCCGTGCCTTCCTGCGCGACGGCTATTGGGAATTACAGGACGTCAAGACATTCCAGAACGGCACGATCCAGGCATCGGCAACCGATCGCGTACCGACCAATCTAAAGCCCGAATTCGTGCAAGAGCGGCTGGCGCGCCCCGAAACCATCCCCTTCTACGACCTGCCCGGAAAGATCGAGGTTGCCCGCTCCTTCGGCCTCAAGGCAAATGCTTTTGCCATGCAGTTTGATTCGCTCGTGGCGTTGCCGTTCCTTCTCGTCGCCATGACGCTGATCGCGGCAACGGTTTCAATGCGATTTGCTAGGATGGGACAGTCGGCGACGATGATTCTGGGTGGCATCATCGCTGGCTTTCTGCTTTATGTCGTTTCGGTGCTGGTGAAGGCATTCGGCGTGGCGGGATTCGTGCCGACTGTCGTAGCCGCCTGGGTACCGGTCATGGTGGCTATGTTCTTCGGGGTGACTTTCCTGCTATACAAGGAAGACGGCTAGTGAGGGAGGCGTTTTTGCCCAGCAACAGGCAGGCCGGTTTGGCGCGCCTCTATGCGGCGACCGCCTTGGCGTGCGTGCTTGCCTACGCCGTTCCGGCACCGGCGCTTGCGCAGGACGTCGGCGACATGGCGACATCGGTTCCAGCCGGCTCGCAAATGCTGCTGGCGGCCGATACGCTGGTCTACAACAACGACAACCAGACCGTGACCGCCGTCGGCGGTGTGCAGATCGACTATGGTGGCAATCGCCTTGTCGCCCAGCGAGTCGAATACAACCGCAACACCAAGCGGATGGTCGCGAGCGGCAACGTCGAAGTCATCAACAGCGACGGCACCAAGATCAATTCGCAACATATCGACATCACCGATGACTTCGCCGACGGCTTCGTCAATGCGTTGCGGGTCGAAACCATCGACAAGGCCTATTTCGCCGCCGAAAGCGCAGAACGCATGGGCGGCGTGCTGACCACCTTCCACAATGGCGTCTACACTGCCTGCGAGCCGTGCGAGGATAAGCCGGATAAAGCGCCGACCTGGCGCGTCAAGGCCAAGAAGATCATCTGGAACGGCGAGAAGAAGACGGTTCGCTTCGAGAATGCGAATTTCGAGTTCTTCGGTTTTCCGCTTGCTTATCTGCCTGCATTCGAAATTGCCGACCCGACGGTGAAGCGCAAGAGCGGCTTCCTGATCCCGAGCATCATCTACAAGAGCGATCTCGGCGTCGGCGTGAAAGTCCCCTATTATCTCGCATTGGCGCCGACCTACGACCTGACGGTCACCGGCACCGGCTATACCAAGCAGGGCTTCCTCGGTGAGGCCGAGTGGCGTCAGCGCTTCGACAATGGCGAGTACAGCTTGAAGATCGCCGGGATACACCAGCAGAATCCCGACGCCTTCCTCGACACCACTGCCTTCCCATCCAGCTCTGGCCACAACGTCAATTCGGGCAGCGCCGGCGACCCCAACAAATTCCGCGGCATGATGGGTACCCAGGGGCAGTTCGCCATCAACTCACGCTGGAACTTCGGCTGGGACGTGCTGCTGCAGACCGATAAGAACTTCTCGAACACCTACGGCATCGACAAGTACAATAGCAGCGTCCACCAGTCGTCGGTCTATTTGACGGGTCTCAACGGCCGCAACTATTTCGACGTGCGCGCCATGCATTTCGATGTGCAGGAAGATACGCCTGACGACAACGCCTCTGCGCGAAGCGGACAACAGCCCTGGGTGCTGCCGTCGCTCGACTATGCCTATATTCCTGATGCGTCGGTGGCCGGCGGCCAGTTGTCGCTCAATGTCAACGCGCGTGTCATCCGCCGCGACGAGCTCGATGATACTTTCTCCACCCCCATACAGCGTGTCCCTGGTATCGAAGGCGAATCCGGCCGTCTCACCGCCGAGGCCGAGTGGAAGCGGAGCTTCGTCACCGATGGCGGGCTGGTGCTGACACCATTGCTCGCGCTGCAGGGCGATGTGGACTACCTCAACGCGTCGTCGGCTTCGCTAAACGCCGTCAACCAGATGGCAGCAAATTTGAGCGAGCAGGCCGATATGCGCTCGTCATTTGCCCGTTACATGGCAACCGCAGGCCTCGAGATGCGTTGGCCGGTGCTGTTTTCCATGGCCAGCGGGTCCAGCCACGTTATCGAGCCAATGGCGCAGGTCTTCATGCGCCCGAACGAGCAATATGTCGGCGGTCTCGCAGTACCCAATGAAGACGCCCAAAGCATGGTCTTCGACGCGACCACCTTGTTCGAACGCGACAAGTTCTCCGGTTACGACCGCGTCGAAGGCGGTTCGCGCGCCAATGTCGGCTTCCGCTATTCCGGCTCGTACAACAATGGCTGGGGCACCAATGCCATTTTCGGCCAATCCTATCAGATCGGCGGCGAGAACTCGTTCGCCGCGCCGGATCTGGTCAATGTCGGCGCCAACTCCGGCCTCGACACGGCCAAATCCGATTATGTCGGCCTGTTCGGCATCAACAGCCCCAACGGCTTCGCGGCCTCGGTCAGCGGCCGTTTCGACGAACAGAGCTTCGAGGTTCGCCGCGCCGAGGTGAAGGCCGCCTATTCCGGCCTGCCTGTGTCGCTGAGCGCCAAATACGCCTTCATCCAGGCCCAGCCACTGTACGGCTTCACCACCGACCGCCACGAGGTCACGCTTGGTGCATCGACGCATCTGGCCGAAAACTGGCGCGTCTTCGGCACAGGAACCTACGACCTGCAGCAAAGCCTGCTGGTCAAGGACGGTGTCGGCTTCGCCTACAACGATTCCTGCTTCACTTATCTGATGACCTACTCGCAGTCGCGCGATCTGAACACCAGGGAGGTGTCGCAGACCATCGGCTTCAATCTGTCGTTCCGCACCCTCGGCGAATTCGGCTCGTCGACCAGTGCCATCGACACGATCCAGTAACAATCGGCGACATCGTTTCGCCGCATAGGGCTGGCACGGATTTCGCGCACCTGGAAAGATGAAATTGGGCGGGACCGGGATAGAATTGGGATACCAACGATGAGGAAATACCTCTTTTCAGCAGGTTTCGCGTTGCTCGTGGCGGCGACGTCCGTGTCGATCACTGCAATGACGCCGCCGGCTTTCGCCAGCGAGATCAAATACGTCGTCAACAACATTCCGGTCACCACCGGTGACATAGCCCATCGCGCCGCCTTCCTGAAGCTGCAGCGCAAGAAGGGCGATGCCGGCCAGGAAATGATCGACCAGACGCTTCGTATGGCCGAGGCCAAGCGGCTTGGCATCCGCATCAGCGACGCACAAGTCGAGGCGGCGTATCAGCGCTTTGCCTCGAGCAACAAGATGCAGCTCAGCCAGCTTGACGGCGTCATGGAGAAGTCAGGCGTCACCAAGAGCCACTTCAAGGAATTCATCCGCGCCCAGATGGCCTGGAACCAGGCTTTGAGCGCGCGCTACCGTTCTGGCGACGGCACCGGTGCCGTCAGCGAGCAGGATCTCGTGAGGAAGATGCTCGAAAAAGGCGGCGCCAAACCGAGCGCCACCGAATACATGCTGCAGCAGGTCATCTTCGTGGTGCCGGCAGCTGAACGCAGCGCGACGCTGGGCAAACGCAAGCGCGAGGCCGACGCCATGCGCGCCCGCTTCAACGGCTGCAAAACGACGCGCGAATTCGCCAAGGGCCTGATCGACGTCACCGTTCGGGATCTGGGCCGGGTGCTGGCGCCGCAGCTGCCGCCGGACTGGGCCGAGCAGATCAAGGCGACCAAAGTCGGCGGTGCCACCGCCACGCGCGAAACCGAACGCGGCGTCGAATTCATCGGCATCTGCTCGTCGCGCGAAGTGTCCGACGACAAGGTCGCCCAAATGGCGTTTCAGGCCGAAGGCTCCGGCGGCGACAAGGATGCCGACGCGCTCAGCAAGAAATATGTCGACGAGCTGAAGGCAAAAGCCCGCATCGTCAAGCGCTGACGTGAGCAACGCAGTGACTGCGCTCGCGTTGAGCGCCGGCGATCCGTCCGGCATTGGGCCGGAGATCGCCATCGCCGCCTTTATGGCGCGCGAAGCTGCCGCCCTGCCCCCCTTCTACCTGCTCGCCGATCCGGCGCTGATCGCCTCCCGGGCGCGCCTGCTCGGCATTTCGCTGCCGGTCGTCGAAACGACATCAGCGCAAGCGGCGCAGGTCTTTGCCCGCGCCTTGCCGATCGTTCCACTGACTGCCCGCTGCATCGACAGTCCCGGCCGGCCGGATCCGGCCAATGCGGCCGCCACCATCGAGGCCATCGACCGCGCCGTCGCCGATTGCCTTGCCGGCGAAGCCTCGGCCGTGGTCACCTGCCCCATCGCCAAGAAGCCGCTCTACGACGCCGGCTTTCGCTTCCCCGGCCACACCGAGTATCTGGCGCATCTGGCGGCCCGGCACAGCGGCGTCGAGGCGATGCCGGTGATGATGCTGGCAGGACCCGACCTGCGCACCGTTCCCGTCACCATCCACATCGCGCTGGCCGAGGTGCCGAAGGCACTGACCACCGAGCTGATCGTCGCCACCGCGCGCATCACCGCCGCCGACCTTACCGGCCGCTTCGGCATCGCCAAGCCACGGCTGGCGATTGCCGGGCTCAACCCGCATGCCGGCGAAGGCGGCGCCATGGGCCTCGAGGACGAGCGGATCGTGCGCCCGGCGGTCGACATCCTGCGTGCCGATGGCATCGACGCTTTCGGCCCTTTGCCGGCCGACACGTTGTTCCATGTCCGGGCGCGGGCGGGCTACGACGCGGCCCTTTGCATGTATCACGACCAGGCGCTGATCCCGGCCAAGGCGCTGGCTTTCGACGAGGCGGTCAATGTCACGCTCGGCCTGCCCTTCATCCGCACCTCGCCCGACCACGGCACGGCCTTCGACATCGCCGGCAAGGGTGTGGCGCGGCCCGACAGCCTGATAGCGGCGCTGAAGCTTGCCCGGCGGCTGGCCGACACGAACACGAAGGCGGTTGCGGTATGAGATCTCGGGCATGAGCATCGACGGGCTGCCGCCGCTGCGCGAGGTGATCGAGCGTCATGGGCTGCAGGCAAAGAAGGCGCTCGGCCAGAATTTCCTGCTCGACCTCAACCTCACCGGCAAGATCGCGCGCACCGCCGGCGACTTGTCCGATGCAACCGTGATCGAGGTCGGTCCCGGTCCCGGCGGGCTGACCCGCGCCCTGCTTTCCAACGGCGCGCGTCACGTCATCGCCATCGAGCGTGACGAACGCTGCCTAGCGGCCCTTGCCGAAGTGTCCGATCATTATCCCGGCCGGCTGGAGGTTGTTTCCGGCGATGCGCTGAAGACGGATTTCGCAGGCCTTGCCAGCCGAGCGACCGGCAATGGCGGTCCGGTCAAGATCGTGGCCAACCTGCCCTACAATATCGGCACGGAGCTGCTGGTGCGCTGGTTGACGGTCAGCGACTGGCCGCCTTTCTACACCTCGATGACTTTGATGTTCCAGCGCGAGGTGGCCGAGCGCATCGTCGCGCCTGCCGGCAGCGACAGCTATGGCCGGCTGGGGGTTCTTGCCGGCTGGCGGACGGAGGCGAGGATCGCCTTCGACGTACCGCCACAGGCATTCACGCCGCCGCCAAAGGTCACCTCCTCGGTGGTGCATCTGGTGCCGCGCCCGACGCCCCTGCCCGCCGAGGTGAAGAAACTCGGCCGCGTCACAGAAGCCGCTTTCGGCCAACGTCGCAAGATGCTGCGGCAGAGCGTGAAAAGCCTCGGCGGCGAGGCCCTGCTCGAACGAGCCGGCATCGATCCGACACGCCGCGCCGAGACGCTCAGCGTCGAGGAATTCGTGCGGCTGACCAATGCGGTGTAGCTCTCTTCTCCCCGTTTACGGGGAGAAGATGCCGGCAGGCAGATGAGGGGGCAGCACGAACCTTGAAATGCCAGAACCGTCCCTCATCCGGCCCTTCGGGCCACCTTCTCCCCGTGAACGGGGCGAAGGAAGAGGTCTCAGCCCGTCTTCTCGTCCAACAGTCCAGAGACGAAATCGAACAGGCCTGGCCGGCGGTCGCGTCTTAGCCGCTCGGCGACGACGATGCCGCGCACTTCGGCGAAAGCGCGGTCAAGGTCATCATTGACGATGACGAAATCATATTCCTTCCAGTGCTCGATCTCGTTGCGGGCGTTTTTCAGCCGCGTCTCGATCACCGCCTCCTGGTCTTCAGCGCGACGTTTCAGCCGCGCCTTCAACTCCTTCATCGATGGCGGCAGGATGAAGATCGAGACAATGTCGGCGCGCATCTTCTCCTTGAGCTGCTGGGCGCCTTGCCAGTCGATGTCGAACAGCATGTCGCGCCCCTCGGACAGCGCCAGTTCGGCCGGTTCGCGCGGCGTCGCATAGCAATTGCCATGCACCTCGGCCCACTCCAGCAGCGCGTCGGAATCACGAAGCCGCTCGAATTCGCGCATCGTCCGAAAATGATAGTGGACGCCTTCGATCTCGCTTCCACGGCGCGGCCTGGTGGTGACCGAGACCGACAGTTCGAGGCTGGAATCGCTTTCCAGAAGATTGCGCGCGATCGTCGACTTGCCGGCGCCGGACGGCGACGACAGGACGAGCATCAGGCCCCGGCGGCGTATGCGGGACCCCAAATCCTTGGCAACCATCGGCTACTCCAGATTCTGGATCTGTTCACGAAACTGGTCGACCACCGCCTTCAGGTCCAGGCCGATCGCGGTGATGGCTGCGGCATTCGATTTGGAACACAGCGTATTCGATTCGCGGTTAAATTCCTGTGCCAGAAAATCGAGCTTGCGACCGACCGCGCCGCCGCCCACCAGCAGTGCCCGGCCGGATGCGACATGCGTTTTCAGCCGGTCGATCTCTTCGCGAATATCGGCCTTGGTGGCCAGGAACGCCGCCTCCATATGCAGTCGGGTGGCATCCAGATTGGCGGAAGCGTCCATCAGCAGCCTGACCTGCTCGGCGATGCGTTCGCGGATCACCGCGGTCTCGCGGGATGGATCAACTTCTGCCCGCAGCGTCAGCGCCTCGATCGTGTCGATATGACCCGACAACAGCAAAGCCAGCGCGGCTCCTTCGCCCTGCCGTGCCTGTTCGAGCCCGTTCAAGGCCACTTCGAGCGCGGCCATGATCGCGGCATCGAGCGTGGCCCTCGCCTCCTCGGTTTCGACGGTTTCAGGAATGTCGAGCACGCCGCGCAGCGAAAGCAATCCATCCGACGTCGCCGCAGCAACGCCGAATTGCTCCTGCAGCCGCTTGGCGAGCCCAGCAAGGTCCTTCAGGAAGGCTTCGTTGACGACCGGCTGCGCCTGCGCGCCAACGGCACGGCCGATGGTCAGCGTCGCCTGGAAATTGCCGCGTGCAAAACGTTTCTGAAGTATTTGCCGGACAGCAGGTTCCAACCGCTCGAAGCCTTGCGGCAGCCGCAGCCGTACCTCGACGCTCTTGCCGTTGACGGACTTGACCTCCCAGGCGATCGAGGTGCCTTCGTGCTCGGCGACGGCACGTGCAAAACCGGTCATGCTCTGCAAATTCATATCGCCCACACGTCCCTGGCACATCGCCCTGAACCGGCTTTCCGGACAGAGCGAGTGCGGCTTGAAAAAGACTGCGCCGCAGGCGCGCCGAAACCGGACGCGCGGCGCTCTTCCAAATGTCAGGGCGTTGCCTGCCGGGCAACGCCTTTCTTCATTTACTGGGCAGCGCCCGCGTCACCGCCGCTGTCGTCGGCACCGTCAGCCGGCCCACCGCCAGCGGGTTTGACGGCCTTGCTGTCGCCGGTGCCAGTCGTCTTGGCGGCTTTGGCGGCATCATCGGCCTGCTTCTTCAGCAACGCGCGATAGCGGGCGACGTTCTCGTTGTGCTCGTCCAGCGTCGCGGCAAAGACGTGCCCGCCGGTGCCGTCGGCAACGAAATAGAGGTCGGCGGTCTTCGACGGATTGGCCACCGCCTCCAGCGCTGCACGACCCGGATTGGCGATCGGCGTCGGCGGCAAGCCATTGATCACATAGGTGTTGTAGGGCGTCTGTCTCTGGATGTCCGACTGGTAGATCGGCCGGTCCGCCGGCTTTCCCTTGCCGCCGAACAGCCCGTAGATGATGGTCGGATCGGATTGCAGGCGCATGCCCTTGGCAAGCCGGTTCAGGAAGACGGCGGCAACTCGCGAACGCTCGTCACCCTTGCCCGTCTCCTTCTCGACGATCGAGGCCAGCGTGACGAACTCCTCGACGTTGGCCAGCGGCAGGTCAGGCGCGCGCCGCTGCCAGACATCGTCGACCAGCTTCTTCTGATCCGCCAGCAGCTTATCGACCATCTGCTGGCGTGTCGCTCCGCGCGTGAAGCGCAGCGTGTCGGTGGCGAGGCTGCCCTCCGGCGGCGTGGTTGCCGGCATGTCGCCGCTCAAGGCATTCTCCTCGGCGATGCGCTGCAATGCCTGGTCGACCGTCAGTCCTTCAGGAATGGTCAGCGAATACATCACCGACTTGCCGCTCTTCAGAAGCTCCATGATATCGCGCATGGATGCCCTGGGCTTGATCTCGTACTCGCCGGCTTTCAGCGCGGAATCATTGCCGAAGGCCCGCACGCCAAGGCGGAATACCCGGGCGTCGCTGATCAACCCGCGGCGTTCGAGCTGGTCGGCGATATCCTGGACGCCGGTGCTCGGCTTGACCAGGAAGGTGTCGCCATTGGCCGAAGGTCCGGGTTCGGTGAATTCCTGCTTGCCGAAATAGACCGCGACGCCAGCCGCCAGAACCACCAGCATCACCGAGGAGATGACGAAGTTCATGAACACGACGACCTGGCTGCGTGACGCACGCGAGCGCTTCGGCGGCGGCGTGCCAGCCTCCGGCCGCAACGCTTCGCTGGCCGTTTTCGGCACGATCGGGCCGGATGTCGGCGGCCGTTGCCCGAATTCTCCGTTGCCTGCCGGATTTGTGTTCATTTCGCCCTACCGTTTGATCGCCCAACGAATCCCCAGCGGCAGAGTAGGGGCGAATATGGCAAAATTGACGGCACGCCGAAGCGCCGCCCGGCAGCCGGACGATCAGCCATTGTAGCGCTGGAAGACCAGCGACGCGTTGGTCCCGCCAAAGCCGAAGGAATTGGACAGCGCCACGTCGATCTGGCGGGCACGCGGCTTGTTCGGCACCAGGTCGATCGCGGTTTCGCGTTCCGGGTTGTCGAGGTTGATGGTCGGCGGCGCGACATTGTCTCTGATAGCAAGGATCGAGAAGATCGCTTCGGCGGCACCCGCCGCCCCAAGCAGATGGCCGATCGACGACTTGGTCGACGACATCGAAATCTTCGATGCGGCATTGCCGACAAGCCGCTCGACCGCGCCGAGCTCGATCGTGTCGGCCATGGTCGAGGTGCCGTGCGCGTTGATGTAGTCGACATCGGCCGGCGTCAACTTGGCCCGGTTCAGTGCCGCCGTCATGCAACGGAAGGCGCCATCGCCATCCTCGGCGGGCGCGGTGATGTGATGCGCGTCGCCGGTGAGACCATAACCCGTCACCTCGGCATAGATCTTGGCGCCGCGCGCCCTGGCATGTTCGAGCTCCTCGAGCACGACAACGCCGGCGCCCTCGCCCATAACGAAGCCGTCGCGGTCGCGATCATAGGGTCGCGACGCCGTTTGCGGCGAATCATTGCGTTCCGTCGACAGTGCCCGGCATGCGGCAAAGCCGGCGATCGACAGCCGCGTCACCGGCGCTTCGGCGCCACCGGCGACCATCACGTCGGCATCGCCCCACATGATCAACCGGGCAGCATCGCCAATGGCGTGCGCGCCGGTCGAACAGGCCGTGACGACGGCATGGTTCGGGCCTTTCAGTCCGTGCCGGATCGAAACCTGCCCGGAGACGAGATTGATGATCTGGCCCGGGATGAAGAAAGGGCTGATGCGGCGCGGGCCGCGCTCCTTGAGGATCATCGCGTTCTCGGCGATGCCCTCGATGCCGCCGATGCCGGAGCCGATCAGGACGCCGGTGGCACACCGCTCTTCATGCGTCTTGGGTTCCCAGCCGGAATCCTTCAGCGCCTCGTCGGCGGCGGCAATCCCGTAAAGGATGAAGTCGCCGATCTTGCGCAGTTCCTTGGGCTCGAGCACGGCCTCGGGATTGAAGGTGGCATTGCTGCCGTCACCACGCGGAATGACGTGGGCGATCTTGCAGGCAAGATCCTCCACCTCGAACTCAGTGATGCGCTTGGCAGCGCTGCGGCCGGTCAGAAGCTCCTTCCAGCTGTGCTCGAAGCCCATGCCGAACGGCGACAGCAACCCAAGGCCCGTGACGACGACACGCCTCATCGCAGGTCCTCCCCGGTGATGACTGCGGAAAGCGTCAGGCCGAAGCCTTGTCGATGTACTTCACGGCATCGCCAACGGTCAGGATGGTCTCAGCCGCATCGTCGGGAATCTCGACGCCGAATTCTTCTTCGAACGCCATGACGAGTTCGACCGTGTCGAGGCTGTCGGCGCCCAGATCATCGATGAAGCTCGCCTGCTCCGTCACTTTGTCGGCATCGACGCCAAGGTGCTCGATGACGATCTTCTTGACGCGCTCTGCGGTGTCACTCATTTGGGCATCCTCGTCTTTTGTTTGTCTGTCTTCGTTAGCGGGCAGAATGCCGCTAATCAAGCTGAAAGATGGTCCTGCCGGAAACGCAACGACTACGGACCGGTTTTTGCCCGAACCGCCGGGTTGCGGGCCGCATTACACGAAAAATAGCTGAGGTCCAAGCCGAAATGGTCTCTTTTCACAACCCGCCGGCGTTGCTGCCGAACCTCGTCAAATCATAGCCATGCCGCCATTTACGTGGATGGTCTGGCCAGTGACGTAGGCGGCTTCGTTGGAGGCGAGATAAGCGACGGCGGACGCGACTTCAACGCTGGTGCCCATGCGCCGCGTCGGGATCGCCGCCATGATCGCCTCTTTCTGCTTGTC
This sequence comes from Mesorhizobium sp. M0088, assembly GCF_040322895.1. NCBI lineage: Bacteria > Pseudomonadati > Pseudomonadota > Alphaproteobacteria > Hyphomicrobiales > Phyllobacteriaceae > Mesorhizobium > Mesorhizobium sp. M0088. The sequence goes on from NZ_JAMYUI010000031.1 coordinate 41,160, forward strand.
GTTGAGCTTGTCGGTCATCGCCGATTCGATGAAGCCCGGAGCGACGCAGTTGACGGTGATGTTGCGGGTGGCGATCTCCTGTGCCAGCGATTTGGAGAAGCCGATCATGCCGGCCTTTGAGGCGCAGTAATTGGTCTGGCCGGGATTGCCGGTGATGCCGACCACCGAGGTGATGTTGATGATGCGGCCATGGCGGCGGCGCATCATCGGGTGGGTGAGTTCGCGGGTCAGCCTGAACACGGCGGTCAGGTTGACCTCGAGCACGCTGTCCCAGTCGGCATCCGACATGCGCACGAACAGGCCGTCCTTGGTGATGCCGGCGTTGTTGACCAGGATGTCGACGCCTTCGAGATCGGCTTCGGCTTTCTGGCCGAGCGCCTTGACCTCCTCACGGTTGGACAAATTGGCCGGGAACAGCTTGACCCGGTCGCCAAGCTCGCTAGCCAGCGCTTCCAGTTTCTCGACGCGGGTGCCATGCAGGCCGACGATCGCGCCCTGCGCATGCAACATCCTGGCGATCGCCTCGCCGATGCCGCCGGATGCGCCGGTGACGAGCGCCTTGCGGCCAGTCAATTCGAACATTTTTGTCTCCTGATTGAGAAGAGAACACCCTTTACAGGGATGGGATCAAATGACGCTTTATGCAAGCGCCGCCATGGCCGCCTCGACGTCAGCCGCGGTGCCGACCGACGCGGTGGCGACATCGCGGTTGATGCGCCGCGCCAATCCTGAAAGCACCTTGCCGGCGCCGATCTCGTAAAGCGTGGTGACGCCGTTTGCGCCGAACCATTCCACCGTCTCGCGCCAACGCACGCGGCCGGTTATCTGTTCGACCAGGCGGCGGGCGATCTCGTCTGGATCGCTGGTCGGGCTGACCGTAACATTGGAGAGGACGGGAACCACCGGCGCGTTCTTTGCCACGCCGGCCAGGGCTTCGCCCATGACGTTCGCGGCCGGCGCCATCAGCGCGGAATGGAAGGGCGCGGACACCTGCAGCATCAGCGCGCGTTTGGCGCCTTTCTCGGTGCACAGTTTCGCGGCCAGTTCGACCGCGGCCTTGGCGCCGGAGATGACCAGTTGGCCACCGCCATTGTCGTTGGCGATCTGGCAGACAGAGCCTTTGGCGGCTTCCGCGCAAGCGGCTTCGACATCGGCCTGTTCCAATCCGATGATCGCCGCCATGGCGCCCTCGCCGGCCGGCACCGCCGCCTGCATGGCATTGCCGCGTATGCGCAGCAACCGGGCGGCATCGGCAACCGAAACGAAGCCGGCAGCGGCCAACGCCGAATATTCGCCCAGCGAATGACCGGCGACATAGGCGATCTTGCCTTTCAGCGAGAAGCCGCGCGATTCCAGCGCCCGGATCGCGGCCAGCGACACCGCCATCAGCGCCGGCTGCGCGTTGGCGGTCAGCGTCAACGTCTCTTCCGGCCCTTCCCAGATCAGCTCCGACAGATTTTCGCCGAGCGCATCGTCGACTTCCTGGAAGACCCTGCGCGCTTCGGGGAAGGCGTCGGCGAGATCCTTGCCCATGCCGACCGCCTGGCTGCCTTGTCCGGGAAAGGTGAATGCAACGGCCATGCGAGGGCTCCAAAGGGCTGGTTTTGCTTGCCTGAAGACGGGTTTTTCTTGCCTGTGACGCATGGCGGGGCGCCAAGTCAAGCCCGGTTCGACCCTGCCCGGCGGCAGCCTCGTCCGCCGAGTGCCTGTTGCGAAAGGGTTTTTGGCGATCACTCCTGATGAAAACCGCTCACGATTCGTTTGCTGGCTCTTCTTATTTCCGTTACAGGCGCTAGCTTTGCGTGACAATTCCATGACAATCGAGTGACGTGCTTGTCGCCGGGTGGGGAAGTTAAAGTGGCAAAGAGTTACAAACGCACCGGCAAGGCCGCGCCACAGTTCCTGGAAGACGACCCCTCCACCGGCTATCTGCCGGGCAGGAGATGGCCGGTCGTGCGCTATGGGCTGATCAGCCTGGCGATCGCCGCTATCCTGGTGTTTGCCATCGAACTGATCGTGCGCGGCGACTTTGCCGGAACCATCTCCTTCTTCCTGCAGCCGTTCAAGCCGGGCTGGACCACCATCGTCGTGTTTGCGCTGCTCCTGATCGGCTTCGATGCGGTGCTCGGCCGCAGCCACCAGAGCCTGATGATCGTCGCGCCGCTGACCTTGTCGCTTGCTTTCGTCGGTCACCAGAAGTCGCACTATCTCGGCGATCCGCTCTATCCGACCGATTTCCTCTATGCCCGCCAGATCTTCGCGCTGCTGCCGCTTTTGGTACGCGAACGGCCGATGACCGCGCTTGCCATGGTCGTCGGCATCGTCGCCGGCCTGTCGCTGCTCGTCTACGGCTGGCGGCTATGGCGCCGCAAGGTTCCCGCACTCAGCCGCAAGGGGCGCCTTGCGCGGCTGACGCTGGCAGTGCCGCTGCTCGCCTTCTTCGTTTCGATCATGGACTACGCCACCTTCTCCTGGACCAGGGATCGGCTGCAGATCATCCCGATCATGTGGGACCAGAAGGAAAACTATGCCTCCAACGGCTTTGCGCTGGCCTTTGCCCTCAACGTGCCGATGGCGCATGTCTCGGCGCCGCCGGGCTATTCCGACAAGGCGATCGCAGCGATAGCCAGGCCTGATGTGACCGCCTCGGTGCCGGCCGAGAAGCCGGACATCATCATCGTCATGAGCGAATCCTTCTGGGATCCGACCAAGTTGCCTGGCGTCACCATCACGCCAGATCCAATCCCCAATGTGCGGGCGCTGCGCTCGGGCTCGATGTTCTCGCCGGAGTTCGGCGGCATGACCGCCAATATCGAGTTCGAGGCGCTGACCGGCTTCTCCAACGCGTTCCTGCCGGCAGGCAGCATCCCCTATCAGCAATATGTGCGCACGCCGACGCCTTCGCTCGCGACCTTCCTGAAGAGCCAGGGTTACCGGGCGCGCGCCATCCATCCCGGCACCAACTGGTTCTGGAACCGTGGCGCGGTCTATGCCGATTTCGGCTTCAACGATTTCAAGTCGGAAGAGACGCTGCCGCCAATGCAAAAGCGCGGGCCACTGGCATCGGATGCGGCGATGACCGACGAGATCATCAGCGAGGCCGACGCCAGCGACGAGCCGGTGTTCTTCTTTGCGGTCAGCCTGCAAAACCACGGTCCCTACGAGCCGAACCGCTATTACAATCCCACGCATAAGGTGCAGGCGCCGATCAGCCAGTGGGCGCGCGAATCGCTACTCAGCTACGCCGAGGGCTCAGCCGATGCCGATCGCGGCCTCGAACGCCTCGTCGAATGGGCCAAGAAACGCTCCCGCCCCACCGTAATCGCCTTCTTCGGCGACCATCTGCCGCCGCTGGGGCCGGTCTATGTCGAAACCGGCTTCCTCAAGGACAACGTCGCGCCGCGCAAGGAAGCGTCGCCCGAGGCTGCTCTCGAGCATCACGAGACGCCGCTGGTCATCTGGTCGAACCGCACCGGGCCGGCTGAGCAGATGGGTGCCGTCAGCCCAGCCTTCCTGCCCTATCATATCCTGAAAACGGCCGGGATCAGCCATCCATACTACACCGGCTTCCTGGGCGAGATGAGCGAACGCTACCGTGTCGTCGACCGCAATCTTCTGCTGACGCCGGCTGGCGAAGCCACCCCCGATTGGGCGCGGCAGAAGGAGATCGATCCGGCGATCCGCGATTTCCGCCTGCTGCAGTACGATATGATGTTCGGCAAGCGTCAGGCAGCGCCTGACTTCTTCCCCGAAACGGTCGACAAGGACAAAGTTGTCGCCCATACGAGTTGAGCCCAACGATCCCTCAGGCTCGTCTGTGTCGGATCGCGCGTTCAGTTCGTCAATTGCAGCTTCGAGAACTTGTTGGCGATCTGCTGGAAAACGTCCGGCAATTTGGTCGGATCGTTAACTGCATAATAGCCGCTCGGATCAGAAGCGCAGGCGCTGTAAAGCGCGCGGTTGGCTGCGGTGTCGGATTGCAGCACCATGGTGTAGATTTGCACGCCCTCGTTCTTCAATTGCGTGCAAACGTTTTTGGTCCAGCCGTCGACATTGCGCGCAGCGGTCGTCTGGTTATCTGATCCGAAACGGCCGCCGGCCAGATAACCATACGATGTGTAGTCAGATTTCGTCGGCTGTTGGCTGGCGCCATAGACGACGTTCTCGCCGTCGGTGAGCAACAGCACGATCTTGCTGATGCCTGGCGTCTTCCACGGCGCTCCATCGGTGTAGGGCTCGGCGGGCGACAGCACCCGCATACCCCATGACAGGCCCTCGGAGACATTGGTGCCCGAACCGTTCCACTCGGTCATCTGACTGGCAGCCTTGCGCAGCTTGTCGAAATCGTCGGTCAGGGGGACCACCGGGGTCGGACACGCACGGTTCGGACCGATAGTGATGGGAGAGCCGATCTCGGTGATGAGTTCCTTGGCGGGCGCAACATATTTGGCGATCTTTTCCCTGGCAGCCCTGTCATCGGGCGACAGAAGTTCGATGAGATTGCCGAGCAGGTTGCTGAGATCGATGCCCAGGATGTTGATGCCCGACTGGGCAAGCCTGGTTTTGTCGCTGACATCGTTGAGATAGGAGTTGTTGTAGTATTTATCCGAATTGCCATAGGAGCCAGACGGCTTTTGGGCGTCTTCGGGATCGTCCGGTGCAAAGTACGGCACGAACAGCGTGTCGGGCTTGGCCGTGTCGGGTGGCGTGTCGGAGATATTGTAAGCGCCTGGCCGCGCCTCGACACAACCCTTCCATCCGGTGCCATTCCATCCGGCATCGGTCCATCCGGTCTTCTTGAGCTGTTTGAAAAGCGCCATGTGGTTCGGCCGCTTGCCGTCGATGTCGGGAAAATTGACGCCGTTGGTTGAGGACTTGCCGTCCATGTCGATCCAGGACGGGTCGAAGCCGTCGCCATTGACGTTGACGGCCGTCACGAAAGGAACCAGCGAGGCGCGGATCTTGCGCGTCGGCGATTTCGCCGCTTCGAGCGTGTCGAGCAACGATTTTGTCGCCGTCCTCAGCGCCGTCATGCGCGCGCCGGCCATCGAGCCGGTGTTGTCCAGTACCAGCACGACTTCGAGCTGGTTGTTCGATTCGACCGCCGAGGCATCGACCACGATGTGCTTGCTGTCGCCGAACAGGAAGGCGAAGTTGAGATTGACGTCCGCCGAGGCAACCGCCTTTGTCTTGACGAAGTTGACGCCCTTGTCGACAGTCAGCGTCGCCTGCGCATTGCCGAGCTCGCCATGACCGACGATGTTGGCCTGGAAATAGCGGTTGAAAGCGTCATTGCGGGTGATGTCGAGATCGCCAAGGTGCGAAGAAGCAAGATTTGCCGAATCGAGAGCGTTCTGCAGATTGCTCTTGGCCCGCATAAGGGTCGAGACATCGGTTGCGAAAGCGACTGCCGTCAGGATGACCGGCAAACCCAGTCCCAGCACAAGCGTGAAATTGCCGCTCTTCGAGCGCCAGAATTTGTTGAAAAGCATCCTTACCCCCGGAAATGCTTGCCGCTTTTGCGCGGTTGTCCGGGCTTTTGCGCCTTCCATGATGAATCGACCGTTGATGGCCAGGCTTCAACTCCACACAACCTGCTGGTGTGGTTAAGACGTGGTTGCCGGAAACCACAACTCCGACCGTTGCTGCTCCCCGATCATCGGCTATGACACACGGGAATGCCGCTTGCGCTTGCTTTGCGGCCGGATTGCTGTATAGACGCCCGCAATCTGCCGGTCCTTGCTGGGGGCTGAACGGAGGGCCGGAGGTTTTTCAGAACCTTCGTGTGAAGCCGGAAGTGCTTCCGCCTCCCGTGTCTCCGCTCTCGACCGTCTCGTCATGCTCCTTTCTTCCCCCTGCCCCTTCGAGGGTTTGCGGGTCAGAGAAGTTGCAGAGGCTTTTGCCGCCGGGAACCGGGAGAGAAACGAAGAAAGGCATAGGACATAATGGCTCTTTACGAACATGTGTTTCTTGCCCGGCAGGACCTCTCGCAGCAGCAGGTCGATGCGCTTGTCGAACAGTACAAGGGTGTCATCTCCGCTAATGGCGGGTCCGTCGGCCGGGTCGAGAACTGGGGACTGAAGTCCCTCACCTACCGGGTCAACAAGAACCGGAAGGCTTACTACACGCTGATGGACCTGAATTGCCCGGCGGCCGCGCTCAACGAGATGGAGCGCCAGATGGGCCTGTCCGAGGACGTGCTGCGTTTCCTGACCATCAAGGTCGAGGCGCATGAGGAAGGCCCGTCGGCCATGATGCAGAAGCGCGAAGAGCGCTCGGAACGCGGCGGCTTCGGCGACCGTGACCGTGGCGATCGTGGTCCGCGTTCGTTCGGCGATCGTGATCGCGGCGACCGTGGCGATCGTCCGCCGCGCTCGTTCGGCGACGCTGGTGCCGATCGTGGTCCGCGCCGTCCGCGCGAAGGCTTTGAAGGGGGGGCAGAATAATGGTCGACATCAATCAGATCCCGACCCGGCGCCCGTTCCATCGCCGCCGCAAGACCTGCCCGTTCTCCGGCGCCAACGCGCCCAAGATCGACTACAAGGACGTGCGTCTGCTGCAGCGCTACATTTCTGAGCGCGGCAAGATCGTGCCGTCGCGCATCACCGCCGTCAGCCAGAAGAAGCAGCGCGAACTCGCCAAGGCGATCAAGCGCGCCCGCTTCCTCGGCCTGCTGCCCTACGTGGTTCGCTAATATCTCAAATGCGGGCGGTTCGCCGCCCGCTCTTCTCCCACGGCGACGGGCGCCGCAGGGCCGAACATCAAATCCCGGGTTGAGGTCAAAACCTCTAACTGCCGCAACAGGCAGGACAGCGACACCAGCGCCAAAGGCGCTCAAGCTTCCTGACCTGTTCCCAAGACATTCGGCGTCGATCTCATCGATCGATTGGCGCCCAACCGAAGGAACAAAACCATGGACGTCATTCTTCTCGAACGCGTTTCCCGTCTCGGCCAGATGGGCGATACCGTCAAGGTCAAGGACGGCTTCGCCCGTAACTTCCTGCTGCCGCAGGGTAAGGCGCTGCGCGCCAACGAAGCCAACAAGAAGAAGTTCGAAGGTCAGCGCGCCCAGCTCGAAGCCCGCAACCTCGAGCGCAAATCGGAAGCGGCCCAGGTCGCCGAAAAGCTCGACGGCAAGAGCTTCATCGCCGTTCGCTCCGCCGGCGAAACCGGACAGCTTTACGGTTCCGTTTCGACCCGCGACATCGCCGATCTGCTGACGGCGGAAGGTTTCTCGATCAATCGCAACCAGATCCTGCTCAACCAGCCGATCAAGACCATCGGTGTCACCAATGTGGCGATCGCGCTGCATCCGGAAGTCGAGGTCACCGTCACGCTCAACATCGCCCGCACGGCCGACGAAGCCGAGCGCCAGGCCAAGGGCGAGACTCTGACCACCGCCGAAGCCATCTATGGCGACGACATCAACGACAACGCCCGGCCGGAGAACTTCTTCGATCCGAACACCGAGTTTGAAGGCGGCGAAGACAACGCCTGATCATCCATAGCAAAGAGGTTGAAGCTGCGCTCCGATCTCGATTGAAGCGTGCTTCGATCACTTTGCCGTCATCCAGCCATGCTGGACCAATGCCCGGGCCTCTCGCCCGGGCATTTTTGTGCCAAATGGAACTTTTCGAACCCCTATATATTGTTGCAGACTATGGCGTCGCGCGTCCTTTGGCCGCGCAAAGCAACGCTGTGCGACTTTGGTTCGGCGCAAGATCTTCGGCGAAATCGGAACCGATTTTCGCGGTCACGCGCCAAGGCAGCCTGTCTGGCCGAGAGGGGACATTGGTCATGAATATCCTGTTGAAGCGCGTTCTCGACCGCCTGGTGCGTACCGGCAATCTCAAGGTGACCGGTCCCAAGGGCTCGGCTGTGGTTTTCGGCGACGGCAGCGGCGAACCGGTGCACATGCACATCAAGACCCCGCATGCCGAGCGCGCCATCACCTTCGATCCGATGTTGGCGGTGCCTGAAGCCTACATGGACGGCGAACTCGACATTCTCGAAGGCGGCGTGCTGGGCGTGATGCGCATCGCCTTCCAGAACATGGGCAGCGGCGGCATCGACGCCACCTGGTCGAAGGCCATCGAAGGCTTGCGCCACGCCTTCCGCCGGCTGCAGCAGATCAACACCGCCTCGCGCTCGCGGCGCAACGTGCAGCGACACTACGATTTGTCGGGCGACCTCTACCGGCTCTTCCTCGACGAGGACATGCAATATTCCTGCGCCTATTTCGAGCAGCCGGACATGACGCTCGACGAAGCGCAGGCCGCCAAGAAACGCCACATCGCCGCCAAGCTCCGGCTGAAGGCCGGCCAGACGGTGCTCGACATCGGCTCCGGCTGGGGCGGGCTTGGCCTCTACCTCGCCAAGGCGTTCGACGTCGACGTGCAGGGCGTGACGCTGTCGACCGAGCAGCATGGCGTAGCCACCGACCGGGCGCACGCGCAAGGGCTGGAAAGCCGTGTGCACTTCGAGCTGAAGGACTACCGCGAACTCAACGAGCGTTTCGACCGCATCGTCTCGGTCGGTATGTTCGAGCATGTCGGCGTCAACCATTACCGCACCTTCTTCGACAAGAGCGCGACGCTGCTCAAGCCCGATGGCGTGATGCTGTTGCACACGATCGGCCGTTCCGGCGTACCGTGGGCGACCAGCGCCTTCATCCGCAAATACATCTTCCCGGGCGGCTATATCCCTTCGCTCTCGGAAGTCATGCCGGCGATCGAAAAGTCGGGCCTGGTCGTCACCGACGTCGAGATCCTGCGGCTCCACTATGCCGATACGCTGAAGCACTGGGGCGTGCGCTTCGCCGCCAATCGCGACAAGGCCAAGGCGATCTATGACGAGCGTTTCTGCCGCATGTGGGAATTCTATCTGGCGGCCTCGGAAGCTGCCTTCCGCTGGCAGGATCTGGTGATCTTCCAGATCCAGATCGCCAAGAAGAACGACACGCTGCCGATGACACGCGACTACATGGCCAAATGCGAAAAAGCGCTTGAGATGCGCGACATGGGGCATCGTGAAACGGCTCCCGTCAAAAAGAGCCCGGCCGCCAAGCCGGCTCGCCGCCGCAAGGTTGCCGACCAGGAATAGCATTGCCGCTTGCCATTGCCGGCGCCTGCACTGAAAAAGGTCCCGTGACTGTCGCGGGACCTTTTTTTCATGACCTACGTCCTCTATGCCGCCGCCGCTCTGGCCGAGATCGCCGGCTGCTTTTCGTTCTGGGCCTGGTGGCGGCTGGATAAGTCGCCGCTTTGGCTTCTTCCCGGCCTCGCCTCGCTTGCCCTGTTCGGCTTCCTGCTGGCGCTGGTGGACATGTCAGCCGCCGGCCGCGCCTACGCCGCCTATGGCGGCATCTACATCGCGGCGTCGCTTGGCTGGCTGTGGCTGGTGGAGGGCGTTCGCCCCGACCGCTGGGATCTTGCCGGTGCCGCGCTCTGCATTGCCGGCGCTTCGGTGATCCTTCTCGTCCCGCGGGGCGCGTGAGATGGAGTTGCCGGCCTCCCTTCGCCAAGGTGTCGAGCGCCTGCTCGAAAACATTCCGCTGGCGGTAATCAAGCAAGCGGCAAAAACGCTGTCCGACCGTTACCGTGCCGAGTTGCGCGACGGCCGTTTGCACATGGCCGAGGATCTGGCCGTGAAAGCCTATTTGGCGACGCGGCTGCCGGCGACCTATGCCGCGATCCGCGCCAGCCTCGACGCGCTGAGCGACGCAAAGCCCGCCTTTCAACCCAGGAGCCTGCTCGATGTCGGCGCCGGCCCTGGCACGGTGCTTTGGGCCACGACCGACCTGTGGCCCGATCTCGAACAGGCAGTGTTGTTCGAAGCCAGTGCCGCGGTGCGCAAAGTCGGCGAGACGCTTGCCGGCGACACAATTGTCGCCCAGACCAGATGGCTGGCCGGTGATGCCACCATCGACCTTGCCGACATCGAGCCGGCCGATCTGGTCACGTGCGCCTATGTGCTCGACGAAATCGCTCCCGCATCACTGCCGAAGCTCATCGACCGCCTCTGGCAACTCACCGCCGACACGCTGCTTGTGGTCGAGCCGGGCACCCCCGCCGGCTGGCAGCGCATCCTTGCCGTGCGCCGGCAGCTGATCGAGGCGGGCGCGCATGTGCTTGCGCCTTGCCCGCATCAGGCGCCCTGCCCGCTCACCGCGCCCGACTGGTGCCACTTTTCCCGCCGCGTCGCCCGCTCGCGCCTGCACCGGCTGGCCAAGGACGCCGACGTGCCGTGGGAAGATGAGAAATTCATCTATGTCGCGGCTTCTCGCGACGGACTCACATCGCACCAGGCGCGGGTTCTTGCGCCGCCGAAATCCGGTTCCGGCAAGGTTCTGCTCAAACTTTGCCGGGACGACGGCACCGCCGCCGAGCGCTTGTTCACCAAGCGCGATGGCGCCGACTTCAAGCTGGCCCGGCGGCTGGACTGGGGCGACAGGCTGGTTTCCGAATAGACAGCAGCAGCGTTTGCGACCGCCTCGAAGAAAAATTTCGAAGCGATGTCGAATCCAGGCCGTGCCGTTCGACCATTGGCGTTCTCGGACCTTTCGAGACGCCAAGAGTGTCAAACGGCATCAGCCAATAGGAGAAACGCAATGAGCTATATCGCAGGATTTGTCGCCGCGGTGCCCGCCGCCAACAAGGAAGCTTACCGCAGGCATGTCGCCGAGGTGGCATCGGTGCTGAAGGAGTTCGGCACCACCCGCATGGTCGAAGGATGGGGCGACGACGTGCCCGGCGGCAAGATCACCGACTTCAAGGGAGCCGTGAAGGCAAAGCCGGATGAAGTCATCACCTTTTCATGGCACGAATACGCGGACAAGGCGGCGGCGGACGCGGCCTATCAGACGATGATGAGCGACCCGCGCATGGCGGAGATCGGCGCTTCCATGCCCTTTGACGGCAAGCGCATGATCATCGGTGGCTTCACGCCCTTCATCGACCTGAACACGACCGGCAAGACGGGCTATATCGATGGCTCGCTGGTGCCGGTGCCGGCCGCCAACAAGCAGGCCTACCTTGCCGTAGCGACGAAGCAGGCCGCGGTGATCAAGGAACACGGCGCAACCCGCGTTGTCGAAGCGTGGGGCGACGATGTTCCCGACGGCGAGGTCACCGACTACCGTGGCGCCGTGAAAGCGACGGGCGACGAGGTCGTCGTCTATGCCTGGGTCGAATGGCCGTCGAAGCAGGTGCGCGATGACGCCTGGAAAAAGGTGATTGCCGATCCGCGCATGTATGCCGACACCATGCCCTACGACAACCAGCGCCGGGTCCATGGCGGCTTTGCGCCGATCCTCGACGCCTGATCCCAAGAACCCTAGTTTTCGACAATCCTGGAAAAGGAAACCCACCATGCGTTACGCCTGTCTCATCTATTACCACCCCAAAACATTGTTCGGCGGCAGCCCGGAGGCCAATGCCGTGCTGGCCGAGTGCTCCGGATATGACGAGGTGCTCAAAGCCAGCGGCCACTTCGTAACCGCCGAGGCCCTGGTGCTGCCCGAGGAGGCAATGACCGTGCAGGTCCGCGACGGCAAGATGTCGACCGTCGACGGCCCGTTCATGGAGACCAAGGAGATCCTGGGCGGCATCATCGTCATCGAGGCCCGCGATCTCAACGAGGCGGTGCGAGTGGCGAGCGGCCATCCACTGGCAACGATCGGCTTTGTCGAAGTTCGCCCGGTCGTCGACTTCAGCCAGCCGCCGCCGGTCCTGTGAGCACCACCAGCCCCCGCGATGCCCTGGAGGCGGCCTACCGCACCGAGGCGCGGCGCGTGCTGGCGACCTTGATCCGCCTGCTCGGCGGTTTCGACGCGGCGGAGGAGGCCTTGCATGAGGCCTTCACTGCTGCCGCCGAGCAATGGCCGCGCCAGGGTGTGCCGGCCAACCCCTATTCCTGGCTGGTCTCGGCCGGCCGCTTCAGGACCATCGATCGCTGGCGCCGGGAAGCACGGCTGGCCGGGGCTCTGCCCGAACTCACGGCGCTGGCCGAGCCGACACGGGAGCCGGCCATGCCGGAAGACATCCAGGACGATGAATTGCGGCTCATCTTCGTCTGCTGCCATCCGGCGCTGGCGCCGGATGCACGCATCGCCCTGACCCTGCGCGAAGTGGGTGGTTTGACCACCGAAGAGATCGCCCGCGCCTATCTGACGCCGACACCGACCATTGCGCAACGCATCGTGCGGGCCAAGGCGAAGATCCGGGACGAGGCGATCCCCTACGAGGTGCCCGACCGCGCCGACCTGCCGGTGCGTCTCGAGAGCGCGCTGCAGGTGATCTACCTGATCTTCAACGAGGGTTACGCGGCCACCGAGGGGCCGAACCTGACGCGGGCCGACCTGTGCGCCGAGGCGATCCGGCTCGGCCGGCTGATGGTCGAACTGCTCGACCAGCCGGAGGCGCAAGGGCTGCTTGCCCTGATGCTGCTGCACGAGGCGCGGCGCGCGACGCGGGTCAATGCCAGCGGCGACCTTGTCCTGCTGGAGGATCAGGACCGCACGCTGTGGGACCGTTCGCTGATCGCCGAGGCCGACGGCCTGATCGGTCGGGCGATCGCCTCGCGCCGCATCGGACCGTATATCCTGCAGGCGGCCATTGCTTCCGTCCACGCCGAGGCGGCAGGCACGGCGGAGACCGACTGGGTACAGATCGTCGCGCTTTACGATGTGCTCGGCCGCGTCGACCCCTCACCGGTCGTGGCACTCAACCGCGCCGCGGCCATAGGCATGCGCGACGGCCCGCAGGCCGGACTGGCGGAAATCGAGGCGGTCATGGCACAAGGCGGGCTGGACGGCTACCATCTGGCGCACGCGGCGCGAGCAGACATGCAGCGCAGGCTTGGCTTGACCGAAGCGGCAAGGACCTCCTACCGGCGGGCGATCGAGTTGACCCGGCAACCGGCGGAACGCCGGTTCATCGAGGGGCGACTCGGTCAGCTTTGAGCGGGATGGCTGCACAGGGCACCATTCTTGTTTTCTCGTTTTGTTCTCCCTATAGATGCGCTACAATCGTTCTTTCGATTCGAGTCAATTGTGATTCTTTCCACCGAAAAAACTCGGCTGTGAATCGCGGGTATCAAAGCTGATTGGACAGGCACTGGTGCAGATAAGTCAGCATGGACTTGTCACGTTCTGATATCGAAAGGCCGGGATCGAAATCGGGGATATCATGGCAGAAGCAGCGCGAAAATTCGGCGTGGCGGAAACACCGCTTTATCGTGAAGCGCCCAACAACATCGAGGCCGAGCAAGCGCTGCTCGGCGCCATCCTCGTCAACAACGACGCCTTCTATCGCGTCTCGGACTTCCTCAAGGCCAGCCATTTCTACGAGCCGCTGCACCGCAAGATCTTCGAGGTGGCGTCCGAGTTCATCCGCATGGGCAAGGTCGCGACGCCGATCACGCTGAAAACCTTCCTGCCCGCCGACGAGAAGGTTGGCGACATGACGATGGCGCAATATGTCGTGCGGCTGGCGGTCGAGGCTGTGACCGTCGTCAACGCCACCGACTATGGCCGCGCCATCTATGACCTTGCGACGCGCCGCGCGCTGATCACGGTCGGCGAGGACATGGTCAACATCGCCTATGACGCGCCGGTCGACATGGCGCCCGGCGAACAGATCGAGGATGCCGAGCGGCGGCTGTTCGAGCTGGCCGAAAACGGCCGCTACGACGGCGGTTTCGAAAGCTTTTCCGATGCGTTGAAGAATGCCGTGGACATGGCCAGCGCGGCCTATATGCGCGATGGCCACCTGTCCGGCATTGCCACCGGCCTGCGCGATCTCGACCATCGCATGGGCGGGCTGCAGCCGTCGGATTTGATCATCATCGCCGGCCGCCCAGGCATGGGCAAGACGTCGCTGGCAACCAACATCGCCTACAACATCGCTGCCGCCTATGAGCCCGCCCAACAGGCCGACGGCTCGGTCAAGGCGGCCAATGGCGGCGTCGTCGGCTTCTTCTCGCTCGAAATGTCGTCGGAGCAGCTGGCCACCCGCATCATCTCCGAGCAGACCGAGATCCCATCGTCGAAGATCCGGCGCGGCGATCTGACGGAGGCCGATTTCGGCAAGCTCGTCGCCTACACGCAGGAGAACCACAAGCGCCCGCTCTACATCGACCAGACGGGCGGTATTTCCATTGCCCAGCTCGCGGCTCGCGCGCGCCGCCTCAAGCGCCAGCGCGGGCTGGATCTGATGGTTATCGACTATATCCAGCTGATGCAGGGTTCGTCCGCCAAGGCATCGCAGAACCGCGTCCAGGAAATCACCGAGATCACCACCGGGCTGAAGGCGCTCGGCAAGGAGCTGGGTGTGCCGATCATCGCCCTCTCACAGCTCTCGCGTCAGGTCGAAAGCCGCGACGACAAACATCCTCAGCTGTCCGACCTGCGCGAATCGGGTTCGATCGAGCAGGACGCCGACGTGGTGCTGTTCGTGTACCGCGAGGAATATTACATCAAGAACAAGGAGCCGGAGAAAGGCACGCCCGAGCATCTCGCCTGGGAGACGAAGATGATCGAGGTCCAGGGCAAGGCCGAAGTGATCATCGCCAAGCAGCGCCACGGACCGACCGGCACAGTCAGCCTTGCCTTCCAGGGCGAGTTCACCCGCTTCTCCGACCTCGCCGAGGAGCATCATCTGCCGGAAAGGTTCGAGTGACCTATTGAGACAGGTCTCGTTCCTTGGCGCCCCCCTCTGTCCTGCCGGACATCTCCCCCTCCAGGGGGGAGATTGGATGTCATCGATCCTTTCGCCAATTTTTGGCGTTGAAAAGAAGGCGCAAGGGCTGAAGCTGCAAATCTCCCCCCTCGAGGGGGAGATGGCCGGCAGGCCAGAGGGGGGCGCTGCCCCGCCAGCCTGTCACCGCGTGGCATCTCTCTGATGGCCAAATCCCGGGTCCAATTCATCTGCCAGAGCTGCGGATCGGTGCATCAGCGCTGGGCCGGCAAATGCGATGCCTGCGGCGAGTGGAACACGCTGGTCGAGGAAGGCACGTCCGGCGGCATCGGCTCAGGACCAGCCAACACGCGCAATGCCCGCAAGGGCCGCGCGGTGGTGCTGACCACGCTGTCCGGCGACATCGAGGATGCGCCGCGCATCATTTCGGGCATCGGCGAACTCGACCGCGCCACCGGCGGCGGTTTCGTGCGCGGCTCGGCGCTGCTGGTCGGCGGCGATCCTGGTATCGGCAAATCGACGCTGCTCACCCAGGCGGCCGCGGCACTGGCGTCAAAGGGCCACCGCATCGTCTATGTCTCGGGCGAAGAGGCGGTCGCGCAGATCAGGCTGCGGGCGCAGCGGCTTGGCGTCGCATCTTCTCCGGTGGAACTTGCCGCCGAGACCAATGTCGAGGACATCCTGGCGACGATCGCCGACGGCAAGCGGCCTGATCTCGTCATCCTGGATTCGATCCAGACGCTGTGGACCGACCTTGCCGATTCGGCACCGGGCACCGTCACACAGGTGCGCGCTGCCGCCCAGGCGATGATCCGCTATGCGAAATCCACGGGTGCTGCGATCGTGCTGGTCGGCCATGTCACCAAGGAAGGCCAGATCGCCGGGCCGCGTGTCGTCGAGCATATGGTCGACGCCGTGCTCTACTTCGAGGGCGAAGGCGGCCATCACTATCGCATCCTGCGTACGGTGAAGAACCGTTTTGGACCGACCGACGAGATCGGCGTCTTCGAAATGTCGGACAAGGGCCTGCGCGAGGTTGCCAATCCGTCCGAGCTTTTCCTTGGCGAGCGCCATGCAAAATCGCCCGGGGCCGCGGTTTTCGCCGGCATGGAGGGGACAAGGCCGGTGCTGGTCGAGATCCAGGCACTGGTCGCACCCTCCTCGCTCGGCACGCCGCGCCGCGCCGTCGTCGGCTGGGACGGCGCCCGGCTGTCTATGATCCTGGCAGTTCTCGAAGCCCATTGCGGGGTGCGCTTCGGCAGCCACGATGTCTATCTCAACGTCGCCGGAGGCTACCGGATTTCGGAGCCCGCGGCCGATCTGGCAGTGGCGGCCGCCCTGGTTTCCTCGCTCACCGGTCTTGCCCTTCCCGCCGATTGCGTCTATTTCGGCGAAATCAGCCTTTCGGGCGCCGTGAGGCCGGTTGCGCATGCGCAACAGCGCCTCAAGGAAGCCGAAAAGCTGGGTTTTGGAAGCGCGGTTCTGCCTTCGGGCAGCGGGGAACTGGCCGGGGGGATCGGGGCCGGTTCTCTCCAGCCGACCGAGCTTGCCGACCTCGTGGCACGCATAGCCGGCTCACGCCGAAGCCGCGTGGACGAAGAAGATTAGAGCATCGGACCCAGAGCCCGATGTTCCGCGCTATAATGCGGCTCATGGAGTGGGGCGAAAGACATGCCGATTACGCTGCTTGACGGAATTCTCGTCGGCTTCACTCTGGTCTCGGCGATGCTCGCCATGGTTCGCGGCTTTTCGCGCGAAGTCCTGTCCGTCGTCTCCTGGGCAGCGGCGGCAGCGGCGGCGTTCTTCTTCTACAAGCCGGTTGTGCCTTACCTCGCGCCCTACATCGAGAATGAAAAGATCGCCATGGCGGCCGCCGCCGGCGTCGTCTTCATCGTCGCGCTGATCGTCGTATCGGTCATCACCATGAAGCTCGCCGACTGGATCATCGATTCGCGGATCGGCGCGCTCGACCGTACGCTCGGTTTCCTCTACGGCGCCGCGCGCGGCATCCTGGTCGTCGCCGTCGCACTGCTGTTCTTCAACTGGCTGGCTGGCGCCAAGGCACCGGCCTGGGTCACGGAGGCCAAGTCGCGGCCGCTGCTGGAGCAGATCGGCGCCAAGCTCGAAAGCCTGCTGCCCGAGGATCCGGAAAACGCGATTCTCAAGAAGCTCAATCCGAATCAGCCGGCCGCCGAGACGCCAGCTGCTCCGGACGCACCGGCTGCGGATGCTCCGGCAGGCGGCGACGATGCCAACACACCAGCGCCTGACGACAATGACGCAACACCTCCGGCCAACAACGCTCCGGCACCGGCGGCACCGGCAAACTGACGCCGAAAACGGCGTCAGGATCCGACGATGGTGTGAACGACCGCACGGCCCGCGTTGCTTTCGGCGCGAACCCGCATTATATGGCGATTTTAGCGGAGCTTAAGATGGCAGACGCAGACGACGTGCTTTCCGCCGAGGCCGACGACCATTTCCACGACGAATGCGGTGTGTTCGGCATTTTCGGCCGGCAGGACGCCGCGGCCATCGTTACATTGGGCCTGCATGCGCTGCAGCATCGCGGCCAGGAAGCGGCCGGCATCGTTTCCTATGACGGCAGCCAGTTCCATGTCGAACGCCATGTCGGCCTGATCGGCGACACCTTCACGAAGCAGCGCGTCATCGACAGCCTGCAAGGCAACCGCGCCATCGGCCATACGCGCTACGCCACCACCGGCGGCGCCGGCATGCGCAACATCCAGCCCTTTTTCGCCGAATTGGCCGATGGCGGCTTCGCCGTCGCCCACAACGGCAATCTGACCAACGCCATGACCGTGCAGCGCGCGCTGCAGAAGCAAGGCGCGATCTTCTCCTCCACCTCCGATACCGAGACGCTTTTGCACCTCGTCGCCACCAGCAAGGAGCGCGACCTCAACTCGCGTTTCATCGATGCGGTGCGGCAGGTCGAGGGTGCCTTTTCGCTGGTGGCGATGACGGCCAAGAAGATGATCGGTTGCCGCGATCCGCTCGGCATCCGGCCGCTGGTGCTCGGCGATCTCGACGGCGCCTGGATCCTGGCCTCCGAAACCTGCGCGCTCGACATCATCGGCGCGCGTTTCGTTCGTGACCTGAAGCCCGGCGAGATGGTCGTCGTCACCTCCAAGGGCATCGAGAGCCTGTTCCCCTTCGAGCCGCAGAAGACCCGCTTCTGCATCTTCGAATATGTCTATTTCGCGCGGCCGGATTCCTCGGTGGAAGGCCGCAACGTCTATGAGGTGCGCAAGCGCATCGGCGCCGAGCTGGCGGTTGAAAGCCCGGTCGAGGCGGACATCGTCGTGCCGGTGCCGGATTCGGGCACGCCGGCGGCGATCGGCTTCAGCCAGGCCGCAGGCATTCCCTTCGAGCTCGGCATCATCCGCAATCATTATGTCGGCCGCACCTTCATTCAGCCGGGCGATTCGATCCGCCACATGGGCGTCAAGCTGAAGCACAATGCCAACCGCCGCATGATCGAGGGCAAGCGCGTGGTGCTGGTCGACGACAGCATCGTGCGCGGCACCACCAGCCAGAAGATCGTGCAGATGGTGCGCGACGCCGGCGCCAAGGAGGTGCATATGCGCATCGCCTCACCGCCGACACGCGCCTCCTGTTTCTACGGTGTCGACACGCCGGAGAAATCGAAGCTCCTGGCATCGCGCATGTCGATCGAGGAGATGGCCGAGTTCATTCGCGTCGATTCGCTCGGCTTCCTCACCATTGACGGGCTCTACCGCGCGGTCGGCGAGGCCAGCCGCGACAACGACCAGCCGCAATTCTGCGATGCCTGCTTCACCGGCCAGTATCCGACCCGCCTGCTCGACTTCGAAGGCCACGACAATGTGCGCACGCTGTCGCTGCTGGCGACGAGCGGGACGTAGGCCGGACCGTCATCAGCGTTAGTCAAATTCCCGGAATCCATCGCATGACCCTCGACCTTTCCGGCCGCGTTGCGGTCGTCACCGGCGCCTCGCGCGGTATCGGCTATTTCATTGCCAAGGAATTGGCTGCCGCCGGCGCGCATGTCATTGCGGTGGCGCGCACTGTCGGAGGACTGGAAGAGCTCGACGACCAGATCAAGGCGGCCGGCGGCCAGGCGACACTGGTGCCGCTCGACCTCGCCGACATGGCCGGTATCGACCGCCTGGGCGGCGCCATCCACGAACGCTGGGGCAAGCTCGACATTCTCGTCGCCAATGCCGGCGTGCTCGGCGTCATCTCGCCGATCGGTCATGTCGAAGCAAAAACCTTCGAGAAGGTGATGACCATCAACGTCACCTCGACCTGGCGGCTGATCCGCTCCGTCGACCCCCTGCTGCGGCTCTCCGACGCTGGACGAGCGATCATCCTGTCTTCCAACGCAGCGCACTCGGCGCGTGCCTTCTGGGCACCCTACGCGGCGTCCAAGGCCGCGGTGGAGACGATGATGCGCTCCTGGGCGCATGAGACGCAGAGCCTGCCGCTCCGGGTCAATGCCGCCGACCCCGGCGCCACCCGCACCGCCATGCGTGCCCAAGCAGTGCCGGGCGAAGATCCCGAGACGTTGCCGCATCCCTCCGAGATCGCCAAACGCATCGTGCCGCTGGCCAGCCCGGACCTGAAAGAGACCGGATTGATCTTTCAGGCCAAGCACAATCGGTTCGTCGCCTATCGCCAGCCGGAATAAAACTAGAGCCTTTTTTGCCGCATGTCGGTTTCCCAAAAACCACTGCATACTTTTAGGCGACATGCGTAGGGATTAAACAGGCCTCCGGCAACGTTTCTTCTGATGTAACCCGTCGAAGACCAACCGGAGGACCGACATGCGTAAACTGCTTCTCGCCACCGCCGCCACCCTGATCGCAGCCGCGGGCGCCGCTTACTCGCAAGATGCCAAGATGAGCTTCTTCGTCACCAGTGTCGGTTCCGGCAAGGGTGCCGACCTCGGCGGCCTCAAGGGCGCCGACGCGCATTGCGCGTCGTTGGCGGAAGCCGCCGGCGTCACCGGCAAGAGTTGGGCCGCCTATCTGTCGACCAGCGACACCGACGCCCGCGACCGCATCGGCAAGGGGCCATGGGTGAACGCCAAGGGCGTCAAGATCGCCGACGATGTCGCCTCGTTGCACAGCGATGCCAACGGCATCACCAAACAGACAGCGCTCAACGAGAAAGGCGAAGCGGTCAACGGCCGCGGCGACACGCCCAACCGCCACGACGTGCTGACCGGCTCCAAGCCCGACGGCACCAAGATCGCCGACCAGACCTGCGGCAACTGGACGATGAGCGGGGCGGAAGGCGCCGCGATGATGGGCCATCATGACCGCGCCGGTCTCGACGATTCGGCAGCGGCCAAATCCTGGAATTCCTCGCACGCCTCGCGCGGCGGCTGCAGCCAGGAGGCGCTCAAGGGCACCGGGGGCGATGGCTTGTTCTATTGTTTTGCCACCAACTGAGCCGATTGCGCTTCGAAATCGGGCTGGAAACCCCCGTCACATCACGCGGCTGTGATGTGACGGCGGGAAGCTGTGCGGCGGTCAGGCTTTCGTCATTTCCATGGAGTTGGTAGGGTCACAGCGACTCCCACAACAGCGCCCAACTGGCAGAACAAGGAAATCCCCATGGCTACGACCGCAGCAGCGTTGGTCTGGTATCTGGTAATCGCCGGCCCGCAAGGCGGCATGGTCGTGCTGCCCAGCACCTTCGACAAACGCGAACAGTGCACCGCCGCCATCACCGAATATCAGAAGCAGCCGACACCGGCCGGCTGGTCGGTGCAATGCGTGCCGAGCGCCTCGCCCTTCACTGACGAGGGCGACGCCGAAGAACCGTCGGCGCAGTAAGCATCAGCGGCGTGCGCTCACCGTCAGCTCCGGCTTCTGGCTGATGGTCTGGAACACCACGCAATAACGCTCGGTCAGCTTCAGCAGCGAGTCTACCCGCTCCTGCGGCTCAGCGGTGTCGAGGTTGAAATTGAGCCGGATGGCGCGAAAGCCGACCGGTGCATCCTTGGCGACACCGAGCGTGCCGCGAAAATCGAGATCGCCTTCGGCCTCCACCGTGGCGGCGCCGAGCTTGAACTCGAGCGCCGTCGCCACCGCCTTGAGCGTCACCCCGGCGCAGGCGACCAAGGCCTCCAGCAGCATGTCGCCCGAGCAGAGTTCAAGCCCTGAGCCGCCTGTTGCCGGATGCAAGCCGGCGATGGCGAGCGCCCTGCCCGTCTCCACCTTGCAGGCAACCGACTGGTCATCGATCGAGCCCTTGGCGCGAAGCGTGATCAGAGCCTGCGAAGCATCGTCACGGTAGGCCTGCTTCAGCGGCGCCTGCATGGCCTTCAGTTCGGTCGCATCCATCCGCTTTTCCCCTTTCGTCGACTGCTTGCGTCACCGGCATACGCCGTCCGGTCGAGATTTGCGCCGATCACCGTGGCAAGGCAATGCCGTTCCGCAACAGGAGACAGCGGTCAACACCGATATCCCAAATGGGACATTGACGGACAAGGTCCCAAAAACGTCTGATCCGGGCAAGTCATCACTCCATTTCCCGGCGGTCCCAAGATGCCCCGTACCCTCTCGACAAGGCCGAAACAGGATGGGTTTCGCGCGCCCGGCGAATTCGAACCAAAGTCAGGCTGCTGGCTGATCTGGCCGGAGCGGCCGGACACCTGGCGCCTCGGCGCCAAGCCCGCGCAAAAGCTGTTCGTGGATGTCGCCGCGGCGATCGCGCAAAGCGAGCCAGTGACGGTGGCGGCCTCCGCTCGCCAGTGGCAGAATGCCCGAGCGCGATTGCCCGGCCATGTGCGTGTCGTGGAGATGTCCACCAACGATTCCTGGTTGCGCGACAGCGGTCCCAATTTCGTCGTCAACGATCAAGGCGGCGTGCGTGGCGTCGATTGGATCTTCAACGCCTATGGCGGTTTTGACGGCGGCCTCTACGCGCCATGGGACCTCGATGATCTGGCAGCGCAAAAAGTGCTCGAAATCGAGAACATGGATCGCTACCGCGCACCGCTGATCGCCGAGGGCGGCGGGTTGCAATGCGACGGCCAGGGCACCCTCATCACGACGGAGCAATGCCTGCTCAACCGAAATCGCAACGCTCATCTCGGCAAGGCCGAGGTGGAACGCCAGCTTGGTGACTATCTCGGCGTCGACACCGTCATCTGGCTGCCGCGTGGCCTTGCCTTCGACGAAACCGACGGCCATGTCGATGACGTCTGCTGCTTCGTGCGTCCCGGCGTGGTCGTGCTGAGCTGGACCGACAATCGGGAGGACCCGCAATATGAGATTGTGCGAGAAGCCGAAGAGGTGCTGCGTTCGGCCCGTGATGCGCGTGGCCGCGCACTGGAGATCCACCGGCTGCCGCATCCCCTGCCGATCGAGATGACGCCGGAAGAAAGCGAGAGCGTGGACCGGCTGGATTCGACCTGGGCGCGACCGGCCGGAAACCGGATCGCGGCGAGCTACATCAACTACTATCCGGGCAACAGCGTCGTGGTGGTACCGCAGTTCGGCTGCGATCTCGATGTGAAGGCCAAGCAGACGCTGGCCGAGCTGTTTCCCGACCACAAGATAGTCGGCATCGAGAACTCGCGCGAGATCTTGCTGGGCGGCGGCAATGTCGCCTGCATCACCTTGCCGGTCTATGCCCCGCAGCGACGCTGAGGGACGACGCATGCCGAAAACAGATAGCGAAAACGGAGGACATTTATGCGCGCTCTGATCTTCTCAACCCTGCTTGCCTGCGGCGTCTGCGCAAATGCGGCTTCGGCTGACGAGGAAAAGATCGTCAACGTCTACAACTGGTCCGACTACATCGCGCCGGACACCGCCGAGAAATTCGAGAAGGAAACGGGCATCAAGGTTCGCTACGATGTCTATGACGGCAACGAGGTACTTGAAACCAAGCTGCTCACCGGCGGCTCGGGATATGACGTAGTCTACCCCTCAGCCTATCCGTTCCTGAAGAACCAGGTGAAGGCGGGGGCGTTCCTGGAACTCGACAAATCGAAGCTTGCCAACCATTCGAAGATCGATCCGCAGGCCTTGGCGCTGATCGCGGGCGCCGATCCGCAGAACCTGCATGCCGTGCCCTATATGGCCGTCACCGACGGCATTGGCTACAACGTCGCCGCGGTGAAGCAGCGGCTGCCGGACGCGCCGACGGATTCCTTCGCCATGGTCTTCGACGTGGACCTGGTCAAGAAGCTCTCCGATTGCGGCGTGGCCATGATCGATGCGCCGGCTGAAGTCATCCCGATGGCGATGAACTATCTTCACATCGACCCCAGATCGACCAGTCCCGACGACCTCGCCAAGGTCGAGGACCTGATGGGCAAGGTGCGGCCCTACATCCGCTATTTCCATTCGTCGAAATACATCAACGACCTCGCCAACGGCGACATCTGCGTGGTGTTGGGCTGGTCGGGCGACATACTTCAGGCAAGGACCCGTGCGGCGGAATCCGTGAAGAAGCTGGAGATCGCCTATTCCATCCCCAGAGAAGGCACGCTCATCAACTTCGATACGATGGTGGTGCCGAAAGATGCGCCGCATCCCGACAACGCCCAGGCCTGGATCAACTTCAATCTGCGGCCCGATATCGCCGCGGCCAATTCCAGCTATGTCTCCTATGCCAATGCGATACCGGAATCCCTGCCGCTGATGGACAAGGCGATAGCCAGCGATCCCGGCGTCTTTCCGCCTGATGCCGTGAAGGCCAAGCTGTTCGTGGTCGACAACAACGACCCAAAGCTGCTGCGATCACAAAACCGCATGTGGACGCGCATCGTGACGGGGCAATAGCGCCGGCGGAAGCCGTCAGGCTCAAGCGGCTTCGCGGAAGGCCGCCAGCAGCTCGACCTGGGAGTGCACGCCGAGCTTGCGGTAGATCTGCTTGATGTGGTTGCGGACGGTGCCGGGCGAGACGGCGAGGCTTCGCGAAATCGTCTTGGCGTTGCCACCCTCGACCAGATGCCGCGCAACCTCGGCCTCGCGCCTGCTCAGCCGCGAGCGTCCGTCACCGATTGCGGCGCCCTTGTCCCGGGAGCGGCACAGATGAAGCAATCTTTGCAGAATGAGCCTTGTCGCGCTGCTTGCCGCGCAAGCCATCTCCAGATCCTGATCGCCAAAGGCCGGTGCCCCGTTTCGCCGCAGGAAGGTGACATAGCCAGCGGTCAGCCCGTCGAGATTGAACACGCCGGTGATCTCGTCGAAACTGTCGGAAGGGCCGAAGAATTCGCGATAGTAGGGGGTACGCTGGAAGTCGCCATTGCGGAGTGCCGACAGCGGCAACAGGAAATCCTGTCTTGTGCTGGCGAACCTCTGGAAGAAGGGATCCTGGCGATACAGTCGTGCATCGTAGTCGCGGTTCCAGCGATCGGGGCCGGCATCGTCGATGGTCAGGGATGTGATGTCGCGACGGTAAAAGCCGACATAGGCGCGGTCGGAGCCAAGCAGCCCGCTCGCCGCCGCTGTGAAGCGAGCGGACAGTTCTTCAGGCGTCGCGGCCAGGGCCGCAGCCGCCACACCGCCGCTCCAGTGTCCAAACTGATCGAGGGAAACGTTCGACTGCATTCGGGCCACAGTAGCGCAAGCCGTTGCAAGTTCAAAACAGCCATTTCCTTTGACTTCGATCATCTCGGCCATACCTATGCGGGAGTCGTTGTCGCGGAGCCATCATGCCGGTCAAGCTGAAACTGATCTGTCTTATCCTATCGATGCTCGCCGTTCTGGCGCAGCCCGTCCTGGCTGAAACGGCGGAGCGACCGGCACCCGCAGGCGGCGTGCTGTCCCTGCTGCCGCCTCCGCAGACAACCAACCATTCGACCACACTGGCCGGGCGCAAGCTGGATTACCAGGCAAAGGCAGCGACCCTGTCGCTGCTGTCGGGCAACGGCGACGTCACGGCGGAGATCTTCTATGTCGCCTACACGCTGGAGCCGCCGGCGAGCGTGGCCAAAGACCCGCAGCGGCCGATCACCTTCGTGTTCAATGGCGGCCCTGGAGCAGCGTCCGCCTATCTGCATCTCGGCGCACTCGGTCCACGGATAATCGCGACGGGAGCCGATGGCGAACTCCTGCCCTCACCGCAAAGACTGATCGACAATCCGGACAGCTGGCTCGACATGACGGATCTCGTCTTCGTCGATCCGGTGGGGACCGGCTACAGCCGCGAGGCACCGGGGCAGGACACGCGCGATTTCTGGGGCGTCAACCAGGATGCCAGCTCGATTGGCGCCTTCATCCGGCTCTATCTCGCGCAGAACGGCCGCACCGGGTCGCCGCTGTTCCTCGCCGGCGAAAGCTATGGCGGGTTCCGCGCGGCGCTGCTCGCCAGGACATTGCAGGAAGATATCGGCATCAGTCCGAACGGCATCGTGCTGATCTCGCCAGCGCTGGAGTTCACGCTGGTGCAGCCCGACGAATTCGAGCCGCTGCATTGGGCGCTCGAACTGCCGTCACTGGCGGCGGTGCGGCTACGCACCGAAGGCGTCAGCGGCGATGCATTGCGGGAGAAGCTGGCCGAAGTCGAACATTATGCGATGGGCGATTACCTTACGGCAATCACCAGCGGACTGGAGCAAGGCAGACGGCTGGCGAGCCAGCGCGTCGCTGAGATCACCGGCCTGCCACTCGATTTGGTGCAACGGAACTCCGCTCGCATCCCCACCAGCCTGTTCGCAAGGGAGTTCGCCCGTGCCAGCGGCAAGGTGCTCAGCCCCTATGACGCCACGATCGGCACAGCCGATATCGCGCCTGAGAGCGCCCGCATCGCCGGCCCGGATCCGGTGCTCGACCGCAGCGTGCCGGCGCTGACGTCGGCTTTCGTCGGCTATATCCGTGACGAATTGAATTTCCGCACCGATGTCAGCTATCGGCTGCTCAATGGCGAAATCAGCCACAAATGGGATTACGGGACCAGCGCCTCGCGGCAAGGCTATGCCGGAGTGATGGACGATCTGCAGCGCGCACGCTCACTGAACCCTTCGCTTGGTGTCGTGATCGTCAACGGCTACACCGACCTGGTCACGCCTTACCTCGCCTCGCGCTACCTGGTGAACCAGATCCCATCGCTCGCCGATGCCAAGCCTATCCGTCTCGATGTCGTCGAGGGCGGGCACATGATGTATTTCAGGTCCGACGGCCGACGCGCGCTGAAAGAAGCCGCTTCGGAGCTTTACCAGGCGACGCAGTAGGCTTGGCGACAGTGCAGCTCGGCATGGACCCCTGCCCCAACATAACCAGCGGGCTGGCGTAGCGCCGCAGCGATTTTCGCCCTTATAGCTTGGTGCCGAGAGAACTGAATTCACAGCTCCTCGTGTCGCTCCTCACAGCATTCTGCCGCTCCGGCAATTTGGTCCCACGCGCCTTATGGCCGATATCGCCATTCTCGAAACACGCGAGCGGGTGCTTGCAGGCATCCTGCTGACCGGTGCGGCCTATTTGCTGTTTTCGACACAGGATGCTTCGATCAAGCTGTTGGTCGTCGGCATGAGCGTCTGGCAGATCATGTTCTTCCGCAGCATTGCCATTCTGGGCGCGTGCGCGGCGATCGGCGGACGACAGTTGTTTGCCGACACGATGCGGTCGCCGATCGTGCGGCCGATGCTGGTGCGCAGTGCCTTCACGCTTGCTGCGTGGCTGTGTTACTACAACGCCGCGCGCAGCCTGCAGCTCGCCGAGCTGACCACCGTCTATTATGCGGCCCCGATCATCGTCACAGTGCTTTCAGTGTTCCTGCTCGGCGAAAAGGTGCCGATGCTGCGCTGGCTGGCGGTGCTGATCGGCTTTGCCGGCGTGTTCGTCGCTTGCGATCCGACCCATCTCGGCCTGTCCGTGCCGGTGCTGCTGGTGCTGGCGGCGGCCTTCTTGTGGGGCATTGCCATCGTGCTCTTGCGCAAGACCGCCCTTGCCGAGCGCTCGATGATCCAGCTCCTGCTCAACAATTTCTATTTCCTGCTGTTTTCGGCGGTGCCGGCATTGTTGTTGTGGCGGACACCGGACGGGGCTCAGTTGCTGCTCCTTGCCAGCGTCGGCGCACTCGGGGGCCTGGCACAATATCTTCTGTTCGAAGGCATGAAGCGCACACCGGCTTCGGTCCTCGCGCCGCTGGAATACACCTCGCTGTTGTGGGCATTCGCACTCGGCTTTGCGATCTGGGGCGACGTGCCGCGCCGCGAGGTGTTCCTGGGCGCTGCGCTGATCGTCGCCGCCGGCCTGTTGATCGTCGGCACCGAGCATTTTCGCAAACGCCTATGATGTGGATCACCATCATTGCTGACACTACGATGTCAGGACCAAGCGGCGTAGGCTGGTTGCATGACTGACATTGCAGCCGCCACCGACACCGCCGCAGAGCGCACACTCGGCATCATCCTGGTGTCGTCCTCAGCTGCCGTTTTCGGCCTGACCGGTGTTCTGACAAAGTCGATCCATGCCGACCCGTTGACCATCATCTGCTGGCGCGGCTTTGTCGGCGCCATCCTGATCAGCTTCTATGTGCTGTGGCGGCGTCACCGTTCCGGTAACCGCGAAACGCTGCGGCTTGGCTGGCGCGGCTGGCTGCTGGCGGTAGAGGGAGCTCTGGCCAGCATCGCCTTCATCTCGGCGTTCAAGTTCACCTTCGTCGCCAATGTCGCGGTCATCTATGCCACAGCACCTTTCGTCACCGCGCTGCTGGCCTGGGTTCTGACGCGCGAACCCTTCCGGTTGCAGACGATGGTCGCCGCCGCCGTGTCGCTGTGCGGCGTGGCGATCATGGTCTGGTCCGGCTTCGGCACCGGCAATCTGTTCGGCGACGGACTGGCACTGCTGATGACCATCGGCAGCGGCCTCTACATGATCATGGTGCGCGCGTTCCGCGACACGCCGGTGGTGTGGGCCGGCGCGGTTTCGGCGTTCCTGCTGTTCCTGCTCGGCTGGTTCGTCACCGATCCGCTGGCGGTTTCGCAAAGGGATGCCGTTCTGCTCGCCACGTTCGGCGCGTCCTTTGCGTTGTCCTCGATCCTGTGGACGGAGGGCGCGCGGCTCATCCCGCCGGCCGAATCCGGACTGCTCGGCTCGGCCGAAGTGCCGTTCGCGATCCTGTTTGCCTTCCTGTTCCTGGGCGAGATTGCACCAGCCGCCAGCATGATCGGCGGCGTCATCGTGTTGTGCGCGGTGTTCGCCCATGCGGGGCGGGATTGGCTGAGGGCCCGCTCGCAACGCATGGCCGGCCCGCAACGCGTGGCGTCAAATATTTCTTAAAAAAGTGACACAGTCACGGAACCATCATCCGGGTCAGGCATTATGGGTGCGACGGGCCATCCCCAAGTCCCCCCAAACCCCTCGGCCCGTCCTACTCCAAGCCGACCGTAAGGTCGGCTTTTTCTTTGGGCATTCAGCCCGACAAGGCAAGGTTGCCGCTGAGAAGGGCCGCCAGATCGCCCGCCGGACCATCGGAGCCAGCGCGCAACCGGATGGCGAACTCAGCCATTGGAACCTGCGGCAGGCCAAGCTCGCGCGGCGCCTCGACAATGCCGGAATGGGCAAAGCGAGCCGTTCGCAGCGTCAGCGCGACACCGGCGTTCACCGCCGTGCGCAGGCCGGCCAGACTGGCGCTGCCGGCAGCGATGCGGTAGCGGCGGCCGGCAGCATCGAGTGCGGCAAGTGCTGCCTCGCGAAAACCGCAATACGGATCGAGCAGCGCCAGCGGCAATTCCTCCTGCCGCGAAGCCAGCCCTTTTTGCGAACACAGCCATATCATCGGCTCGCGCAGCACGCCGACCTCGTCCAACGCCGCTGCCTGGCGCATGACGATCGCCAGATCGAGGCCGCCAGACTGCAGCGCCTGCGCCAGTTCGGCGGAACGGCCGACCCGCAATTCGATCCTGACGCGCGGATGACTGACGGCGAAGGCACGCAGCAGATCCGGCAGGCCGCTGTCGGCGAAATCCTGTGTCGTGCCGATGGCGACGCGTCCGGCAGCCCGGGCGCCCTTCAGTGCCAGCCATGCCTCGCGATGGGCGGCAAGAATGCGCCTGGCATGGCCGACGAGGTCTTCGCCTGCAGGGGTCAAGCCGCGCCCTCGCCCTTGCGGCGCCAGCAACGGCTCACCGACGATTTCCTCCAGCCGCTGCATCTGGGTGGTCACCGCCGAGGGCGAACGGCCGATGCTTGCAGCCGCCTGGGCCAGTGAGCCGCTGTCGACGAAAGCGAGGAAGGTTCGGAGCAGATCGGGATCGAGCGTTTCCATACTTCGATGTTATCGAATCTTCAATTAAAAACAATTCGATTTTTTTGATTTAAAGTTGGTGGCATGGCTGCTTCAACGGCAATCGGACGCCGCTCAAGCCAAGGAGAAGAAAAATGCCCATCATCAACATCAGCGTCACCGGCAAGCCCGACGCGGCTCTTTCAGCCAGCATCGCAAAGGAGGCCACCGAAATCACCGCGACGCAGCTGCGCAAGGACCCGACGATCACGGCAGTCGCCGTGTCCTATGTCGATCCGCAGCACTGGTTCGCCGGCGGCGAGTCGCTGGCCGAGCACGGCACCAGCACGTTCTGGCTTGATATCAAGGTGGTCGACGGCACCAACACCAAGCTTGAGCTGGAGGCCTATCTGAAGGCGATCTTCGCAGCCTTCGGCCGTCTGCTGGGCGGCGTGCACGAGGAGAGCTACGCCTTCGTACATGAAGTGCCGGCAGCCGCTTACGGCTATGGCGGCAAGACGCAGGAATTTCGTTTCATCAGTGGACGGCTGCAGGCGGCATGACAAGCAGCTTCCCGCACCAAGGGAAGCAAAAGCTCCGCATTGACCTTGCTCCCACATCGTCTAGGTTCTGGCCGAAGCGGCCGCAAAAGAGCCGAGATGCTAAGAATGTTGGGAGAGACGCGGCATGGTCCTGACACTGGCGCTGCTTGCGGGTCTTGTTCTGGCCTGGCTGCTGATCGGCGTGGTGGAAAAATTCCGCCTCGGCCTGCGCTTTACCCAGGCGCTGCTCTATGTGCCGTTCAAGCTCGCCTACCGGATCGCCGACAGCCGTATCAGGATCGCCCGCAAGGCGCAGACTCCAGTCATCTACGTCATCTCGCATCAATCGCGCTTCGAACCGGCGCTGATGCTGTCGCTGCTGCCGGAAGACACACTGCACATACTCGACGAGGCCTCGGCGCGCTCGCCGTGGCTTGAACCTTGGCGCGAGCTTGGCCGTACCATCGCTTTCAACGCCGAACATCTCTTCGTCAGCCGCCGGCTGGTGCGGGTGCTGAGGGGCAAGGGCCGGCTCGCCGTCTATCTGCCGGATGCGGTCGAGCCTGACGTCAAGACGTTTCGGTTGTTTCGTGCCGTCACCCGCATCGCCATGCAGGCCGATGCCAAGATCGTGCCGATCTTCGTCGGCGGCGCGCGCGGCCTGCCCGTGTCGCTGACACCCGCGGACAGGGCGCCACGACACTGGTTTCCGCAGCTGTCGATTAGCGTGCTGGAGCCGATGACCATCGCCGAACTGGTGGCGCGGAACCCCGATCAGGCCTCGAACACCAACGCGCTGTTCGACCGTGTCGCCGAGGCGCGGCTCTTCGGCACCAACCTCGATCGTGGCCTGTTCCTGGCCATGCGCGATGCCGCCGACCGCGTCGGCGCTTCGCATACCATCATCGAGGACGTGATCTCCGGGGCGCTGACCTACCGCAAGCTGTTCATCGGCGCCCGCGTCCTGGGCAGGCGCTTTGAGGCGGTGACGGCTCCGGGCGAGGCGGTCGGCGTGATGCTGCCCAATGCCAACGGCGTCGTGCTGTCGCTCACCGGCCTTCTGTCGGCCGGCCGGGTGGCGGCGATGATCAACTATACGGCCGGACCGGCGAGCGTCACCGCGGCCGTGCGCACGGCGGTGATAAGGACCGTGATTTCCTCCCGCGCCTTCGTCGAGAAGGCCGATCTGGCCGATATCGTCGCGGCGGTCGAAAAAGGCGGCGCCAAGCTGCTGTGGCTGGAGGATGTGCGGGAGAGCATTACCGCGCTGGACAAGCTTGCCGCCGCTCTGCTGTGGCGCTGGCCGCTGCAGCGGCAGGATGCGGCCAAGCCGGCCGTGATTCTGTTTACCTCGGGCTCGGAAGGCACGCCGAAGGCGGTCGTGCTGTCGCACAAGAACCTGTACGCCAACGCCATGCAGGCCGAGGCGCGGATCACCATCTCGCCGGCCGACATCCTGCTCAACGTGCTGCCGGTGTTCCACTCCTTCGGCCTGACGGGCGGCACCATCCTGCCGCTGGTCACCGGGGTAAAGCTGTTCCTCTACCCCTCGCCGCTGCACTACAAGATCATCCCCGAGGTGGCGCGCAAGGTGAAGCCGACCATCATGTTCGGCACCGACACGTTCCTCGCCAACTATGCGCGCACCGCCAAGGACGGCGATTTTTCCAGCCTGCGCTTCGTCGTCGCCGGCGCCGAGGCGGTGAAGCCGGAAACCCGCCGCGTCTATCGCGAGCGCTTCCAGGCCGAGATCATCGAAGGTTTCGGGCTGACCGAGGCGGCACCGGTGGTTGCCGTCAACACGGCAATCCATGGCCGCGATGGTACGGTCGGCCGGCTGCTGCCGGCCATGCGCATGAAGCTGGAGCCGGTCGAGGGCATCTCCGACGCCGGCCAATTGTGGCTCGACGGACCGAACCTGATGATGGGCTACATGACGTCGGACCGCCCCGGTGAGTTGCAGCCGCTGACCGGCTGGCACGATACCGGCGACATCGTCGCCGTCGACCGCGAGGGCTTCATCACCATTCGCGGCCGCGCCAAGCGCTTCGCCAAGATCGCCGGCGAGATGGTGTCGCTGGGGGCGGTCGAGATGCTGGTGCAGTCGCTGTGGCCGGAGGAGCGCCACGCGGCTGTGGCGGTGCCCGACAAGAGACGCGGCGAGCGCATCGTGCTGGTCACTACCGCCGACGATGCCAATCCCGACGAGCTGCGCAAATTCGGCAAACAGGCGGGCGCAGCCGAACTGATGGTGCCGAACGACATCGTCAAGGTGGAGGAAATCCCGGTGCTGGGTTCCGGCAAGACCGACTATGTGTCGACGAGGAAATTGGCGATCGACAGGCTGGGGCTCGGCGTCGCGGCCTGAGTCAGATCAAGCACTTCTGCGAATTTTCTAACCTATATCGGAGGGCGGCACTTTCTCGCCCTCGCGCTTGGCGCGCTTCGAATAGGCGCGCACGCTGAATGGCAGGAAGATCAGGTAGCCGGCGACCGAGGCGGTCAGCGTGTACCAGGGATAGGTCATCAGCAGGAGCACGTAGAGTACGACACCGAGGATGATCGGCAACACCCTGTCGCCCGGGATCCTTAGGCTCTTGCCGGAATAGACCGGCAGCCGGCTGACCAGCAGGAAGGCGACCAGGATGGTGAAGCCGGTGGCGACGAAGGCGGCGGGGCGACTGGGCTCCAGCCCTGTGCGCAGGAAATAGAGATAGAGCGGCAGCATCACCAGCACGGCGCCCGCCGGCGCCGGCACGCCGACAAAATATTCGGACTGCCATATGGGGCGATCGCCCTTCTCGTCGTCGAGCACGTTGAAACGGGCGAGCCGCAACCCGCAGGCGATGGCGAACAGCAGTGCCGCGATCCAGCCCGGCGAGCCGGCGCGGTCGAGCAGGAAGGCATAGAGCACCAGAGCCGGGGCAACGCCGAAATTGACGATGTCGGCCAGCGAATCCATCTGAGCGCCGAATTTGGAGGTCGCCTTCAACATCCGCGCCAGGCGGCCGTCGATGCCGTCGAGGAAGGCGGCAAGCAGCACCATCACCACCGCCGGCTCGAAGCGGCCTTCGAAGCCGAAGCGGATGCCGGACAGGCCGGCGCAGATGGCGAGCACGGTGACCAGATTGGGCAGCACCATGCGCATCGGGATTTCGCGGATGCGCGGACCGCCGCTGGCATGGGCCTCGAACTTTTTGTATTGCGTGCCCACCGGTCAGGAAACCCGAACAAGAGGCGTGCCGGCAACACCGCCGAATTCGGCCAGCACGGTTTCGCCGCCAACCGCCGTCTGGCCGACGGCAACGCGCGGCGTGGCGGTCAGGGGCAGGAACACATCGACACGCGAGCCGAAGCGGATCAGGCCAAAACGCTCGCCAGTGCCGATTGAGCCGCCGGCCTCGGCCCAGCAGACGATGCGGCGCGCCACCAGGCCGGCGATCTGGACGGCCGCGACCGTGCCGTTGGGGCTCTCGATGACCAGGCCGTTGCGCTCGTTCTCGGTGCTTGCCTTGTCGAGTTCGGCATTGAGGAATTTGCCCGGCCGGTGCTCGATTTTCGCAATACGGCCGCGCACCGGGGCGCGGTTCACGTGGCAGGAGAAGACGTTCATGAACACCGAGATCCGGGTCATCTCTGCATTGCCGAGGCCGAGTTCGCGCGGCGGCACGGCGGGTCCGACCGCCGAGATGATGCCGTCGGCGGGGCTGACCACCAGGCGGTCATCGACCGGCGTGACGCGCTCGGGATCGCGGAAGAAATAGACGCACCAAGCCGTCAGGATCAGACCGATCCAGAACAGGATCGAGGAGAAATAGCCGAGGAAAAGCGTCGCCGCGCCAAAGGCCGCGATGAAGGGATAGCCTTCGCGATGGATCGGTACGAATGCGTTCTTGACCGTATCGACAAGGCTCATCTGCTAAAAACAGGCTCCGTTTCCAAGTCCGGCCTCAATAGCCGAAAGCCCCCCTCGCCGCAACGCAACAATGGGGAAGGCCATATTGGCCGCAACCGGCAGGGGTCGCGATCCGCTTGCCCGGTCAGTGTCGTTGTCGGCAGAATTCGGGACACCGACGGTTCAAGGCGCGGGAAAAGGTTGCCCGTCCATGATCCCAAATCCCAAGACGTTCTGAAGCCCGCACCGGCCAGGTGTTCAGCGTCGAAGCGCCGGCACCTGGCATCGGTTGGCCGTAACGGCTTTTCTAAAGCCCCGGAACCCGCTGATAGTTGGCGATGTCGGCGCGCACGCCGAGCCGGGCGATCATCTCGTGCGGGTTGAAAGCGATGCGCTCGTGCGCGGCCTTGACGATCGGCACGACGTTGTCGATGGCTGCCTGGCTTTCCCATTCGACGATGGTGACGAGGTTGAATTCGCCCGGCCCGGAGAATTGCTCGAGCAGGAAGTCCTGGACGAAGCCCTGTTGCAGGCGCAGCAATTCATGCGTTGTCCTGACCTTGGCGAGTATCTCCTCGCGGGCGGCGGCAGGCACAACGAATTTGTCCACCCTGAACACGCTGCGGCCGTCAACGCTCTGATTTGTCTTGCTCATTTCGATTTCTCCGTTCCGGGATCATGGTGTTTTTTGGGCTCCAGGAACGGCCTACAATCTCAACTTATGTTGAGGTCAAGCGCAAAAATCAGGTCATGCGCCGAACTTTCAATTCACCTCCGACGTTCGCCGACGAACGACAACGCCAAGCTCGTCGCCCTCGCGGGCGATGCGTAGGCGCTCCTCGGCCTCGGTCGCCTCGCGCTGGCGGTCCCACATCGAGGCGTAGAGGCCATGCTTGCGCATCAGCTCGGCATGGGTGCCGCGCTCGGCGATCTGGCCGTCCTGCAGCACGATGATCTCATCGGCCGTGATTACCGTCGACAGGCGGTGGGCGATGACGATGGTGGTGCGGCCACGGCTGACCAGATCGAGCGCGGCCTGGATCTCCTGCTCGGTGTGACTGTCGAGCGCCGAGGTCGCTTCGTCGAGCATCAGGATCGGCGGCGCCTTCAGGATGGTGCGGGCGATCGCCACGCGCTGCTTTTCGCCGCCCGAAAGCTTCAGCCCGCGTTCGCCGACCATCGACTTGTAGCCGTCAGGCAATCGCTCGATGAACGGACCGATCTGGGCTAGTTCAGCGGCTTTCTGCATGTCCTCCTCGCTGGCTCCGATGCGGCCGTAGCGGATGTTGTAGGCGATGGTGTCGTTGAACAGCACGGTGTCCTGCGGCACCATGCCGATCGCGCCACGCAGGCTCTCCTGCGTCACGTCCCTGATATCCTGGCCGTCGATCAACACCTGGCCGGACTGAACGTCGTAAAAGCGGAACAGAAGCCGCGAGATGGTCGATTTGCCGGCACCCGAAGGCCCGACAATGGCGACGGTCTTGCCGGCCGGCACCTCGAAGCTGATGCCCTTCAGGATCTTGCGGTTCGGGTCATAGGAAAAATGCACGTCGCGGAACTCGACCTTGCCGGCGCTCACGGCGAGCGGCCTGGCATCCGGCTTGTCGACGATCTCCTGCGGCACATCCAGAAGGTCGAACATCTGCTCGATGTCGGTCAGCCCCTGGCGGATTTCGCGGTAGATGAAGCCGATGAAATTGAGCGGCACCGACAGCTGCATCAGCATGGCGTTGATGAAGACGAAGTCACCGACCGTCTGCGTGCCGGCCTGCACTTCAAGCGCCGACATGCACATGACGATGACGGTGCCGAGGCCGAAGATGATGCCCTGGCCGAAATTCAGCCAGCCGAGCGAGGTCCAGATGCGCGTCGCGGCGACCTCGTAGCGTGCCATCGAGCGGTCGAAGCGCTCGGCTTCCATGCTTTCGTTGTTGAAATATTTGACCGTTTCGTAATTGAGCAGCGAGTCGATCGCCTTGGTGTTGGCGTCGGTGTCGCTGTCGTTCATGTCGCGGCGGATCGAGATGCGCCAGTCGCTGGCGCGGACCGTGAACCAGACATAGACCCAGACGGTGACCGCGACGACGACTACGTATTTCCAGCCATAGGTGTAGGCGAAGATGCCGGTGGTGAGCGCGAATTCGAGAATGGTCGGCGCGGTGTTGAGCATGATGAAGCGCACTATCGTCTCGATACCCTTGGTGCCGCGCTCGATGATGCGCGACAGGCCGCCGGTGCGGCGCTCCAAGTGGAAGCGCAGCGATAATTGGTGCATGTGGACGAAGGTGCGGAAGGCGAGCTGGCGCACCGCGTATTGGCCGACACGGGCAAACAGCGCATCCCTTAGCTGATTGAAGCCAAGTTGCACCAGGCGCACGACATTGTAGGCGACGACCAGCATGACCGGCGCCAGTAGGAAACTCGGCAGCGGCGGCACCGATTTGGCGTCGCCGGCCAGCGCGTCGGTCGCCCATTTGAAGAAATAGGGACCGGCGACCAGCGTCAGCTTGGCGACAACCAGTAACAGCATCGCCCAGGTGACCCGGGCTCTCAGATCGGCGCGATCCGCCGGCCACATATAGGGCCACAGATTGAGCAGCGTCTTGAAGGTCGAGGAGTCGGAGACGGTTTTTTCGGCCATTTTTGGCGCTTTCTTCTTATTTTCAGCGGCCGGAGCAGCAGGAATTGACGAGAGCGGCCACCGATGCGGAGACATCGGCGAGCGCGGCATGGTCGATCGCATAGCGCGAGCGCTGGCGATCGGACTCGAAGCGAACCAGCCCGGCTTCGACCAGTATTTTCAGATGTTGTGACACGGTGGACTGCGCCAGATCGAACCGATCGACGACTTCGCGGCAGCAGCAGGAATTGCTTGCGGACAAGTATTTCAGGATTTCGATCCGAGCCGGGTGCGAAAGTGCTGCCAGCCGGGTGGCAACGGCTCGGCTGTCCGGGGTGCAGCCAGGTGCGTTTGTTTCCATAAGGGATTCAGTCATCGTCCATCGGCGATAGACGATGAGCAGGTCTGCGGCAAGCTACCCCGATGGGTAGAGCGACCTAATCTCCCCCCTTGAGGGGGAGATGTCACCAAAGGTGACAGAGGGGGTCGGTGCGTCCTGACGCGACGTTTGTTTGGAGAAAGAGAAGGTCGGCGCTTCACGCGCGACGACCCCTCTGGCCTGCCGGCCATCTCCCCCTCAAGGAGGGAGATTGGCCAATCGCCAACCCTACTGCGTCTTGGCCGGCGCTGTCGTTGCCTGCTCGCCCATCGCCTTGAGGTCGGCGGCTTCGCCTTCCTTCGACTTTTCCGGGACCTTGAACACCTGCCCCGGCCAGATGCGGTCGGGATCGCTGATCTGGTCCTGGTTGGCGAGGTAGATGGTCGAGAAGCGCACGCCATGGCCATAGACGCGCCGCGAGATCCGCCAAAGCGTGTCGTTGCGGCGGATGATGACGGCGCCGTCGGCATGTTCGAGCTTGGGGGCCACGGTCTCGGGCACATCGCTCGGCGGCGTCGCCTCCGCCACAACGGCCGGAGCCTCGGTGGCGGGAGCAGGCGTCGTGGCCGGTGCCGTTTCGGCAGGCGCGGCGGCAACGGCTGGCGCCTCGGCAGCCGGAGGCGCTTCGGCGGCGGGTTCGGCAGGCTTGGGCTCGGCAGGCTTGGGCTCCGAGGGCGCCACGGCGGCGACCGCTTCGCCGGGCTCACGCTCGAACGGTACGGCCGCGCGGGCCACCACT
Source organism: Mesorhizobium sp. M0088 (assembly GCF_040322895.1). Taxonomy (NCBI): domain Bacteria; kingdom Pseudomonadati; phylum Pseudomonadota; class Alphaproteobacteria; order Hyphomicrobiales; family Phyllobacteriaceae; genus Mesorhizobium; species Mesorhizobium sp. M0088. Next base: position 78,227 of record NZ_JAMYUI010000031.1, read on the forward strand.
GTCACACCGTCGGCATCGAGACCGTCGACATGGATTGTGTAGCTGCCGACCGGAATGTCGCGCGTCGCCTCGACCAGGAAATGACCGTCCGGCGACGTCTGCGCATCACCGAGCAGGATGTCGTTGGCATAGGCGCGCACCTTGCGGCCGGCATCAGCGAGGCCGGCGACAAAAATCTTGCTGCCGTCGATCTCGACCGCTTCGACAACGATCTTGGGCTCGGTCACGCCCGCAGCGGGCGGCGTCGCCAGCGCTGCAGGAGCCGGTGCTGTATCGACCACGGCTGGCGCTGGGGCGGCTGGCGCCGGAGCAGTTGCAGGCGCTTCGGCGGCCGGAGCAGCCGGCTTTGTCTCGGGTGCGGGAACGGTCAGCAATTCGGCCGGCTTGCCCGGCTCCTCGACCATGGCCAGCACCTGGCCGGCCGCATCCTTGGGAACCGAAACGACGGCGGTCTGCACCGAGGGCGTCACGACATCGCCCGTGGTCGCGCGCAGCGCGATCGTATAATCGCCGGGCTTCAGCGGATCATCGAGAATGATAACGAAGGCGCCATCGGGACCAGCGGCCGTCGAGCCAAGCACCGTCGAGCCGTTGAGGATTTCGACCTTGGCATTGGGCGCCGCATTGCCGGCGACGACAATCGAGCCATTGCTTTCGACGCGCACGACATCGAAGGATGGTGTGATCGGGCCGGCCGCAGCCGGCGCTGCCGGAGCCGCCGCATCCGTTGCCGGTGCGGCTGGTGCCGTTGCCTGGGGCACCGCGGCGGGGGCAGCCGGGACCTCGGCTGGTGGCAGCCGCGCTTCCGTGCCGGGATCGGCCGGTTTCGGCGCCGCGGGCGGCGTCAGCGCCGCCACGTTCGCCGGCGGCGTGGGATTGAGATACGGGTCGAGTGCGCCCGATACATAGGCGGTTCCCGCGGCCGCAACGGTCCCACCCGCTGCGAACAGGAACGCCTTCAGTGGATTAATCGCCATATTTCCCTACCCCTTAGCCACCTAACGCCGGTCTAGCCTGTTTTGCCAATGCCGACAAGAAAAACGGGCCGACAAGAAAAAGCCCGAGCTTGTTGACCCTTGGGACTTGACCGCGCTTTCAGACCCAATCACCAATCATCGCCATGAACACGATTCGATCCGTCTGCGTCTATTGCGGCTCGTCTCCGGGCCGCAATGAAACCTATATCAAGGCCGGACACCTGCTCGGGCGCTCGATTGCCAAAGCGGGACTGCGGCTGGTCTATGGCGGCGGCACCAAAGGCATCATGGGCGCTGTCGCCGAAGGCGCGCTCAAGGCCGGCGGCAAGGTGACGGGCATCATTCCGCGCTTCCTGATCAACAAGGAGGCGACCGAAACCGCGCTTGACCGGCTTGATGAACTCTTGATCACCGACAACATGCACGAGCGCAAACACAAGATGTTCGAGAAATCCGACGCCTTTGTGGCGCTGCCGGGTGGCATCGGCACGGTCGAGGAGATCATTGAGATCATGACCTGGGGGCAGCTCGGCCATCATCGCAAGCCGATCGTCTTCGGCAATGTCGGCGGATTCTGGGATCCGATGCTGGCGCTGCTCGATCACATGGCCGCCGAGGGCTTCATCCACACCGCGCAACGGGTCAAGCCGCTGGTCGTCGACGACCCCGAAGCGATCGTCGCCGCCATCATGGTGGCAGGGTCCTCCGTCGACGCCCCGACCGAGGGCGTGCAATCGGTGATAGACAAGATGTAGGGGAATACGGGAGTAAGGCAGTAGGGGAATATGTGAAGTGCCTGGGAACGGCGCTCCCTATTCTCCTATTCTCCTATTCTCCTATTCTCCTATTCTCCTATTCTCCTATTCTCCTATTCTCCTATTCTCCTATTCTCCTATTCCCCTATTCCCCCGCAGCCTGCCGCAAATCGGCAATCACCGCGCGCCGGTCCTGACGGCGCCAGGCGAGATGGATCGAAACCGTGCGGTCGAACCACGGCAGGTCGCGAAACACGATCCGCGGCGGCGCGGCGGCACGCAGGCTGGCTTGCACCGTCGCCAGGCCGAGACCCGCGCTGACAAGGCCGAGCGAGGTCAGCGGGTCCGCCGTCTCATAGGCGATGTCGGGCAAAAAGCCGGCCTTGGCGCAAGCGGCAAGGAACTGGCCGCGATTGGTGTCGTCCGGCTGGCGCACGACGGTGATCCAGGTGCGACCGTCAAGATGGTGAGGCCCAATCTCTGGCACTTCAACAAGTGGATCATCTTCGGGGATCGCCAGCACCAGCGGCTCATGCCGCAGCGCCATGGCGGCGACATCGGCGTCGTCATCGGGTGGCGGCGAGTAGACAAAGCCCAGATCCAGCGACCGCTGCCGTAGCCCTTCCAACTGCGCCGCCGAACGCAGGCTTCTCAGTTGCAGGTGGAAATCCGGCCGGTCGCGACGGAACTGGCGCAGCATCCCGGCGACAAGCCCGGCATGAACGGCCCCTTCGACATAGCCGATGGCGAGCCGGCCGACGGCACCGCTGGCCAGGTTGCGGCCGAACTCCTCCAAACGTCGCGCATTGGACAGCAGCGCGCGGGCCTCGACGAGGAAGGCGCGGCCCTCGGCGTTGAGGTGGACCCGCTGCTTCGATCTTTCAAAGAGGGAAACACCCAACTGCTCCTCAAGCTGGATGATCTGCCGGCTGAGTGGCGACTGAGAAATATGCAGCATTTCGGCGGCGCGCCCGACATTGCCGGTTTCGGCGACGGTGACGAAATAGCGGAGCTGACGCAGATCGAACATTTTTCTCCAGGCTCCAGTCCCGCCAGGTCTCAACTTTAGCCTAATCAGTCTTGGACAGTCTGACCAGCGGGAGCGATAGTTCGGGCCATCCAACCAAAGGAGATCGCCATGCAGTTCTTTGCCCTTCTCACCCGCAACACCGAAAAATTTGCCGATGCCGATTTCGCGCCACTGCTGCCCAGCGAAGCCGAACAGCGGCGCACGCTCTACGCCGAAGGGGCGATACGCCAGGTGTGGAACCGAGGCGACATCCCGGGCAGCGGCATGATGTTCGAGGCTGCCGACGATGCAGAGGTTCGCGGCCATCTTGCCACCTTGCCGTTGGTCAAGGCCGGCATGATGGACATTGCCGCAATCGTGCCGCTCAAGCCCTACCCCGGCTTCGGCCCGAAGCACTGACTGGGCACAATCCGGGGGTGGCGAAGGCGTCACCACCGGATTGACGTGGGTGGTCGACAGACTGTGATCTTCTGTCAAGAAACCGTCACACGAAACCGGGTTCGCTCGTGCTAGAAATCAAGGCCAGGCAGCCGCCCTGCGGTGCCATCTTCGGAACATGCATCTGGCACCGCCCCATGGATATCACTCTCGCCCCGGAAGGCACCGACCTGTCGCCTTACCTGCCCGACGAGCACGGACTGTTCTTCATCTATCACTTCACCGCTGAGGGCGTGCGAACCAGGGACGCCGCCGCCGCGCACTGGACATGGCGCAGCTACCAGCTTTCCGACATGCGGGCCCGCCATGAGATCGGCGCCGATCAGGCTTTGCCGGCACCGGTGCGCGAAGCTTTCCTGTCCGCCAGCCATGGCTGCCACATCGACCTCGAGGACGACTGGCTCTATGGCAATCTGCCGGACCTGCGCCATGACTATTCGGCGGAAGCGGGCGGGCTTGGCCATTTCCGCTTCGCGCTCAACGACACGATGCTGGTCGGCGCCCGCAAGCAACCGCTGCAGTCGGTCGACAACATCCGCAAGGCGATCGAGAATGGATCGCGCAAGTTCCGCTCGGCGGCCGAGTTGATCGAGGCGGTTGTCGGCCAGTCTTTTGACGGCATGGTGGCTGAACTTGCGGCACTCGGCGACAGCCTCGACGGGATCGAGGATCGCATCGTCTGCGACGCATGGCACAATGAACGGCAATCCCTCGTCGACGCGCGCCGGCATCTGGTGGTGATCCACAGGCAGATGGCGACGCTGACCAATCTGTTTCGCCATCTCGACCACTCGCACCGTAACGACCTGCCCGACAGCATCAACGACATGGCCGCGCGTCTTTCACACAGGGCGCAGACGCTGCACTATGATGGCGAACAATTGCAGGCACGCGCCCGGCTGTTGCAGGACGAGCTTATGGCCAAGCTGACGACGCAGTCGAACCGGCTGCTGTACGTACTGTCGGTGATGACGGCGGTGCTGTTGCCGATGACCATCATCTCGGGCCTGTTCGGCATGAATGTCGGCGGCCTGCCGCTGGTCGACACGCCAATGGGCTTCTGGGTGGTGACGGCGGTAGCGATGGTGATCGCGGGCGCGACCTATCTCTTTGTCAGGCGGCTCGGACAGATGTAACGCCCGCCCGGCGACTTTCACGCCGAGGCGCGAAGATCCTCGATGATGGTGCCGGCAGCGGCGGCTTCCGCTTCGTGGTCGGGCTCGCGCCAGGTCTCGGCCAAGCCAGCCGCATACCATTCGCGCATCGCCGGCAGGGCAAGCAATTGCGCCGGATAAGCCGCAGCCGCACCCTCGAAGGAGAGCCCATAGGACTGGGCGCGGAACGCCACCGGGGCAAAGAAAGCGTCGACGGCGGTGAAATGAGCGCCGGCCAGAAACGGCCCGCCGAAACGGGCAAGGCCATCGTTCCAGAGATCGCCGAGGCGAAAGATGTCCTGCTTCAGCGCGTCGGACATCGGAAACGGCTTTACCCGCACGCCGCAACTCATCGGACAGGCGCCGCGCAGTGCGGTGAAGCTCGAATGCATCTCAGCGGCGGCCGAGCGCGCCCAGGCGCGCGCCTTGGCCTCGACAGGCCACACGCCATGGTGGCGCTCCCCCAGATATTCGGCGATGGCCAGCGAATCCCAGACCGCCCAGCCATCGTCGATCAGACACGGCACCCGGCCGCTCGGCGAGAACGGCCGGTAGAGGCTCCAACTTGACCCGGTCGGGAATGGCGTCAGCCGTTCCTCGAACGGGATGTTCAGCTCTCGCATCAACACCCAAGGCCGCAGCGACCATGAGGAATAATTCTTGTTGGCGATATGCAGCAGGTACATAGGGGATCCTTACCTTGCAGCCGGCACCGCCGGCCGGATCTCGCGGCCACGGAACATCGACCAGGAATACATCGCGAGCGCTGTCCAGATCAGGCCAAAGGCAATCGCCTGGGTGGTGCCGAAAGGCTCGTCGAAGATCAGCACGGCGATCAGAAACACAATGGTCGGCGCGATGTACTGCATGATGCCGATGGTGGACAGCCGCAGCAGCCTCGCGCCGAACGCAAACAGCAGCAGCGGGATCGATGTGACCGGACCGCAGCCGATCAGCAATGCCGTATCGGTGCCACTGCTGGATACGATATGGTCCTGTTCGGTCGCGATTAGATAGACGATGTAGCCAAGTGCCGGCACCGACAGCAGAAGGACTTCGAGCAAAAATCCCTGGCTCGGTCCGATCGGCAACGTCTTGCGGAAGAAGGCGTAGGCGGCGAAGGAAAACGCCAGCGCCAGCGACACCCAGGGCAGCTTGCCGCCCTCGACGGTCAGCACGGTGACGGCGACGGCCGCCAGCACCACCGCCGCGATCTGCAGCCGGTCGAGCCGCTCGCCCAGCAACAGCGCGCCGACGACGACGTTGACCAGTGGATTGATGTAGTAGCCGAGCGCTGTCTCGACAGTGCGGTCGACGGCAATCGCCCAGACATAGATGCCCCAGTTGACCGAAATCAGCGCAGCCGTCAGCGCGGCCATGGCGATGGTGCGAGGCGAACGCAGTGCCGCCTTGAAATCCGCCATGCGGCCGGCCCAGATCAGAACGGCGGCGGCGATCGGCACCGACCAGACGATGCGATGGGCAATGACTTCGGCGAGCGGCAGATGAGCGACCGCCTTCATGTAGAAGGGCAGCAGCCCCCATAGCAGATAGGCGCCAAGCGCCAACAGAAAGCCGCGCCGGGCCTTGGAATCCGCGTCCAGGGTAATTGCTTCAGTGGCCATGGGTCAACGCTATGGCCCAGTCACCTTGGCAAGACCATCACAAAGTTCTGATGGATCAATGGACTTTCGCTGATGGTTCAACCCTATTCGGCGGCCACCAGTCCGGCCATCTCGCGGTTCTTCATCAGCTTGTAGACAATGGAATCCATCAACGCCTGGAACGAGGCGTCGATGATGTTTTCGGAAACGCCGACCGTCCACCAGCGCGCGCCGGTGCCGTCATGCGATTCGATCAGAACGCGGGTGATCGCCTCGGTGCCGCCATTGAGGATACGCACCTTGAAGTCCGCCAGTTCCATGTCGGCGATCTCGCCCTGGAACTTGCCGAGGTCCTTGCGCAGCGCGATGTCGAGTGCGTTGACCGGGCCATGCCCCTCGGCCACCGACATCTTCTCCTCGCCGTCGACCACCACCTTGACGATCGCTTCGGAGACCGTCTTCAGCTGGCCGTTGGCGTCGAAGCGGCGCTCGACCATGCAGCGGAACGAGGTGACGTTGAAGAACTCCGGCAGGCCGTGCAGCATCTTGCGCGCCAGGAGCTCGAAACTGGCATCGGCGCCTTCATAGGCATAGCCCTCGGCCTCGCGCTCCTTGACCACCGATATCAGCGCGTCGAGCCGGTGGTCGTCCTTCGGCACCTCGATGCCGCGTCGCCTCAGCTCGGCGAGGAAATTCGCCTTGCCGCCCTGATCCGAGACCATGACACGGCGGCGGTTGCCGACCGTTTCCGGAGGCACATGCTCATAGGTTGCCGGCTCCTTGGCCAGTGCGGAGGCATGGATGCCGGCCTTGGTGGCGAAGGCCGAAGCGCCGACATAGGGCGCCTGCGCCTCTGGCGCTCGGTTCAGGAGTTCGTCGAAGGCGCGGGACAACCTGGAAATGCCTGTCAGCGCCTCAGCCGAAATACCGGTGTCGAAACGATCGGCGAAGGCCGGTTTCAGCGCCAGCGTCGGCACGATCGAGATCAAATTGGCGTTGCCGCAGCGCTCGCCGATGCCGTTGAGTGTGCCCTGGATCTGGCGCACGCCGGCCTCGACCGCGGCGAGGGAATTTGCCACGGCCTGGCCGGTGTCGTCATGGGCATGGATGCCGAGATGATTGCCTGAAATACCTGATGAAATAACCTTCTCGACGATGGCGCGGACTTCCGAGGGCTGCGTGCCGCCATTGGTGTCGCACAGCACCACCCAGCGCGCGCCGGCATCATAGGCGGTCCTGGCGCAGGCCAGCGCATAATCGGGATTGGCCTTGAAGCCGTCGAAGAAGTGCTCGCAGTCGACCAATGCCTCCTTGCCGGCGGCGATCGCCGCCTCGACGGAGGCCTTGATGGCGTCGAGGTTCTCCTCATTGGTGCAGCCGAGCGCGACACGGACATGGTAGTCCCAGCTCTTGGCGACGAAGCAGATGGCATCCGACTTCGACTGCACGAGTGACGCTAGGCCGGGATCGTTGGACGCCGACACCCCTGCCCGCTTGGTCATGCCGAAGGCGACGAATTTGGCGCGCTCCGTGCGCTTCTCCTGGAAGAAGGCTGTGTCGGTCGGGTTGGCGCCGGGATAGCCGCCCTCGACATAGTCGAGGCCGAAAGCGTCGAGCAGTTTGGCGATGGCGATCTTGTCCTCGACGGAAAAGTCGATGCCCGGCGTCTGCTGGCCATCGCGCAATGTGGTGTCGAAGAGATAGAGGCGCTCGCGGGTCATGGTCATTTGCCTGCAAACTTGTCCGTCGCGCGGATCAGCCGATCGAGGATACCCGGCTCCGAATAAGCATGACCAGCACCCTCGATCAGGTGGAAATCCGCCTTCGGCCAGGCTTTGTGCAGCGCCCAGGCATAGCGCGCCGGGCACGGCATGTCGTAGCGGCCATGGACGATGGTGCCGGGAATGTCGCTCAGTCTGTGCGCGTCGCGCAGCAGCTGCCCTTCCTCAAGCCAGCCGGCATGGACGAAATAGTGGTTCTCGATGCGGGCAAAGGCGACAGCATAGTCGTCCTGCCCAAAAGGTCCGCTGGTCTCCGGCTCGGGCAACAGCGTGATCGTCTCGCCCTCCCACAAACTCCAGGCGCGGGCCGCCTCGATCTGCGCCTTGCGATCCGTGCCGACCAGCCGCTTGCGGTAGGCGGCCATCATGTCGCCGCGCTCGGCCTCCGGGATCGGTGCCAGGAAGCGCTCCCATTTGTCCGGGAACATTTCCGAGACGCCGAACTGGTAGTACCATTCGAGTTCCGCACGCGTCAGCGTGTAGATACCGCGCACCACCAGTTCGCTGACGCGTTCGGGGTGCGTCTCGGCATAGGCGAGCGCAAGCGTCGACCCCCAGGAGCCGCCGAACACCAGCCATTTGTCGAAGCCGGCCATTTCGCGCAGGCGTTCGATGTCGGCGACCAGGTGCCAGGTCGTATTGGCTTCGAGCGAGGCGTTGGGCGTCGATTTTCCGCAGCCGCGCTGGTCGAACAGGATGACATCGTAGAGCTTCGGGTCGAACAGCCGCCGGTGTTTTGGGGAAATGGTGCCGCCCGGCCCGCCATGCAGGAACACCGCCGGCTTGGCGCCCTTGGTGCCGGAACGCTCCCAGTAGACCTGATGGCCGTCGCCGACATCGAGCATGCCGGAATCGAACGCCTCGATCTCCGGATAGAGGGTACGCAATTGACTGCTCATAGTTGTAAACCTTTGGTCGGCCAGTCCGCTGTTTCATGGTCGGGGTGCTGGAAGGAGATGATGGATTCCTGCCTGTTATAGTAGTCGGGATCCTGATGGACGGGCTGATCGAAGATCGTCTCCACCCAGGGCAGCCGCGCGGCGTAGTTGACCTGGATCTGCGGTGCCAGATCCGAACGGTCGTCGAAGGCACCGATGGCGATTTCCAGTCCGCCGGGCTGCCGATATGTCAGCGGCGTGCCGCAGCGGGCGCAGAAACCGCGGTCGATGTTGACCGACGACTGGAAATAGCTCGGCTCTTCATGAGTCCATTCGACGCCGTCCCTGGGCACCGTGACCAGCGCTCCGAAGAACGAGCCGAACTGCTTCTGGCACATGCGGCAATGGCAGATCGAGGGACGGCCGAGCGCTCCATGAATGCGGAAGCGCACGGCGCCGCACTGGCAGCCGCCGGTTCTCACCTGATCGGTCATGATTTTTCCTTTGGCGGCCATTGTTCGGTGTCGTGGTCCGGGTGCTGGTAGGAAACGAGATCGGCCAGATAGGAGGCCGACGCCATGTCGGCCATGGTCTCCTCGCCCGGCAATTGCGGGATCGTATCGACATAGGGAAGTTTTGCCTCGGTGCCCCATTGGATCAACGGCACGATCTCCGCCGGATTGTCGAACGCACCAATGGCCAGACCAACGCCGTCCGGCGCGGTGAAGGTCAGCGGCGTGCCGCAATCGGCGCAAAAACCGCGATCGACATGGTTGGAGGAACGGAAGTATTTCGGATCGCCGCGCGTCCAGTCGAGCCGGGCGCCACGCACCGAAACCAGCGGCGCATAGAACGAGCCGAACGCCTTCTGGCACATGCGGCAATGGCAGACCGAAGCGTCGCCGAGCGCGCCTTCAACGCGAAAGCGCACCGCGCCGCACTGGCAGCCGCCGGTGTAGATCGGCCGGTTGTCGAGGCTCATCACTGATCACTCCGGCGCATGGCAGACGGCCTCGACATTGTTGCCGTCGGGATCGAAGACGAAGGCGGCGTAGTAGTCCGGATGATAGTGCGGGCGCAGACCCGGCCCGCCATTGTCCTTGCCACCGGCGGCAAGCGCCGCGGCATGGAAGGCTTCGACCTCGGCGCGGCTGCGCGCGGTGAAGGCGACGTGCTGGTGATCCCTGGGCTTGTCCTTGCCGGTGCTCAGCCAGAACACCGGCCGGTCACGGCCATAGCCGCCGACCTTGGCACCGCCGGTATATTCCAGCGGCACCATATAGAGCAGCGTGGCCCCAAGCGGCGCCATCGCCTTGTCATAGAAAGCCTTCGAAGCATCGAAATCGGCAACGGTGATGCCAAGATGGTCGATCATCTTTTTACCTCCCAGGTGGTGACGCGTTCGCCGGTGATCGGATCCTTGCCGTCCTTCAACTGTACACCTTGCGCCAGCAGTTCGTCGCGGATGCGGTCGGCCTCGGCCCAGTTCTTGGCGGCGATGAATGCGAGACGCTTGGCGATGGCCTTGGCGACGTGGTCTTCATCAACCCTTGCCGACGTGACATCGAAGCCGAGGAACAGCAGCGACGCCTTCAGGGACGCAGCGGCATCATTGCCGTCCGCCGCCTCGCCGGCCAACTGGGTCAGGACCTGGAAGGCGGCATAGGTGGCAAGATCGTCCGACAAGGCGTCGATGATCTCCATGGGCACCTGTCCCGCCGCTGTCGGCGCGAGGTCGGCCGCCCGCTTCCATTTGCGCAGCGTGTTCTCGGCCTCTTCCAGCTTGCGCACGGAAAAGTCGATCGGTTCGCGATAGTGCGTCATCAGCATTGCCAGCCGCAGCACCTCGCCCGGCCATTTGCGGCCGCCAAACGTCTCGGTCTCGAGCAGTTCGTTGATCGAATAGAAATTGCCGACGCTTTTCGACATTTTCTGACCTTCGACCTGCAGGAAGCCGTTGTGCATCCAGATGTTGGCCATCACGTCCGTGCCATGGGCGCAGCGCGACTGGGCGATCTCGTTCTCATGGTGCGGGAAGATCAGGTCGAGGCCGCCGCCATGGATGTCGAACACCTCGCCGAGATAGGCGGCCGACATTGCCGAGCATTCGATGTGCCAGCCCGGCCGACCCCTGCCCCATGGCGAGTTCCAGCCAGGCTCCTCCGGCGACGACAACTTCCACAGGACAAAATCGCCGGGATTTTTCTTGTGCGCGTCGACGGCGACGCGGGCGCCCGCTTGCTGCTCGTCGAGATTGCGCTTCGACAGCTGGCCGTAGTCCGGCATCGACGCCGTATCGAACAGCACTTCACTCGCCGCAACATAGGCATGACCGCGTTCGATCAGACTTTGAATCAAGGTGATCATGTCGACCTTGCCGTCGGCGCGGGGCTCGACGAATTCGGTGGCGCGCGGCTCGACCGTCGGCTCCAGGCAACCCAGAACCGCGACATCCCTGTGGAACTGGTCGGCGGTCTTTTCGGTGACCCGCCGGATCGCCTCGTTGAGCGAGAGCGTTCCGGAAGCGATCTCGGCGCCGAAATCGCGCAAGGCGCGGGCGTTAATCTTGTCATCGACATCTGTGATGTTGCGCACATACGTGACGTGCGCCGCGTCATAGACTTGGCGCAACAAACGGAACAGCACGTCGAACACGATCACCGGCCGGGCGTTGCCGATATGGGCGAAGTCGTAGACCGTCGGGCCGCAGACATACATGCGCACGTTCAGCGGATCGATCGGGACGAAATTCTCTTTCGTCCGCGTCAGCGTGTTGTAGAGGCGCAGGCCCTGCGGTGCGTCGGACATTCGTGCCTTCCCGGTTCAGAACTCAATTTGAATGGAGCCAGCCCTGCGCGAGACGCAAATCAGACTCCAGCCTGCTGGCCGGGGCGTTTGTCCAATCTGGGGAAGATGAGGCGAAAACGTCCGGACCAGCGCGAGGCTAGCCAATAATGCAAATGCCACAAATGGCGAAAGACGTTTTCATGGGCGGCTTTATCGCCTTGGCTTGTGTTGCCGTCAAGTCGCAAGTTTCGGCAAAAACGTCGCTGGATCACAGGTAGTGACCCAGTGAAACATTTTATTAAACATGTCGGCACAGTCATGAAACATTCGTCGGCTAGATCAGCAGGCGTCACGATTTGGTCAGAATCGGCCATCAAACGCAGACACGAAAATGTTACCTGGGAAGAGAGACATGCCCCGAAGCAAGCAGGAATCCAACCGCGCCAAGCAACCCGCGCTGGCCAACCACTATCGCGCCATCGGCCCGGCCGCGATTGTCGCCGCCCTCCTCCACACCGCGAAGAAGAAGAAGCCGGTACAGAAGATCGTGTCGCCCCGCGCCGCCTGAAGTGGTGTGTGGCCCTGCGCCAAGGGCGCCTGGCAAATGGCGCAGACATGCGCCGCTGAAGAACAGTTCAGCTAGAACAGCGTCATCTGACTGTCGTCCGCGCCGGGCTTCTGGCGCTTGACCTTCTCGGGCTCCGGCCCGATCTCGCCCCGCTCCTGAATTTCCGGCCCGGTGTTGGCGACCTTGTTGACGAGGTCGGAGACGGGAATGGCCTCGAAGAAATCGAGCTGAGCCGGCCGCAACAGATCGGCGACCTCGCGTGGCTCGAGCGTGCGGCAATCCAGCCAACGGGCGAAATCCCTGGGATCGATCACCACAGGCATGCGGTCGTGGATATGCGCGATGTCGGCATTGGCGTTGATGGTCAGGATGGCGCCGGTGTCCATTTCCGAACCACCCGGCTCGGCATAGGTCTCGATCAGTCCGGCGAAGGCGACCAGCCCGCCATTCCTTGGGCGTATCCAGTAAGGCTGACCTTTCTTGCCGCCGGTTTGCCGCCATTCATAAAAGCCGGACGCTGGCACCAAAGCGCGGCGATGGCGCATGGCGGCCTTGAACGACGCCTTTTCGGCAGCCCCTTCGGAGCGCGCGTTGAACAGCAGCGGAAACTCGCGTGTATCCTTCACCCAGGTCGGGATCAGCCCCCAGCGCACCAGCATTGGCTGCCGGTCCGGCAGATTGGAGCCCGGCGCCCGCGGGGCGCCCGCGACCGCCATCAGGATCGGCTGGGTTGGTGCGATGTTGTAGCGCGCCGGGAAATCCTCCAGTTCCGCCAAGCCTAGCAAGGCGGTGGTCTGGTCCGGCGTCGCGGTCAAGGCAAAACGTCCGCACATTGTCGATTGGCGCCCTTCGAATGATTCAGCTTGAAAGTGGCGATGCAACCGGCGTTGCGCAACCGCTAAAGCTTGCCCATGCTGGGCGGTCCACAACAGACCTGCCTACACGCCGGATCGGGAACCCATGAACGAAGCGCGCAAGACACTTCCGGCAGTCTCGGTCGCCGTCGTGCGGGCAGACACCGTGCTTCTGGTCAAGCGAGCCCGGCAACCCTCGCAAGGGCTCTATGCCTTTCCGGGCGGCAAGGTCGAACCCGGCGAGACGCTGGAGGCAGCGGCAGAGCGCGAACTTCAGGAAGAAACCGGTTTGCGCGCCACAAATTATCGCCCGCTGCGGGAAATCCACATCGACGGCCGGGATGACAGCCACCCGGTCGATTATCTTCTCACGGTCTTCGGCGCCGCCTATGCCGGCGGCGAGGCCGTAGCCAGCGACGATGCAGAGACGGCGGCCTTCTATACGCTCAGCGAGATGGCGGCATTGCCGCTCGCCGGCTCGGTGTTCGCCGTGGCCGAGGACTTGTTGGACCCGGACGGAGACGACGGGCCGAAGCCCTGAAACCGCCTTGCAGGCGACAAATTGTTTCGCCACAAAGACTTATCCTGTTTGGCGGAGCCACGCCGTTGGGTAGAGAAGGCTTATGAACCGTCCGTCTATGCTCCTCGCCGTGTGTCTTGCGGTCGGCGCGACCGTTTCGATACGGCCCGCGCTCAGCGCCGAATCGCCGTTCGAGCCTGGGTTGATGCGGCTGGCGGAGGTTCTGGGCTCGCTGCATTTCCTGCGCAATCTGTGCGGCGAGAAGGGCGACCAGTGGCGTGTCGAGATGACAAAACTGCTCGATTCGGAAAATCCGGACGCCGAGCGGCGCGCCCGCTTCATTGCCAGCTTCAATCGCGGCTACCGCTCCTTCGGCGGCACCTATACGCGGTGCACGCCCTCGGCGACCGAAGCCATCAGCCGTTACATGAAGGAAGGCGAGACGCTGTCGCGCGACATCGCCTCGCGTTACGGCAACTAGGCATTTGGCCGCTCATCAACAGCTATCCGGACCACTGCCGACGACGACTGAGATATCCGGCTTGCGCCCGGCGATATCTTGGTGCAATCCTCATGTTGCACTTCTGCAACAGTATTAACGAAACCTTACCGCGCGAAAGCGGAATTAACTCAAACTGAAGGTTTTCGCCCCGCAGGCCGCCCCAATCGGCTAAGTTTGACTCGAGCTGAACGCAGCTTCACACAAGGCAATCGGGCTTTGTAAAAGACGATCAAAAAAATGTCGTATTTACAAATACTTAATTGTCCCTGCGTGTGAAACGAACAGATCAGGCCTGATCCACATCGACGGATCGCTGCTTGAAAGGGTGGACATTCGCTTATGGAACATGGTGTCAACGACATCGACGCGCTGGTCAGGGAAGAAAAACGCCTGACCGCCGTGGAAAGCCACAGCGAGGCCTGGGCGGAAGGTCTCTCCGCCGGGATAGAGCCCGAGATCATTGCCGAAGCAGCACTCGAAACAGCCTTCGGCGAGATGTTGCGCGCCAATGGCGAGACCTCGGCCCTTGCCCTGCTCGACCGTATGCGTGAAAAGGTGATTGCTGGCGCCTTCGAACCTGAACGGCTGCGGCACTGAACCGACCTCCGGTTCTTTGACGACGCAACGCCGCTCGGGCGTCATGCCCGGAAGCAGGGAGAAACGGGCAGTGAATTTTTCGATGTCAGGCAAGCCGCGTGGCTTTGTCCTCTGCATCTGCTTCGCCGCTTGCTGTGCCGCGATTCCCCTGGTTGTGTGTCTCGCGAGCAGCCCCGCCTATGCGCTGAGCGAGATCAAGCGCGAAGAGCTCCCCCCAACAGTCACGCCGCCGGCCGACGACGACATGTCGCCCTCCGGAAGCGCCGTGCCGATGCCCAATCCGGTCGGAACACCGCCGCCGGCCAGCCAGCCGACTGCTCCTGCCGAAGCCGAGCCGGACAGTCCGGCGGATGGCGGCGTGACCAGACCGCGTGTCGATCCGGAAACGCCGGTGCCCGAGGTCGTCTACGATCTCGGCAAGCTGCCGGAACCGGTGCGGCGCATGCACGATCTGATCGTCGAAGCCTGCAAGGACGGCGATATCGAAAAGCTGCGGCCGTTGATCGGCACGGGCGAGAGCATGACACAGATATCGCTGACCGACATAGACGGCGACGCCATCGCCTTCCTCAAGGGCCTCTCCGGCGACCCAGACGGTCAGGAGATTCTGGCCATCCTGGAGGAGGTGCTTAATGCCGGCTACGTCCACCTCGATGCCGGCACGCCACAAGAACTCTATGTGTGGCCGTATTTCTTCGCCCTGCCGCTGGACAAGCTGGACGCCAAGCAGCGGGTCGAGCTGTTCAAGATCGTCACCGCTGGCGATTTCAACGACATGAAGCAGTTCGGCGCTTATATTTTCTACCGTGTCGGCATCACGCCTGCCGGACAGTGGTCGTTCTTCGTCGCCGGGGATTGAGCTTTCTGCCTCTGCCCTTGCAGAGATCCGGGAGCCTAGACGGGCAATGCCTCGGAAAACTCCACCGCTTTGCCCTGGCCTGGCGTGACGATTTCCCCCTCCCACATGACACGTCGGCCTCGAATGACGGTGCCGACCGGCCAACCCGTCACTTCCCTGCCATCATAAGGCGTCCAGCCGGATTTCGAGCCGGCCTGCGCATTGGTGATTATCTCGCGCCGCATCATGTCGACGATGGTGAAGTCGGCGTCATAGCCGGCGGCGATGCGGCCTTTCCTGGCCATGCCGAAGATCCGCTGCGGGCCATGACTGGACAGGTCGACGAAGCGCTGCAAGGTTAGCCGGCCGGCATTGACGTGGTCGAGCATGATCGGCACCAGCGTCTGCACGCCGGTCATTCCCGACGGTGAGGCCGGATACGGCTTGGCCTTCTCGGCCAGCGTGTGCGGCGCGTGGTCGGAGCCGAGCACGTCGACGATGCCTTGCGCAATGCCGTGCCAGACGCCGTCGCGATGGCGGGCGGCGCGCACCGGCGGGTTCATCTGGATCAGCGTGCCGAGCCGCGCATAGTCGTCGGCGCTGAGCGTCAAATGATGCGGCGTCGCCTCGCAGGTCGCGACATCCTTGTGCTGTTCGAGGAGCAAAATCTCCTCGGCGGTCGAGATGTGCAGGACATGAATGCGGGCGCGCGCTTGCCGAGCGATGCGCACAAGCCGTTCGGTGCAGCGCAAGGCGGCGATCTCGTCACGCCAGACAGGGTGCGATGCCGGGTCGCCCTCGATGCGCTCGCCAAGACGCTCGCGCAGCCGGAATTCGTCTTCCGAATGAAAGGCGGCACGGCGGCGCGTGTTTCTCAGGATCGAGGCGACACCTTCGTCGTCCTCGACCAGCAGGTCGCCGGTGGACGAGCCCATGAAAACCTTGATCCCGGCCGCGCCCGGCAACCGCTCAAGCTCGCCGACATCCCCAGCGTTTTCGCGGGTACCGCCGACCCAGAAGGCAAAATCGCAATGCATGCGATCCGTGCCGCGCCGAACCTTGTCGGCAAGCGCTGCCTCGCTGGTGGTCAAAGGATTGGTGTTGGGCATCTCGAACACGGCGGTGACGCCGCCAAGCACGGCCGCGCGCGAACCCGTTTCCAAATCTTCCTTGTGCTCCAATCCCGGCTCACGAAAGTGCACCTGGCTGTCAATGACGCCCGGCAGGATATGCAGGCCGCGGCAGTCGATCGTCTCGCCCGCCGAGGCCTGGCGGAGATCGCCGATGGCGGCGATGCGCCCGCCCTTCACGCCGATGTCGCGAGCCCCTTCGCCGTCGTGGTTGACCACGGTGCCGCCTGTCAGGATGAGGTCGTAGATCATGGCCATGCTCTCTTGCGGGGGGAGTGCCAGCGGCTTACGTAAAGGCCGACCGTTTTGCAAGATCAGGTTGCTTTTCCGCCCATGCCCTTTGCCCAGCTCAAAGACCGCGCCCTCGTTTCCGTATCAGGTCCGGATGCCGAGCATTTTTTGCAGAACATCCTGACCACCGATCTCGACATCCTGGCTCCCGGCGAAGCCAAGCCCGGTGCGCTGCTGACGCCGCAAGGCAAGATCCTGTTCGATTTCCTGATCTCCCGCACCGGCGAGAATGCATTTTGGCTCGAATGCCGCGCCGACATATCGGACGATTTCATACGCCGGCTGACGCTCTACAAACTGCGCGCCAGGGTCGAGATTGCCAAATCCGATCAGGCATTTGTCACCGTTGCATGGGGACATGAATCAACACCCTCGCAATCCGATTCAACGGCGGCCGCCGACACGCGCTTTCCGAAGGGTGCCGTCACGCGTTCCTATGGCGAAACAGATGAGCGCAGCGATCTTGCCGCGTGGCAAGCCTTCCGCATTGCCGGCGGCATTGCCGAAAGCGGCAGCGACTACCAACTCGGAGACGCCTTTCCCCACGACGTGCTGCTGGACGAAACCGGTGGCGTCGGCTTCAAGAAGGGCTGCTATGTCGGCCAGGAGGTCGTCTCGCGCATGCAGCATCGCGGCACCGCCAGGCGACGCGTTCTGATCGTGTCAGCCGACCGGCCCCTGCCCGCGCCCGGCTCCGAACTGACCGTCGAAGGCAGGCCGGTTGGCACGCTCGGCTCGACCGCCGGCACGATCGGTCTGGCGATTGCGCGCATCGACCGGATCAAGGCGGCGCTCGACGCCGACCTGCCGATCATGGCGGCGAACATTCCGGTTACACTAGCCATTCCCCGCTGGGCAAAATTCGCCTTCCCGCAGGAAGCCGTCAGCGCGGAGGAGGCCTGATGGCGGCCGACCGCGTCGGCGCGCCGGCACGCGCCTGGCAGCGCATGCTGTCAGGCCGCCGGCTCGACCTGCTCGACCCCTCGCCGCTCGACATCGAAATTTCAGACATTGCGCACGGGCTCGCCCGCGTTGCCCGCTGGAACGGCCAGACC
Organism: Mesorhizobium sp. M0088; assembly: GCF_040322895.1. NCBI lineage: Bacteria > Pseudomonadati > Pseudomonadota > Alphaproteobacteria > Hyphomicrobiales > Phyllobacteriaceae > Mesorhizobium > Mesorhizobium sp. M0088. The sequence continues at coordinate 95,986 of NZ_JAMYUI010000031.1, forward strand.
AGCGGCGAGCATGCTTTTTCGGTTGCCCAGCACTCGCTGCTGGTCGAAGCGCTGTTCCGCGACCTGGTACCCGAGGCTTCGGCCGACGCCCGGCTGGCGGCTCTTCTGCACGACGCCCCCGAATATGTCATCGGCGACATGATCTCACCGTTCAAATCGGTGATGGGCGGCAGCTACAAGGATTGTGAGTTGCGGCTGCAGCGCGCCATCCATCTGCGCTTCTCGCTGCCGCAGGAGCCAAGTGCTGCGCTGCGCAAGGAGATCAAGCGCGCCGACCAGATCGCCGCCTATTTCGAGGCAACGCTGCTCGCCGGCTTTTCGACCGCCGAGGCGACCGAGTTCTTCGGCCGTCCGCGCGGCTTCAATGCCGACCGCTTCGATTTCACGCCACGCTCGGTGACCTGGGCGCAAAATGCGTTCCTGAAGCGGTTTTCCGCGATCGAGACATCGCGGCACCAGGTTTCGGCAACCGCAATCGGCTAAAGCGCGTCGCGCTGAAACGGATTCATGCGCCGCGCTTTAGGTCTTGTTTTTATGCATGTCGTTTCCCCCAAAACTGGAGTGCGCCCCTGGGGGTGGACAGATCGTCCTGAGGAATTGACCATGGCTGTCGGGTTTTCGGAGAGAGAACCATGGCAAGAC
>NZ_JAMYUI010000032.1:0-96601 GCF_040322895.1 Mesorhizobium sp. M0088
GCCCGCAACAGTTCGAGGATCAACATATCCGGCAGACGGGCAAAACCGCAGCCTGATCAGTGTCCACCCCCAGGGGCGCACTCCAAACCGAGGTCACTTTTGGGCGACATGCATTAAAACGCTAAATTAACCGGCGGCGGCCACAATAGCGCGTTCGATCACGGTCCGCAGGCGCGCTCATGCCCGTCGCTGATGCCAAGGATGGTTCGACCATCCCGAAACGGGAGGCCGAAGGCATGGACCGCTCCCGCCACATGGAAGACGAACTGCGCGAGCAGAACCAACGCTTTTCGGCTGCGGTCGAGAACATGTCGCACGGCCTGTGCATGTTCGACGCCGACGAGCGGATGATCATCTGCAACGGCAACTACCTGAACATCTTTTGCCTCGAAGCCAGCGTCATAAGGCCCGGCATCCGGTTCCTCGACATTCTGCGCCACAGCGTCGATATCGGCATCGCCTCGCAAACCGCCGACGAACTCTACGCCATCCGCAAGCCCTATATCGATCAGGCAAAGCCCTCGACCTACGAAGAAACACTGTCGGACGGCCGCATCGTCAGCATCTCGCACCGCCCTCTGGCTCTGGGCGGCTGGGTCTCGATCTACGAGGACATCACCGAGCAGCGCCGCGCGCAAGAGGATCTCAAGGAGCAGCACCGCCGCTTCGACGCAGCGCTTGCCAACATGTCGCAAGGCCTGCTGATGTACGGCGCCGACGGCAAGATGATCGTGCGCAACCGGCGTTTTCTTGAACTCTACAATGTCACCGCGGCAGACTTCCCGCTTGGAACGACGCACCGCGAGGCGCTCGAACGATTGCTGGAACTCGGCATCTATGCGGAGATCGACGTCGACAGCGAAGTCGCCAAGACCGAAGCCTGCCTGACGGCGGCAAAAATGCATTCGGCCTACCGGCATCTTACCGACGGCAGGACGGTTCTGGTCACACGCCGGCCGATGAACGGCGGCGGCTGGGTAGTGACCTTCGACGACGTCACAGAACGTCGCCGCACCGAAGAGCGCATGATCCATCTTGCGCATCACGATACGCTGACGGGACTGCCCAACCGCTCGATGTTTCGCGAACGGCTCGACCTTGCGCTGGAAGCCACGGCGGTCACGCCGCTGGCAATCTTTTCGCTCGATCTCGATCGCTTCAAGGCGGTCAACGACACCTGGGGACATCCGGCCGGGGACTGGCTGCTGAAGAGCGTGGCCGAGAGGCTGCAGCGCTGCCTGCACAACGAAACCGACGTGGTCGCCCGTTTCGGCGGCGACGAATTCGTCATCATCCAGTTCAACTTCAAGGGCATTGCCAATGCAGAAAAACTCGCGAAGCGCATCGTCGAGACAATCGGAAAGCCGTTCCGCGACAAGAGCCGCGAGATGCATGTCGGCATCAGCCTGGGCATCGCGGTTTTCCCCGACGACGGTGAAGATGCCGACACGCTGCTGAGGAACGCCGATACGGCGCTTTACCGGGCGAAGAGCGAAGGGCGCAATCAGTATCGGTTCTTCGAACCCGGAATGGACGCTATGGTACAGGCACGGCGTGCGCTGGAGGTCGACCTCGAGACCGCGCTGCCGCGCCAGGAGTTCGACCTCGACTTCCAGCCCATCATGAACATCGCATCCGGGGAGATCGTCGGCGCCGAAGCCTTGATGCGCTGGCATTCGCCGACACGCGGCACGGTGGCGCCGGACAGCTTCATTCCGGTCGCCGAAGACACTGGATTGATCGTGCCGCTTGGCGAATGGGCGCTGAGGAAAGCCTGCACGGCGGCGGCACACTGGCCCGCCGGCCTGCGCGTCGCGGTCAATGTCTCGGCCGTGCAACTCAAAAGCGGCAGCTTCGCCCGCAGCGTCATCTCGGCGCTGGCTTTCTCCGGCGTGCCAGCCGATCGGTTGGAACTTGAAATCACCGAAACCGTGCTGATGGACGAAAGCGAGGCGGTGCTAAGGACGCTGCGGCAGTTGCGCGAACTCGGCATCCGCATCGCGCTGGACGATTTCGGCATCGGCTATTCCTCGCTCGGCTATCTCAGGCGTTTTCCCGTCGACAAGATCAAGATCGATCGTTCGTTCATCCACGACCTGGGCAATCGTGACGCCGCGGCGATCGTTCGCACCGTCATCGGGCTGGGCGCCGAGCTTGGCATCACTGTCACCGCCGAGGGGGTCGAGACCGAGGTGCAACTCGACATCCTGCGCGGCAATGGCTGTACAGAGGCGCAGGGCTTTCTGATCGGCGTGCCGTCAACGGCGGCCGAGATCCAGCGTCTATTGAGATCCCGGGCGCGGCACAGCCAGACCGGCTGAGGCCGGCCATCGTCAACGCAGCGTGTCGATGTATTTGCCGTGGAAGCTGACATAGCCGGGCTCGACCATCTTGAGATGCCGCTCCATCAGCGCATGAAACCGCGGCAGTTGATGAAACGGCACGCCGGGATAGGCATGATGCTCGGCATGGAACGGCATGTTCCACGCCAGCTTGCGGACCAGCCAGTTGGTCAACGTGGTCCTGGTGTTCTCCAGCATGTTGGCGACGAACGGACAACGGCCGTGCTCGGCTAAGAGATAGAGGCGCAGAAACGGCTGCCCCAACAGAGCGGGCAAGATCCAGACATAGACAAGCACCGAGAGCCGGAAATAGACGGCCAGCAGAAGGACCACGGCATAAAAGGCAATCATGGCGCGTGCCTCGATGCGCACCTTGTCATAGCCCTTTGGCGGAACGTAGCTTTCGCGACCACGGTCCGCCGCGTTGGCATAAAGCGTCTTCAGGTGGCCCCACCATAACGGGATGCCGGATATGTGGACGAGGTATTGCCGCCATGTCTCCGGCTTGGGGAACGCCAGTTCCGGATCATTGTCGGGATCTTGCGTGTATCGATGGTGGGCGAAGTGGAAGTAGCGGAACCAGTCGGCCGGGAGCGCGATCGCCAGGCTGCACACCCGCGCCACGGCATCGTTCAGCCATTGCGCCTCGAAAGCCGTACGATGAACCGTCTCGTGCAGCAGCGTGAACAGGAAGACGATGAGGATACCTTGCGGAAGCATCAGCAGTGGCCAGAACGGCACCTTGGCAGCGATCAGCGATCCGACGACCACGATCGCGCCCCAATGAGCAGCAAGCTGAACGAGGCCCGCGGCATCAGACTTGGCGGTCAGCCGGTTGCGCTCCTCCTGCGTCAACGATGAAATTACGTCACGATGATCCACGTGCTTCGATCCAGACTGGAGTTTGATTAACCCACTGTAGCCAATGAACAACCTTTCCAAAAACGACGATTTCTGCAATCTAGATAAGCTGAACTTATCTATTCGGTGATTATGGCCGTACCTCCCTCTCTCAAAGGACTTCAAGCTTTCGAGGCTGCGGCCCGTACAGGCAGCTTTGCCGCGGCAGCGGAGGAGCTTTCGGTGTCGGCCGCTGCCGTCAGCCAGCTCATCCGCGCGGTCGAGGAGCAGATGGGCCGCAAGCTGTTCCACCGCGTCAACCGGCGCGTCGTCCTCACCGAGGCCGGCGTAGAGATGCTGCCCAGGCTGACCATGGCCTTCCAGGAGATCGGCAGCGTCGCGCGCCAGCTGGGCGGCGATACGTTCCGCCCGCGCCTTATGGTGTCGGTGCCGCCATCCATGGCCATGGGTTGGCTTTCACAGCGTCTCGCTGGTTTTGTCGCAAGCCATGGCGCCGTCGACATATCGCTCAGAGGCGACGACGACCCGGTGCCGTTCGACCGTGAGCTGATCGACATCAGGCTCTCCTATGGGCCGCATTATCGCGAGCACCCGACCGAGGACATCGTCCAGGACGCGGTCTATCCCGTGTGTGCACCCGGGCTGGCGGACACGATCAAACCCGAAGGCCTCGCCAGTCTGCCGCTTATCCACACGGGCTGGGGACCGACTGGTGCGTCCTTTCCGTCCTGGCACAACTGGTTCGAGGCGGCCGGCATCGAGCCCGGCCGGGCAGCGCAGCGCGGCCTCTCGGCCAACTCATCGCGCGCAGCGCTCGACCTTGCGATTTCGGGATTGGGCGTGGCGCTGGCGCAAGGAATCTACTGTGCCGAGGCGCTGGAAGACGGCCGGCTTGTCAGGCCCCTCGCCCAGGCACTGGAGCTACGCCAGCCCTATTGCCTGACGATCCCCGAGCGCAGCGCCAGGCGCGACGTCGTGGCGGCGTTTCGCCAGTGGCTGATCGACGAATGCCGACGCGCAGTGAACTCGCCGGCACTGCGTTGACGTAGCGTGCGGCGATGATCAGAGGTGCCCGCTCAAGGCCTCAGCCATGTCCTTGTTTGTCGCCACAGGGATGATCTCGAACTCCACCAGATCCGCCCATTCGATGACCCAACGCTGCAGCAGCGTGACGTCATCGGTCTCCACCAGCAGGAAGCAGCGGCTCATGTCCGCCGCGATCCAGCTGTGGTGCACGAGAAGCTCGTCCGGTTTCAGGCGGCCGCGGTCGCGAAAGCGGCGATAGATCTCCTTGCGATCGCAGCCGGTGAAATCCTCGATCACGATAAACTGCATGTTCTACCCCCGATCAAATTACCGCCCCGGCCGGTCCAGCCGCTCCAAGAACCACTGCGTCAGCCGCACCCAGACCTCGTCCTTCTCGCCGGAATCCTCCCAGCCATGGTCGAGGTTGGGATTGTCGTTGACCTCGATGACGAAGACGCCGTCCTTGGTCTCCTTGAGGTCGACGCCGTAGAGCCCGTCGCCGATGCAGCGCGCCGCCTTTACAGCCGTCTCGACGACATGCGCCGGCGTCTCCTTCAGCGTGAAGGTCTTGATGCCGCCCTGGTCGGGCTTGCCGTTGGCCTTGTGGTTGACGATCTGCCAGTGCTTCTTGGCCATCAGATAATGCACGGCAAACAGCGGCTGGCCGCCGAGCACACCAACGCGCCAGTCATACTCGGTCGGAATGAATTTTTGCGCGATCAGAAGGTCGGAATCCTCCAGCCATTCGGTAGCAAGCGTCTTCAGTTCCTCGAAATTGGCGCATTTCTTGACGCCGCGCGAGAACGACGAATCCGGGATTTTCAGCACCAGCGGAAAGCCCAGCGTCTGCGCTGCCAGTTCGAGATCCGAGGTGCCGGCGATCATCACCGTCGGCGGCACCGGCACCTTGTTGTAGGCCATCAGCTCGTTGAGATAGACCTTGTTGGTGCAGCGGATCATCGACAGTGGATCGTCGATAACCGGCATGCCTTCCTGCTGGGCGCGGCGGGCGAAACGATAGGTGTGGTTGGAGATCGAGGTGGTCTCGCGAATGAACAGCGCGTCGTAATTGGCGAGCTTGGCGAGGTCCCGCTTGGTGATCGGCTCGATTTCGACACCCATCTTCTCGGCGATCTTGGCCCAATAGCGCAGCGACGATATCTCCGATGGCGGCAATTCCTCATGCGGGTCGACCAGCGTGGCGAAGGTGTAGCGCGCCGGCGTGCGGCCCTTGGTGTCGCGCCATTCGCGGTTGGTGTAGGTCTCCAGGCACTGGATGAAGCTTTTTTCCTCGTCCTCGGTCATCCGCGCCAGCGGATGGAAACCGATCTTGCGGATCGAGGCCCATTCGGCGCTGTCCTTGATGTGGACTTCGAGCGCCGGCGCGCGGAACCAGTCGAACAGAAGTTTGGCGAAGCGGTCCCAGATTTTCGACGGGCCGATGCCGAAGAAGATGCAGACCTTTTGCGGAAAAACGCCGGCGAGATCCTTGCGGCATTTGTTGAGCGCCAGCTCCAGTTCCGGCAGTGCGTGTTCATAGAGCTTGCGCTCCGACAGGTCGATCATCGTTTCGACCGTCGGGATCACCTTGTGGCCGCGCGAGCTTGCCAGCAGCGACGCATAGTAGCCGCGGCTCTGGTAGCCGTAATTGTTCGACAGGTTGATGACCTTCGGCCGCTGGCCGCGAAACAGTGACGGGTGCGCGAGATAGTCGCGATTGGTGATGATCTTGTGCGGTGTCGCCACCTGGTCGAGATCGCTCTGCCTGCCGGTAAGGATGACCCAGGTCATTATCTGTCACGCTTTCCCAGAGTGATGGCGGCACGCAATCCATCGCGACCGAACTGCGCCATGTTCATGAAGATGCCGTAAGGCACGGGAATGTTGGCTGCATCAAGGATGGTCTCCTGCCTTTCGTCCTCGACCCAAGGGTCGTGGATCAGGATATGGTCGCCGTCATCGCCGATCGCCAGCACCCAGTGCGGCACCTTCTTGCCAAACATCAGGAAGCCGCTGATCAGCACCAGCACCAGCTTTCCCCCAGCGATCGCAGCGCGGATATCGTCGATTGTGAATGCACGGTAATTCACCGGGATGCCGTAAAGTTCCGCACGTCGGCGAAAGTCGACCTGGGCCAGTTCCATCACCCTGCGCTTGTCCTCACTGCGCACCGATTGCAGGAACAGCGCGCCATAGAAGGAAACGTAGATCTCCACCGCGAGCCCGCTTTCGTAGCCCGAGACAGCGAGGCCGAACGGCTCGCATCCACCGGGACCCGACATCATGAAGACGGTCGTCGCTTCACGCCACAGGCGGATTTCCATGACCGGATCCGGCACGAAGCCGCGATCGAAATTGGCCATCGCCATCATCAGGCAGCACGGGCCGCAGGTGAATTCGCAGGTCTGCGGGTAGAACGGCACCTTGGTGGCGATCGGAATGTCGCCACGCAAGGTCTTTTCGTAGCGAAGTGCCGTTTCGCCATCCTCATAGTAGCCGGGCTCGCGGCCGATCTTGCGATACCCGGCCTGTTCGTAGATGCGGATCGCGCGGCTGTTGTCCTCGCGAACTTCGAGACGCAGCATCATGCGGTCGTGCTCGAAGGCGGCATCTTCGGCGGATCCGAGCAGCATGCGGCCGACACCCAGCCCGCCGAAAAACGGACTGGTCGCAATCGAGTAGAGGCGCGCCACGCCGCTGCCCTTGCGAAACAGCACGATCGCATAGCCGGCCACGCGGCCGTCGACTTCGGCGACCAGCGTCTCGGCGGTTTCACGCTCGATGAACAGGCGAAAGGAGCGGCGGGAAATACGGTCGCTTGAGAAAACAGCTTTCTCAATGGCGGCGAGATCATCGACGTCAGACGCGCGGGCCGTGCGGATCTCGGCAGGCATGCGGCTTCAGAAAACCTCGATTGGTGGTGGAAATGGCCCTACTCGAACACGTCCTTGACGCCAACCAGGGCGTTGGGAAAACCGGCGTCCACCTGGGCGCACGAAGTCCGCTCCACCACCTTGAATCTTCGCCTCGTGTTCCAAAAACCGCTTCCGATTTCCGGGGCGATGCGACGGCATTCATCAAGCGCTATCGCACCTCGATTAGGGCCGAATTGTGACAAATCCGACGCCGACCCGACGGGCGCAAAAGGTCCTTCGACCGGATCGGCATTCGCATATCGACGGCACCGGCAAACGCAATGCCGTTCAGCTTGCCAGCCCGTTCACAAGTTGCGTGTAGGCGCTTCTGGCGACCTCGGCCAGCCGCTCGCGCGGCAAGGAGCCGACCACGGCGCAGCCATAGCCCTTGTCCAGCCAGTAGACGGCCTCGGGTCCATCTTGCGCGGCGGCGTAGGTGCCCTTGGCATTCTCCGTCGATTCCGTGGTGACAAACAGCGATATACGCTGCCCATTGCCGTCCTCGTAAAGCAGCATGGCGGCCTTGCTCTCGCCTGCCGGCAACAGCCGGCCGCCGACCAGCTGGAATCCGTCGGCGGTCAGGTCCGGCGCCACCAGATTCAGCCCTATCCGGTTGGACAGCCATGTCTGCAGATGGTCCTTGTCGCTGGCCGGCACCTCGACGGCATGCCGCTTTTCGGCGGCATAGATGACATGAGCCGCGATTGCCTGCTCGGCCAGCCGATCTTCGGCCGGGTCCTCCTGGCCGATGCCATCGATGCCGGCAAAATAGCCACCAAGTCCGCCTACGGCCAGAAGCACGGCGGCAGCAGCGGCAAGCCACCAGCGTGAGCGTGGCACAGCTGCCTTGACCGGCACCTCGCCAAGCACGACCTTGTGCAAGTGCCCAGGCACGGCTTCGTCCAGCACGTCGGCGAAGGCGGCACGCAGCGCCGCCCGGTCGGCGGTGAAACGGGCGCTCCTGGCCTTCATCTCGGGATTGGCGTCGAGCCAGGCATCGTAGGCCGCGCGCTCATCGCCGGGCAGCTCGCCATCGAGCGCCATATGGATGTCACGTTCGGAAAAGTCGCGGCGGATCATTTCTCGACGATCCTTATCGCGCGGCGGCGCGCCGTGTCGTCCAGCAACCCGCGCAATTCCTCACGCCCGCGCGCAATGCGCGACATCAGCGTGCCCGCAGGCACGCCCAGAATGTTGGCGGCTTCGGCATAGGAAAAACCTTCGATGGCAACCATGACAAGGGCTGCGCGACGGTCGGGGCTGATCGCCTGCAATGCGTCGACGATCTCGCGCGAGGCAATGCTCTCCACCTGCTCGGCCGGCTGGGCAACGGCCTCGCCCGCCTCCAGCGGCAGCATCGCCGCCTCGCCGCGGCGGTTCACCTTGCGCATCTGGTCGATGAACAAATGATGCATGATCGTAAACAGCCACCTCCGGGGGCTTTCTCCCGTCTGCCAGTTGTCGAGCCGCACAAGCGCCCGCTCGAGGCAATCCTGGACAAGGTCGTCGGCAGCGTCGCGGTCGCGCAAAAGCGAGCGTGCGTAGCGGCGCAGGCGCGGTATTTCGCCAAGGATTGCTGCCTTCTTTTCGTCCATGACCGCTGGTTTTCGAGGTCGCCCTTATTGATCCCAATTGAACGCGCCTTCCGGGCGCGGCGCAAGCGGCCAGCGCGAAGCGGTCTCCCGCCCCGGTCACCCAAGCCATGAGATAACGCCGGTGAGTACCGATTTATTCCCGGTCGGGGTGAAATCTTATTGTTCTTGCTTGCCTTTATCCGTTTTCCCGCGCCGCCCGCGTCAAAAGCCGCTGATAAAACAGGCCGATGCCGATCAGCACGGCGCCAAGGCCGATGAACGACAGCGCCCTCAGCACGCCTTCCAACTCCGACATGTCGAAGATGAAGACCTTCAGCACGGCGATCGCGATCAGCGCGGCCGAGGCGACGCGCAGCACCTGCGATTTCAACCAGACACCGGCTGTGAGGAGCGCAACGCCAATCACCAGCCAAAGCGCCGAGTAGGTGTAGGTTTCCAACTGGCCGAGGCCGCTCCACAAGCCGATGAACTCGCCCTTGAACAGGCGCCTCACCGACAGCGTGGCATAGGCGAAGGCAAGCACGGCAGCCACCACGGCAAGCATCTGCGCATACCATTTTGGCCGCTTGTCCCTAGCGTAGAGCGCCAGTCCCCCGGCGGCGACCGCAGGCAGGAGATAGGCGAGGAACAACAGGTTGAACACCGGGATGCGGCCTGTCGATTCGTCTGACAACAGCGGATTCAGCACGACGAAGTGCCTGACAACGATGAAGGCGACCGAGGCCACACCGGCGGCCATCGAACCATAGCGCAGCACCGAGCTTGGCGAGCGCATGTCGATGGCGACCAGGATGGCGCCGGCGCCGATGGCGATCAGGGTGTAGATCGACTGTTCGGCGAGCGTCATGGCACCCGTGTCGATGACGCCGCCGTGCATGGCGTGGCGCACCAGCATAGCGAGCGTGAGCAGCGCAAACAGCGCCGCAGCCGCCTCCATGGCAAGGCGCGGCCGGCCATTCGTGGTGCGCGCAAGCTGCCAGGCGGCAAAGCCGAAGGCCAGTGCCGGCACGCCGTAGGCTGGCAGCAGCCAGTTGAACACCGGCGTCGTCGACAGGAACCCGGCACCGACGATGGTCGGGTCGAAAGCGACGCGGCCAAGCACCGCGATCACCGCGCCGACCGAAATCCAGCCGAGCACCGGATAGGCGCGCCAGCGCGTAGTCAGCGCCGGCACGATGGCCGCCGCACCGAGCAGGATGGTGGTCCAGCCGGAATCGAAAGCCATATGCATCAGCAGCAGCCCGGCGATGGCCGCGCCGCCCAGGGCAAACGACACCGCGACACCGCCCTTGAGCGGCGGCTCCTCGGCCCGCGCGATCCACTCGCCGCCGGCGGCGAAAATGACGACCAGCAGTGCCGCTGCGGCGGCGTAGACAAGATCACGGTCGAGATTGCCGAATGTGAACCAGAGTGCCAGCAGGATGACCAGCGGGACGATGACGCCCCACGCTGCCCATGAGGCCGCGCGGATCTGCGTGCCGGCGGCGAACCGGCGCGCGGCCCAGAAGCCGGCGCCGATGAAGACCAGGCCGAGCACGATGCCGATGCGCAAGGTCAGCGCGTTGGACGTGGCCACGGGCAGTCCATCGACGCCCAGGGCGCCGCCCGAAAAATCGGAAGCAATCGAGGTGGGCGGGATGATGCCGAGATAGATCAGCACAGTGACCAGTCCCGCGGCATAGACGAGCGGCAGCGCCAGGGGCCGATAAAGCGCGACGACCACCATCGCGGCGATCACCACGGCGCCCGGCAAGGCGTAGCCGGCGGCAGCGAAGGCCGGGTCGACCGACAGGCCCAGCGCCGAGAATGCGACGAACAGGCCGGGCACGATGGACGGCCAGTCGAAAGCCCTGGCTGGTCCGGTTTCGTCGTCACGGCGAGCGAGCCAGACAAGGGCGAGCACGGCCAGCGTGACGGCGTCGATGAACAGGATGGCAGAGAGGTTCGCCCCCGGCGCATCGGTCATATAGAGGATGGTCCAGCCACCGGTGCCGAAAAAGGCGGCCGCCATCAGTAATTTCCAGTCGCGCATGCGGGCGATGACGCCGGTCGCTGCGAGCACGATCGCGAGATAGCCGAACAGCGCCCAGGGACTGGGCGCCTGCGAGGCGACCAGCACTGGCGTCACCATGGCGCCGACGAGGCCGATGCCGGCCAGCGCCTGGCCATGGACAAGGGCTGCCGCGATCGTCGCCGCGCCGATGACGCCGAGCAGCGTGAAGGCGAGTGCCGGGCCGATGAAGCCGTAGATGCCATGCGCGGCATAGACGGTGCCGAACAGGATGAAGGCACCGGCGGCAGTCAGGATCGCTGGAATATAAGCGCCGGCGGCCCCTTGCACCGGCACCTTGAAGCCGGTGCGACGGATGAATTCGCCGCCGGCCACCAGCACAAGGCCGAGCACGCCGGCCATGGCCAGCCGCACGCCGGGGCCGAAAATGCCGGCTTCGATGGTGTAGCGGATCAGGAACAGGCCGCCCAACGCCAGCGCGATGCCGCCAACCCAGACCGCCCAGCGGGTACCGAGCGCGGTTTCGACATCGGATTGGCGGGCGGCTTTCGCCGCTGCGGGAAGCTCTGCAGGTTCCACTGCCGTCGGTGCCGGTTCTGGAGCGGTCCACGGCCCGGAGACGATCTCGCCGGTCGAGTCTTCCGTGTCCGTGGCTGGCGCCGGGGCTGTGACCGCTGCGCTTACCTCCGGCGGGACAATATCGGCCGCGGCCGCTACGTCCGGAGCCATATCGGCGGGCGCGTTGTCGGCCACCGCCTGTTCGGACGGCCTGGCCGCAGGCGGCACGGCTCCCGAGAGCACAAGGCTGCGCAGTGCGCCAAGCTCGCGCTCGACAAGGCCGATGCGGCTCTGCTGGCGCGAAATGATGACGAACAAGGCGATGATGGCGACAAGGCCGATCAGGCTTTCAAACATGGCGGTTCCCCCAAACCAGGCCAGTTTTCACTGACATTCGTCTTACTGACATTCAAATGCGGCGGCCAAACGGCCAGAAAATCCAAGCTCGGAAAACTCAATGCGCCGCCAGTCAACGCGCCGCCAGATTGGCGGCCGGAAAGATCGAGCATGTTTCGGTGCCGAAAGCCAGCAGCTTGCCGCCGGCATCCTTCAGCGTCGCTTCCGACACCGCCAACGTGCGGCCCTTGTGAACAACCCTGCCCTCGCACACCACCTCGCCGGTCTTCGGCGTGATGGGACGCGTCAAATTCACCTTGAACTCCGCCGTGGTATAGGCCTCGCCCTTTTCGAGCAGCGTCTGCACGGCACAGGCCAGTGCCGAATCGAGCAGCGTCGCCGCCCAGCCGCCATGCACGCTGCCCAGCGGATTGAGATGGCGCTCGCTCGGCATGCCACGAAAGACAGCGCGCCCTTCCGAGACTTCGGTGAGAGTGAAATTCAGCTGGAAGGAAATCGGCGGCGCCGGATACTTGCCGTCGACGATGCGCTGCAGCAATTCCAAACCGGTGTATTTCAGGATGTCGGCGTGCGGAATGGTGCCGAGGCCGAGCGGTGAGACCCGGCCAGGATAAAGTTCGACCTCGCTCATGTGATGATTTCTCTGGCTGCGTCTTCGCCAGCTATGGCCTTGCCGCGCGCGTGATGTTTGCGCAAGGCGGCGAGGAAGCCGGTACGAGCGTCCGGCGGCTCGATGCCGCGCGGCTCATAGACGTGGCGGTTGAAGAAGAAGCCGGTGAGCCGGAAGGCGTCGTCGACATCAGCCGCATCGGCGCGCAGGCCGGAGCCGCGCTGCAGGAAGGCCGGCAGAGCCAGCATCTTGTCGCGCCACGGCAAACCGGCTTCGCGCGATACCGCACGTCCCGACTTCGGTGAGACATAGGCCAGGTCCTGTCGCGTGCCGGTGGCGGCGCATTGGCTGAGATCGAGGCCGAAGCCGAGTTCGTCCAGCACCAGAAGCTCGAAGCGCGCCACCAGTTCGCCGGCAACGTCGGCGTCGTCGAGATGGACGATCATCACGGCAAGCGTTTCGTAGAGACCTTCATGCGCGTCGCGCTCGGGCAGCAGGCGCAGATGCGCGGCCATGGTCTGCAATCCGTAGACGGCGACGGCGCTGTCCATCAACCGGGCCGCGTTCATCTCGATCGCCTCGGCCTGGAACGTGCCGAGGTGCTCGTCAAGGCGCGCTCGCCACAACAGGTCGACACGGTTGCCGGGCTGGAGCACAGGCTGCTGCTTGCGCGAACGGCCGCCACGAACAAGGCCGAGATGACGGCCATGCGCTCGCGTCAACACCTCGAGAATGGCGCTGGTTTCGCCATGCTTGCGGGTGCCGAGAATGATTCCCTCGTCGCGCCATTCCATTTCAGGAGCTTTTCACCGATCGGGTGGCGAAATCAAGGTATGGGCTTGGCCCCCGGGTAACTCTCATGCCAATGCATAAAAAACCGCCCGCAGCGATGTGCTGCGGGCGGGCTGGTGGGGTCAGTCGATCCGTTAGAAATTGCGCTGGAAGCGAACGATGCCGCCGACGCTGCTCTTCTTGTCGGCCTTCGTCCAGTTGTTGAAGTCCAAGTCGTCGAATTTTCCTGCATTGAGGTAATCGACTTCAGTCGTGATCGTAAAGCCGGGCACAATGGTATAGGCCACGTTGGCCGCGACGCCGAGGTTCTTCCAGTCGTCATAGGAGACCTGGGCGTTGAACGAGGTCTTGTCGTTGAACTTGTAGGTGCCGCCGCCCCAGATCGCCCAGTTTCCGCCCCATGGCTTGTATTGGGTACGGCCTGTGCCGAAGTCGTTGATGTTGTCGTTGGTGCCGTAGCCGCCCATGACGAACAGCGTCAGTTCCTTGCTGACGTTGACGTCCAAACGGACCTTGCCGGACACTTCCTCATAATTGCTGTCATAGGCCACGACGCCGGTGATCGCACCCCAGTCGCCCTTGTACTTCAAACCGCCGACGACATGCGGAACATAGCTGTCGATCGTGTTGACGCCGGTGCCTTCTTCGAGCGAGACCACGCCCGTGAAGCCGCTGCCTGCGTCGAAGTAGTAGCTGATGAGATTGGTATCCTTGACACCATACGGGATGAGCGTGTCCTGGATGACGTTGCCGGCATAACCGATGAACTGATCGTATACCGTTTCATCCTTACCGACGCGCAGGCCACCGAGCTGGATCCAGGCGAAATTGAGGCTGGTGGCCTTGTTGCCGGCCTGCCAGCCAGAGCCACTAGTCTCATAGTTGCCGCTGCTGTTGCCGAATTGAAAGCGAGTCTCGGTAAAGGTCTTCAACGTGCCGAGCTCGGTTTCCTGGCCGGTATAAGTCCTCAGCGTGAAACGCATGTTCTTATACCAGGTATCGTTGCTGTCGCCGTCCTCGGTATCCGGAACGTTATTGGCGCCATCCAGCGCGCCGGAATCGCCAGCGCCCATGTCATAGCGCAGATAGCCGCCGATGCGCAGGCAGGTCTCGGTGCCCGGAATGTAGAAGTAACCGGCGCCGTAGACGTCGCAGATCTTGACGTATTCGGCCGGTTCCGGTTCGGCGACGACGACAGCGTCGGCGGCGCGCGCGCCGCTGACCACGATCAGGGCCGCGGCTGAGCCGAGAAGGAGGCTCTTGATGTTCATTTTCTGACCTCTCCAGTCATAGTTATAAATGGCTTCGGATTTGTGGCTGGCGGCAATGTTTTCCCGCCTCACCCCCACAACGAAAAAGGCTCACACCGCTCGCCCTTTTCAGCGGCGAACATACCCATCGTTCATCTGCCTTCAATGACGATTTCCGGAATAATGACAATTCCCCAAACAGATTAATGCCGTGTTGCACAAATAACACTTGATAATCCGACGAGCGGCACAAATGGCACAATGTCATTTATTAAATATATATACGGATACTTTCGTGTCTAACTATACTGATAACGTGTTATATTTCCAATATGGCCGCATAATACGCAAAATATACCTCAATTCCGTCGAAATTTATTCGATTCTTGCCGCCTCCCCTTCTGTTGCCAGATAAGGCCCATCTGCAAATCCCGCTCTGATACCGAGGCGAAAAGCGGGATGACGCTTCCAAGGGTGTCTGCCCCCTCCAAGGCGGTCGAAACTTCCTGGAGTGCCGTCGTGTCGCCGATTGTGACAGCAGCCAGCCGTTGAAAAACGATTCCTCCGTGACGCCCTCTCAGTCGACCTGAACGACGCAGGCGATGCGCTCCCCCCGCCTCGATCAGGCGGGTGGGCACGCATAGGTCCGGGAAAGCATCGCCTCGGTCAGAATGTCCCTGGTCGCGCCATACGGGGGCGGATGGATCGGCGACAGGATCAGGATCTGGTGGGCGAGAGCGCCTTGAACGTTTGGCGCCTCACCCCCGCCGCGCGTGATCGGCAAGCACCTCATCGATCACATGACGGGATTTTTCAACCTCGACAGGGTTGACGCCGATCTGTCCAGCTACCGTGATCAGCGCCTTCCAAAGCGTCCAGCCACGACCACGCGCCCACATCGCCTCATCGGCTGGAAGGCCGGCGCGAAACGCCTCCCGGCTTTTGCCTTCAAACAATGTCCAGGCAATCGCCAGATCGCAGGCGGGATCGCCAACGCCGGAGGTTCCGAAGTCGATCACCGCGCCCAACCGGCCTTGCCTGACCAGCAGGTTTCCCCAACTGACGTCGCCGTGGAACCAGACCGGCGCACCGTGCCATGGCGCGGCAAGTGCTGCCTCCCACACCGCGCGGGCTGCGACCATATCGATCTTGCCGTCGAGGGCTGCAATCGCTTGCCGGGTTTCGCCATCGTAGACGCTGAGTGCTCCGCCGCGAAAGAAGTTGTGTTGTCCCGGCGCCGGTCCGCCAGTGGCATCGATCATTTGCAAGGCGACCAGGAACGCGGCCAGGTCGGTCGCGAATCGCGGCAAGCTGGCGATACGCTCGCGCTCTGCCGTCTCCCCTTCGATCCAGCGGTAAACGGACCAGTGCCAGGGATAGCTTTCGGCCGGAACTCCCATCGCCAGCGGCACCGGGATCGGCAGCGGCAACAGAGGTGCGAGCCTCGGCAGCCAGCGATGCTCCTTTTCCACCTGCAGGGAATAGGCCGCGGCGCTTGGCAGCCGCACGGTCATCTCGTCGCCGAGATGAAAGGTTCTGTTGTCCCAGCCGCCAAACTCGACGGGCCTGACCGCAAGCTCCTTCCAACGGGGAAACTGCGTGGCGATCAATCGGCTGACAAGCGCTATGTCGATGTTCGGCTTGCTGGCCATCGAGCCTAGCGCGGAAACTCGAGCCCCATCTCGCGATAGCGCTCAGGGTCGTCGCCCCAGTTCTCGCGCACCTTGACGAACAGGAACAGGTGCACCTTCTGTTCGAGGATGCCCGCTATCTCCATGCGTGCCGCCTGGCCGATGGCGCGGATTGTCTCGCCCTTGTGGCCAAGAACGATCTTCTTCTGGCTGTCGCGCTCAACATAGATGGTCTGGTCGATGCGCACCGAGCCATCCGGCTTCTCTTCCCATTTCTCGGTCTCGATATGCGAGGAATAGGGCAGTTCCTGATGCAGCCTTAGATACAGCTTCTCGCGCGTGATCTCGGCCGCGAGCTGGCGCATCGGCAGGTCCGAGATCTGGTCTTCCGGATAGTACCAGGGGCCGACCGGTAGAGCCTCGGCCAGATAATCGAGCACGTCCTTGCAGCCGGAACCGGTCAGCGCCGACACCATGAAGGTGCGCTTGAACGGCACCCTTTCGTTCGCTGCCGCCGACAGAGCGAGCAGCGCTTCGTGCTTGACGCGGTCGACCTTGTTGAGGATCAGCACCATTGGCTGGCGCACATCCTTCAGCCGTTCGAGGATGGCGTCGGCGTCGCCCCTGATGCCGCGTTCGGCATCGATCAAAAGCAGCACGATGTCGGCGTCCTTGGCCCCGCCCCAGGCGGTGGTCACCATCGCCGTGTCGAGCCTCCGCTTCGGCTTGAAGATGCCGGGCGTGTCGACAAAAACGATCTGCGCATTGTCATGCGTGGCGATGCCGCGCACGATGGCGCGGGTCGTCTGCACCTTGTGGGTGACGATCGACACCTTGGCGCCCACCAATTGGTTGACCAGCGTCGACTTGCCCGCATTGGGCGCGCCGATCAGCGCGACAAAACCGGAATGCGTGGCGGCGGCTGCGGTCGCCGGCTCTTCGGTAGCGGTCATGCCGCACTCCCTTCACTGGAGGGTCGCGCGCCCTCCGATTTTTGGGCCGATGTGGTGGCCCAGACGCCTTCGCGCACAAGAAATGCCGAAGCCGCCGCTTCTTCGGCAACCCTGCGGGAGCCGCCAGTGCCGCTTATCGGCGCAAAACCGCGGACCTGCAAGGACACGGTGAAGACGGGCTGGTGGTCCGGGCCTTCGCGTTTTTCGATCACGTATTCGGGTCTGATATCGCTGGTCTTGGCAATCCATTCCTGCAGATCGGATTTCGGATTGAGCGGCTTTGTGATCACCGTATGCGAGCGCGGTTCCCAGTAGCGCAGGACAAACCGCCGCGCGGCCTCGATGCCACCGTCTACGTAAACCGCCGCGATCAGGGCTTCGACCGCATCCGCCAGATAGTTTCCGCCCGAGCCACGCGACCGCATCTTCAAGGCAGAATCGGCGCGGACCAGATCCTCCAGCTGCATTTCGATGCCGATCTCGGAGCATGTCCGTGCATCGACCAGCGCATTGAAGCGCGGCGCGATTTCACCTTCCGGCGCATCGGGAAATTTTTCGAAAAGCATATCGGCGACGACAAGCCCGAGCACGCGGTCGCCAAGAAATTCAAGACGCTGGTTGTTGGTGGCGGCCTTGACCGCACTGGAATGCGTCAAGGCGGTCTCGAGCAAGCGGATATCCTTGAAGACGTGGCCGGTCTTGGCTTTTACCAAACCGGCCAGAGTTTCGCCTGTCGGACGCTTCAAAGCCATCAATTGACGAAGTGGAACAGGCGCGAAGCGCGCATCAGCGACGGCCATTTCCAGATTTCGAGAGGGCTCGCCTTGCCGGCGATCGAGAAGAAAACAAGATTGGCACGGCCAACCAGATTTTCCGCGGGAACGTAGCCGACGGTGAAACGGCTGTCGGCGGAATTGTCCCGGTTGTCGCCCATCATGAAATAGTGGCCGGGCGGCACATCGAATTCGCGGGTGTTGTCGCCGATCGAGTTCGAATTCAGGTCGAGCGTGTCGTAGCTGACGCCGTTGGGCAAGGTCTCACGATAGACATCGATCGGGCCCGATTCCTCGGTGATGTCGGGATTGTCGATCTGGCCTGTTTTCACGCGCGGCACGCCGACGCCGTTGATGAACAGCTGGCCGTCCTTGACCTGGATCTTGTCACCCGGCAGGCCGACAACGCGCTTGATGTAGTCGACGGACGGATCAGGCGGGAACTTGAACACCGCCACGTCGCCACGCTTCGGCTCGGCGCCCCAGATGCGGCCCGAAAAGATGTCGGGGCCGAAAGGCAGCGAGTACCGCGAATAGCCATAGGACCATTTGGTGACGAACAGATAGTCGCCTTCAAGAAGCGTCGGCCGCATTGATCCCGACGGGATCGAAAAAGGCTGGAACAGCAGCGTGCGGATGACCAGGGCGAGCAAAAGCGCCTGGACGATGACGCTGACGGTCTCGCCAAGCCCGCCGGATTTCTTCTCGGATTTTTCAGCCACGCTCATGTCGTCCTCGATTGTGCGTTGGATGGTATAGAGTCTCGGCGCGCGCTGGGCAACGTCAATGCCGGTCGTCAGAGGCAATCAATGTGGCGCTTCTTCGACGGGCAGCGCCTCGATGATCACAAAGGCTTGAGCGAGCGGGAAATCATCCGTGATGGTGAGGTGGATTGCCGCCCGATGGCCCTTTGGCAGGATCTTGTCCAGCCTGGCCTGCGCTCCTCCCGTCAGAGCCATGGTCGGCGCGCCACTGGGCAGGTTGACGACACCCATGTCGCGCCAGAACACGCCCTGCGCCAGACCGGTGCCCAGCGCCTTGGCGCAGGCCTCCTTGGCGGCGAAACGCTTGGCATAGGAGGCCGCGCGGGCGCGTCGATTGTCGGAACGCGCCTGTTCGATCTCGGTGTAGATTCTCTGGATGAAGCGCTGGCCGTGACGCTCCAGCGATTTCTCGATGCGTCTGATGTCGATCAGGTCGCTGCCGATGCCGATGATCATCGCGCGGTGGAACCGATGCTTGCGCCGGGATGGGACGATTGCGCATGCCGGCTTGCGCGCTCGGCCAGACGTTTGCGTCGCTGTTCGCGGAAAGCGTTCATGCCCCAGCGCGTGAGGACGTAGAACAGCAGCCCGAAGGCGAGCCCGAGCGGAACCGCGCCTATCAGCATCGGTTCAAGGACCGGTTTCCACAATTGCGCGAAGGAGAGGTTGTGCAACATCTCGCCCAGATGTGCCGGCGGCCCATGCGTCGGCAAGCGGTCATGCAGGATGAGCTTGCCCGTTTCCCACGACGCCCCCCATAGCAACGGGAAGGTCAGGGGGTTGCCGAAAAAAACCGCGCCGAGAGCGGCCGCCACCAGATTGCCGGCGATCACCCAGCACAGGAGGGCAGCGATGATGAAATGGAAACCGACGGGAAAGAATGAAGCGAAGACCCCGGCTGCAACGCCGGCCGCCACCGCATGCGGTGTGGCCTTCAGCCGCAGGATGCGCTTGGAAAAATACTGAAGCGAGCGCGAAAATGAGCGGCGCGGCCAAAGGTAGGTACGCACCCGCTCGTAAAGGCCATCAGGCTTGCGGCGTCGAAAAAGCACTCTGTTCCCGTTCCACGGCTCCCGCAACGGCACCTTAGCCGGGCGTGGCAGCCACATCTTGCGCTTGACGATCACCCAATGGCAATCGCAAGCATGATATAACGACGCGCTGACAGAAGAACAACCAAGCAGCGTCTGCCCGATGCGCACTCGTCGCCGCCCCTCGGGGTGGTTCTTGCTTCGAACATTGGACAATCGCGGCGAATTTAAGGAAAACTGGCAGTCGCTCTTTCGAAGAGCGCCGGCTACGGCAGGTATTCGCTGACCTCGACCAGATTGCCGTCCGGGTCGCGGAAATAGACTGACATCATCGGACCGCGGGCCCCGATACGTTCAACCGGACCGAGTTCCACCGCCACACCATTGGCCGCGAGCCGGGCACGGACCTCATCCAACGGCCCGTCCGTGACCAGGCAGAAATCGCTCGAGCCCGGAGTCGGCGACTTCGCCTTCGGCTCGAAAGTGCGGCCGACCTCATGCACATTGATCTTATGGATACCGAAAGCCAGCGCCGTCGGCCGATCCGCCGCGTCGATGCGCTCAAAACCCAGCACGCGCTGGTAAAACTCACAGGTCACTTCCAGCGAAGCGACCGTCAGCACGAAATGATCGATGCCGGTGATCATTTCCAATTTGTCTTCACGCATGTCGCTTTCCCCAAAACCGCCGCACACTGTTGGGCGAAAAAAATGCCCCGTCAGATGTTGCGGCTGCCGGGCTTGATCGCCGGGATGGCGGCAAGCTCCGGCGGCAGCCGGTCGGCCGGATAGGCCGGGACCTCATACTCGGCCAGCGCGATGAGCGGCACACCGACATCGGTCTTGCCAGCCGAACGGTCGATGATGCAGGCCGCGGCCACTACCTCGGCGCCAAGATCGCGCAGGCACTCGATGGTCTCTCGGATCGACAGGCCAGTGGTGACGATGTCCTCGACGATGACGACACGCGAACCCCTGGCGATCTCGAAGCGGCGCAAGCGGAACTCGCCGCCTTCCCGCTCGACCCAGATCGCCGGCACGCGGAGATGGCGCGAGGTCTCGTAGGCTGGGATCAGCCCGCCGATCGCCGGGCCGACGACATAGTCGATCTTGCCGGGCACGCCTGCGCGGATTTTCTCCGCCAGCGCCTTGCACAGTAGCTCGGTCTTGTCGGCATGCATGAACACGCGCGCCTTCTGCAGGAAGACCGGACTGCGCAGGCCCGAGGTCAAAATGAAATGCCCTTCCAGAACAGCACCCGCCTCGCGGAAAATGCCCAGCACTTCATCGGTGTTCATTTCTGCCTCTTTTTGATTGACCATGACTTTGTCCGAAACCGGAGCATGATCTAGCCATTGACGCGTCTTGCGTCGCTGACGCTCGAATTGTCCTTGAGCTGCGACAGCAGCCGGTTGAGGTGCTTGAGATCCCAGACTTCGAGATCGATCAGCATTTCGGTGAAGTCGGGCGCAGTGCGCACCATCGACAGCGTATGGATATTGGCGTCGTTCGAGGCAACCACCTGCGCTATATCGGCGAGTGACCCCGGCGCGTTGATGGCGGTGACCGAGACACGCGCCGGAAAGCGTTCCTTGGTGCGCTCGTCGATGTCCCAGCGCACGTCGATCCAGCGCTCGGGCTGGTCGTCGAACGCCTGCAGCGCCGGCGACTGGATCGGATAGATGGTGATGCCGGTGCCCGGCTGGACGATGCCGACGATGCGATCGCCAGGCACTGCCCCCTCCGGCGCGAAGCGCACCGGCAGATCACCGCGCACGCCGCGGATCGGCACGGCGCCATCGCGTGGCTGGTCCTTGTCCTTGCGCGCGGCACGACCCGGAATCTGGAACAACATGCCGGCGGCATTGCGGATCTTCGACCAGCCCTCCTCGCGCGGCTTGGGGACGGCCGTAGTGACGCGCTCATCCTTGTAGTCGGGGAATACCGCCTTCATGACGTCGGTGGAGGCGAGCTCGCCGCGCCCGACGGAGGCCAGCACATCCTCGATGTCCTTGCGCGCCAGCCTGTGCAGCACCTGCTTCAGGCTCTCCTTGGTGAAGGTCTTGCCGGCACGCTCGAAGGCGCGTTCCAGGATGCGGATGCCGAGACCCGAATATTGCTTGCGGATGGCGTTCTTGGTGGCACGGCGGATGGCCGAGCGCGCCTTGCCGGTGACGACGACCGATTCCCATGCCGCCGGCGGCACCTGCGCCTTGGAGCGGATGATCTCGACCTCATCGCCGTTCTTCAGCTCCGTCATCAGCGGCATGATGCGGCCGTTGACCTTGGCACCGACGCAGGTGTCGCCGACATCGGTGTGCACCGCGTAGGCGAAATCGATCGGCGTCGCGCCGCGCGGCAGCGCAATCAACATGCCTTTCGGGGTGAAGCAGAACACCTGGTCCTGGAACAGCTCCAGCTTGGTATTTTCGAGGAAATCCTCGGGATTGTCGCCCTCGGCAAGCTGCTCGATGGTGCGCCGCAGCCAGGCATAGGCGTTGGTTTCCTTCGAAATCGCGTGGGCGGCGCCATTCGTCTTGCCGCCGGTGTCCTTGTAGATCGAATGGGCAGCGACGCCGTATTCGGCGATCTTGTTCATCTCGCGGGTGCGGATTTGCAGCTCGACACGCTGGCGCGACGGGCCGACGATGGTGGTGTGGATCGACCGATAATCGTTCTGCTTCGGCGTCGAGATGTAGTCCTTGAAGCGGCCCGGCACCATCGACCACGCGGTGTGGATGGCGCCAAGCGCCCTGTAACAATCCTCGACCGTGTCGACGACGACGCGGAAGCCGAAAATATCCGAGAGCTGCTCGAAGGACAGCGCCTTGGCCTCCATCTTGCGGAACACCGACCACGGCTTCTTCTGCCGGCTCTTCACGCCGGCGTTGATCGCATGCTTCTCGAACAGCGTGGACAGCGCCTTTTCGATGTCCGTCAGCACGCCCTTGTTGCGCTCGAAGATTTCGGCAAGCCGTGCGGTGACGGCGCGATAGGCTTCCGGATTGATGAAGCGGAAGGCGATCTCTTCCAGCTCCTCGCGCATGCCTTGCATGCCCATGCGGCCGGCCAGCGGCGCGTAGATATCCATCGTCTCCTCGGCGATGCGCAGGCGCTTGGCCTCCGGCATGTGGTCGAGGGTGCGCATATTGTGCAGGCGGTCGGCGAGCTTGACCAGCAGCACGCGGACATCTTCTGAAATCGCCAGCAGAAGCTTTCTCAGGTTTTCCGCCTGCTCGGCCTTCTTCGAGACGAGATCGAGCTTCTTCAGCTTGGTCAGGCCCTCGACCAGCTTGCCCATTTCGGGGCCGAACAGATCGTCGATCTCCGCCCGTGTGGCGGTCGTGTCCTCGATGGTGTCGTGCAGCAGGGCGACCGCGATCGTCGCCTCGTCCATATGCATCTCGGTGAGGATGGCGGCGACTTCGAGCGGGTGCGAGAAATACGGGTCGCCGGAAGCGCGCTTCTGGTGGCCATGCTTCTGCATGGCATAGACATAGGCCTTGTTGAGCAACGCCTCGTTGACGTCAGGCTTGTAGCGCTGGACGCGCTCGACAAGCTCATACTGACGCATCATGGGCGGGATCTCGCAGCGGTGAAATGAATCATGCGCCGCACTGCTGTACGGCGCATGTCATAGATAGCCACGAAACTGCCAGGACGGAAGTGCCGGATGCTTGATCCAGGCTCTTAGTAGTCGTCGCTCTTTTCCGGTGGCACCAGACCCTCGATGCCGGCCAGGAGATCTTCCTCGGTCATGCGGTCGAAGGTGATGTTCTCCTCGGTGTCGTCGGCATCGGTGGCAGCAACGGCGGTGCCGGTCTGATCGGCAATCGCCTCGCCATCGGCCTCGGGCTCGTCGACCTCGACATGCTTCTGCAGCGAATGAATCAGATCTTCCTTGAGGTCGTCGGGCGACAGCGTCTCATCGGCGATCTCGCGCAGCGCCACGACCGGGTTCTTGTCGTTGTCACGCGGCACGGTGATCGGCGCGCCCTGGCTGATCTGCCGGGCACGGTGGCCGGCAAGCAGCACCAGTTCGAAGCGGTTGTCGACCTTGTCGATGCAATCTTCAACGGTTACGCGGGCCATGGATTGCCCCTTTCATGCGATGGATTTGATGGAAAACAGGCGCGGTCCATAACCCGAACGCCGCCAAAATACAAGCATCATGGCAATGGCCGGGCTGCAGGGCGCCCAATCCTTCGTTGAAACACCCGATTCGGCAAAAACTGGCTGTGCTTATGTGTTCGGTGTCCCGATCACAATTGCTTGCAGTGCCGCACGCGCCCTTGGATTGCCGTGAATCTGGCGCTATCTCGGATGGCGTGGAGGTCAGCCGGTTTATTATGAGCCTGACCGAACGTCGCTATCGCATTTCGTTTAGACGGCCGTTTATTTCGAGAAGGAATATTTTCCATGTTCGACCCTCGTGAAAAAATCGCCCTATTCATCGACGGCGCCAATCTCTATGCGACGTCGCGCGCGCTCGGCTTCGACATCGACTATCGCAAGCTCCTGTCGAGCTTCCAGAAACGTGGCTATCTCCTGCGCGCCTATTATTACACGGCGCTGGTCGAGGATCAGGAATACTCCTCGATCCGTCCGCTGATCGACTGGCTCGACTACAACGGCTTCAAGGTGGTCACCAAGCCGGCCAAGGAATTCACCGACTCGACCGGCCGCCGCAAGATCAAGGGCAATATGGACATCGAGCTCACGGTCGATGCGCTGGAGCTCGCCGATGTCGTCGACCACTATGTCATCTTTTCCGGCGACGGCGATTTCCGCACGCTGGTCGAGGCGCTGCAGCGGCGCGGCCGCAAGGTGTCGATCGTCTCGACCATGGCCTCGCAGCCGCCGATGATCTCCGACGATCTGCGCCGCCAGGCTGACCATTTCATCGACCTGACGACCTTGAAGAACGACGTTGGCCGCGATCCGTCCGAGCGGCTGGTGCGCAAGCCCGAGCCGGCCGAAGTCGACGAGGATGATTACTGAGGCCGGTCGCCTTGACCGCCCTTTGCGCCTCAGAGCCTAGTCGCGACTGCCCACTCTGCCCGCGGTTGCACGACTTCATCGCCGAGTGGCGGCAGCGCGAACCATCCTGGTTCAACGCACCGGTGCCGACTTTTTTGCCGCCGGAAGGCGACGACGCCGTCCGGCTTCTGATCGTCGGGTTGGCGCCCGGGCTGCGCGGCGCGAACCGCACAGGACGGCCCTTCACCGGCGACTATGCCGGCGACCTGCTCTACTCGACGCTGATTTCGCACGGTTTTGCGCGCGGTGAATTCAAGGCCAGGCCCGATGACGGATTGGAGCTTGTCGGAACCGCAATCACCAATGCGGTGCGCTGCGTGCCGCCGGAGAACAAACCGGTGGGCGCCGAGATCGCCACGTGCCGGACATTCCTGGTGCCGACGATCGCCCGGTTCCCTAATTTGCGCGCCGTGCTGGCACTGGGATCGATCGCGCATCAGTCGACGGTGCGGGCGCTGGGTGGGCGCGTCGCCGCCTACCCGTTCAAGCATGGCGGGCAGCTGCCGGCCGGTGGCGTCACGCTGTTTTCGAGCTATCACTGCTCACGCTACAACACCAATACCGGCGTGCTGACCGAAGCGATGTTCGTCAGTGTTTTCAGCCAGATAGCGGAATTCTTGCGGACATAAATGTTTTTGCAGTAATTGGAGCTGGTGTCCGCCAGACATCAACTCAGCGCGGCAGTGCATTCAGCGCATCCAACATGGCTGGCCCACCCTGCAGCACATTCAGGTCGACATCGCCATTGATGCCGTCAACGCGACCCCTGTTGTGGTACTGCCAGTAGACCCAGTCGTCGCGATCCGGCTCCAGGAGCAATGAGCGGAGCCAGAGCGGACGGGCAGCAATGCGCCCTGCATACGCTTCCGCTGCGTCGTCGGTCAGATAGACCACCGCCGGCTTGCCGAACGCCGCCTCGACTGGAGCGAGGAACGCGGCCAGTTCGGCGTTCAATTGTTCGGGCGTCGGCCGCTGCGGGCAGTTGCCGCCGAATTCGATGTCGACCACGGGTGGCAGCAGGGACTGATCGTGCGGCACCACCGAGATGAAATTCTTCGCCTGGTCCGCACCCGGCCGGCAAAAGGTGAAAAAGTGATAGGCGCCGACGGCGAGACCGGCGGCCCGGGCCTCTTCCAGATTCCGTGCGAAAGCATCATCGACATGATCGCCGCCTTCGGTCGCCTTGATGACGGCAAAGGCGACATCGTCGGCGGCTACGCGCCGCCAATCGATCTGGCCCTGATGATGGGAGACGTCGATGCCCCTGACCGGATATTTATCGCGATCCGGCGAGAATGACCTGAAATAGAGATAGCCGCCTGCGGCGACGAAACACAACAAGACCAGGCTGGCCAAACCAAAGAGGACAATCCGGTTCTTCAAGCGAATGGCCCCGCCTACCCACGCTCTTTTAACAGCCGGCCCTTCTCGCGCGACCAATCGCGCTGCTTCTCGGATTCGCGCTTGTCGTGCAGTTTCTTGCCGCGGCCGACAGCGAGCAGCAGCTTGGCGCGGCCCTGGTCGTTGAAATAGATTTTCAGCGGCACCAGTGTCATGCCTTCGCGGTCGACACTCTGTGACAGTTTCGCCATCTCGCGCTTGTTGAGCAGCAGCTTGCGGCGCCGGCGCGGCTCATGGTTGAAGCGGTTGGCCTGCAGATACTCCGGCAGATAGGAATTGATCAGCCAGATCTCGCCACCTTCGACCGAGGCATAGCTGTCCTGGATGTTGGCCTGGCCCTGGCGCAGCGACTTGACCTCGGTGCCGGTCAGCACCAGACCGGCCTCGACCGTGTCAAGCACCTCATAGGAAAACCGCGCCTTACGGTTTTCCGAAACGGTCTTGTTGTTGGGATCGGCTTTTCTGACCTGGTTCATGATGCTTAGAGTCCGTTTCGAAACTCGCTCCTGCGAGTCAGATGATGGTGTCATCGAGAACCGGAGCGGAGCGTACATATAGTACGTGAGCACCGGAAGCGCAGGTGACGCCTTCAGATGGCCGCAGGAGTAGAGTTTCCAAACGGGCTCGCTAATTAATCAAGCCGGCGTGCTTCATAGCCGCATCGATCTTGTCGGCAGTCGACTGTTCGATCGTCACCAGCGGCGAGCGCAGCACGTTTTCGACCTTGCCTAGCTTCGACAGCGCGTATTTGGCGCCGGAAACGCCAGGCTCGATGAAGATCGCCTTGTGCAGCGGCAGCAGGCGATCCTGCAGATCCAGCGCCTTGACGCTGTCGCCGGCAAGCGTTGCCTCCTGGAATTCGGCGCAGAGCCGCGGCGCAACGTTCGATGTCACCGAAATGCAGCCGACGCCGCCATGCGCGTTGAAGCCGAGCGCCGAAGCGTCCTCGCCCGAGAGCTGGATGAAATCCTTGCCGCACGTGGCGCGCTGCTCGGAGACCCGTTCGACCTTGCCGGTGGCATCCTTGACGCCGACAATATTCTTGAAGTCGTGCGCGAGCCGCCCCATCGTCTCCGGCATCATGTCGATGACCGAGCGCGGCGGGATGTTGTAGATGATGATCGGCAGCTTGGTCGCCTTGGCGACCGCCGCGAAATGCTCGTAAAGACCGCGCTGTGTCGGCCTGTTGTAGTAGGGCGTGACGACGAGGGCGGCATCGGCGCCGGCCTTCTCGGCATACTGCACGAGGCCGACTGCTTCCTCGGTGTTGTTGGAGCCGGCGCCGGCGACGACCGGAACGCGGCCCTTGGCCACCTCGATACACACCTTGACGACCTGGCGGTGCTCGTCATGCGACAGCGTCGGCGACTCGCCGGTGGTGCCGACCGGCACCAGGCCCGTCGTGCCCTCTGAGAGTTGCCATTCGACGAACGCGCGAAAGGCTTTCTCGTCGAAACGCCCGCTCTTTTCGAACGGTGTCACGAGCGCAGTAAGCGAGCCTCTCAGCATGTCGTCCAACTCCTTGGCACTTCTGGTGTTTGTGTC
The DNA here is from genome assembly GCF_040322895.1 of Mesorhizobium sp. M0088. Taxonomy (NCBI): domain Bacteria; kingdom Pseudomonadati; phylum Pseudomonadota; class Alphaproteobacteria; order Hyphomicrobiales; family Phyllobacteriaceae; genus Mesorhizobium; species Mesorhizobium sp. M0088. Next base: position 27,455 of record NZ_JAMYUI010000032.1, read on the forward strand.
GGTGTTTGTGGTCGCGCCTTCTAACCGAAAGCGAAGCGGCGCACCATAGTCTCGACATGGTTGCGCGGCAAGCATTGCCATGGTGCCAGCAAGCGCAATTCGAACAGCCTCGCTAACCCTTTGTTTACGGGCTCTTCATGACCTAAGTTTAGGCTTCGAGGCATCTTCGCCAGCCTGTGGAATGCCAGGACAAGGAAAGACTTAAGGATCATGCCGGGCGGTCGGCCTCACATTCTCGCGCTGCTTGGCGCCACGCTCGCGCTGATGCCGGGCATGGCGATCAGCGGTAGCGTGGACGTACGGGTCACCTCAGCCATTCCGATGCCAGGCGCTGCAATTGCGCTGCCAGACCTGCAGGATAGGACGCGACAGGCGCCCTTGCCTGACGTCGCCCCCCTGAAAAGCGGGCTGGATGCGTTGGCGGCGGGCGATAGTCCCCGCGCTCGTGGAGTGCGCGATGCCCTTCCCGCTCAGTCGCTCGACCAGCATATCCTTGCCTGGGCGATCGCGCTTTATGGCGGCGACAAGGTTCCGAGCGGCGATATCACTGCTGCGGCCAAGATGCTGCCCAATTGGCCGGGCACCGTCGCCCTGCGCAGGAACAGCGAGCGCGCACTCTATCGCGAGAACCCTGCCCCCGACATCGTTATCAGGGCGTTCGACGGCAGCCAGCCGCAGACATTCGAAGGCGTGATGGTTCTTGCCCGCGCCTATGTGGCGTCAGGCAATATCAAGGCGGCACGTTCGGTGCTGTCGCCCTTCTGGCGCACCGCGATCCTGGAGGCCAGGGACGAGGCGGCGCTGATCAAGGAATTCGGCAGCTTGATCCCGGCCACCGACCACCGTTTTCGCATGGAGCGCATGTTCTATGCCGACCGCGCGAATTCCGCCTTGCGCGTCGCCAGCCTGGCTGGCGCCCAGCAACTCGCCGAGGCCTGGGCGGCGGCCGACAAAGGCGACAAGAACGCGCCCAAGCTGCTGAAGGCCGTGCCGGCAATGCAACGTTCGGCCGGCTACTTCTTCGCGCAGGCCGAATATCTGCGCAAGCAGGAGGATTTTGCCGGGGCCGCCGCCATTGTGATGCAGGCGCCGACCGATCGCGACGCTCTCGTCGATCCGGATGCCTGGTGGGTCGAGCGCCGGGTGTTGTCGCGCGAACTGGTAGACCAGGGCGACATGAAGACCGCGTACAAGATCGTCGCCACACACGCCGCCGAAAGTGCCGCCAATGCGGCAGACGCCGAATTCCATGCTGGCTGGTATGCGCTGCGCGGCCTGAACGACCCAAAAACCGCGGCCAGTCATTTCGCTCGCATCGCGGACCTCGCCCAGGGGCCGATGACGCTGTCGCGCGCCTATTATTGGCTCGGCCGTGCCGCGGAAGTCGGCGGTCCGGGCAATGCCAAGGACTATTTTGCACGCGCCACTGCCTATGGCACGACATTCTACGGCCAGCTTGCCGCCGAACGCGTGGGCCGGCAGGCGCTGAACATCGTCTATCCCTCGCCAAGTGCAGCCGACCGGCAGAATTTTGCCGGCCGCGAGGCCGTCAGCGCCATCAAGCGGCTGCAGGAGGCGGGCTACGACCGCTATGCCGAGACGCTCTATCGTGACCTTGCCGGGCAGTTGACCAGTCCAGGCGAACTGGCGCTGCTCGCTGTCCTTGCCGAAAAGCAAGGGAACCATTTCATGGCGCTGAAAATCGGCAAGATCGCCGGGGCGCGCGGCATCGATGTCGGCGCATTGTCGCATCCGCTCGGCGTCATTCCCGATTCGGCCGACATTTCCGGCTCGGGCAAGGCGCTGGCCTATGCGATCGCCCGCCAGGAAAGCGAATTCAACATCGGCGCCGTGTCGAGCGCCGGCGCGCGCGGGCTGCTGCAGCTGATGCCGGGAACCGCAAGGCAACTGGCGAAGAAGGCCGGGCTGCAGTTTTCACAAACACGGCTGACCACTGATGCCGGCTATAACGCGACGCTTGGTTCGGCCTTCCTCGGCGAACAGCTCGACCGCTTCAACGGCTCCTACGTGCTGACCTTCGCCGGCTACAATGCCGGCCCCAACCGGGCCAGCCAGTGGGTGGCCAGGTATGGCGACCCACGCGGCAAGGACATCGACGCGGTCGTCGACTGGATCGAGCGAATTCCCTACACGGAAACCAGAAGTTACGTTCAGCGCGTGATGGAGAATTACGAGGTCTACAAGATGCGTATTTCGGGCAAATACGACATTGTCGGGGATCTGGTGAACGGGCGGGGTTGACGGCTCAAGAGGCGACTTCGTCGAAGCTGGAGATCTCCCCCTTGCGGGGGAGATGCCTGGCAAGGCAGAGGGGGGGTGCTGTCCCTCGGCCTATCAGTTCAATGGCTCATTCCCAGTAATGGGCCAAGGTTGGCAATCCTTCACACCCCCCTCTGGCCTGCCGGCCATCTCCCCCGCAAGGGGGGAGATCGGCAGCTTCAGCGCCCCGCCCTCTATTTGACCATCCCCGCGCTCGCCTGTAGCAGTCGGCTGAGGCATGGCGGGAGAGAATCCAGATGTCGAGCACCAAAGGCTTTTCCGACTTCTTCTTCAGCGCACCCGATGAGCTGAAGCTTCATGCGCGCATCTATGGTGAGGCCAATACCGGATCCTGGCCGGTTGTCTGCCTGCCTGGCCTGACCCGCAACGCCAAGGATTTTCACGAGCTGGCGCTCTATCTGTCGACGGATGCGGCAACTCCGCGAAAGGTCATCGCCTTCGACTACCGTGGGCGCGGGCAGTCAGCCTATGATCCCGACGTCAAAAATTACAATGTCGGCGTGGAGGCTGGCGACATCCTGGCCGGGCTGACGGCGCTGAGCATCGGGGAAGCGGCCTTCATCGGCACCTCGCGCGGCGGGCTGATCATCCATGTGCTCGGGATGATGCGGCCACCCATCCTGAAAGTCATTGTTTTCAACGACATCGGACCGGTGATCGAGACGGCCGGACTTGCCCATATCCAGTCTTATCTCGAGCGCGACCCGGCACCGAAAACCCGCACACAGGCGACTTCCGCCCAGCGCAGCGTGCATGGCAAGGACTTCGCTGCCCTTTCCGGCGCCGATTGGGATCGGATGGTATGGGCTCTCTACCGCGAAACGGATGGTGGGCTGGTGCCGGATTTCGATCCGAAGTTGGTGGATACCGTGGCGAGCCTCGATCTGACGCAGAAGCTGCCTGATCTATGGCCTCAATTCGAGGCGTTGGCCGCCATCCCGTTGCTCGCCATACGTGGTGCCAATTCGAGATTGCTGTCCATGGACACGCTCAACCAGATGAGAGAGCGCCATTCCATGATGGAGACGATCACTGTCGAGGGCCAGGGCCATGCGCCATTCCTCGAGACCGGCAGCCTGCCGGGCGACATAGCCGCTTTTCTCGATCAAGCCGAACGCAGGAATATCTCGAAGTAAATCCCATGACCAAACAAGGTCACGGGATAGCTACAATAGTATAGACAGGATTCTTCAGCCTACTTGGCTTTTGAATTTTTCCGAGCCGCTTTCGGCGACTCTTTTGCGGCGGCGGCTGCCTCGTCCCTCTTTTTCCGCCCTGCCGTCGGCGACGAAGGCGTCGTCACGGGCGAAGAAAACACGGAGCCTTCAGCGCGATTGCCGCCCGGCTGAGTCGATCGAGGCGTTTCCAACACAATGACGCAGCCGTCGAGATCGTTTGTGGCCAGATGCGCGTAGCGCATCGTCATCGACAGCGTCTGGTGGCCGAGCCACATCTGCACGCGCCTGATGTCGATGCCGCCCTGGACAAGGCGCGAGGCGCAGGTATGGCGCAGTATGTGGGGTACCACCTGGTCGTCGGCGCCGAGGCCGACTTCGGCCTTCGCGTCGTTCCAGATGGCACGAAACTGTGCCTGGCTGAGCTTGGTGAACGGTCCTTTGGGCCGGCGACCCTCAGTGGGAGGCAGCTTGATGACTTCTTTGACTCGCTCGGTCATTGGAATGGTGCGGCTGCGGCCGGATTTGGTGATCCAGAAACTGACGCGATGCTCCTGGATATCGTTCCAGATCAGCCCAAGCGCCTCGCCGAGACGGCATCCGGTGTCGACCAGGAAGACGGAAAGCCTGTAGGCATCCTCGCTGCGGTTCTTGATGGCGGCGAACAGGCGCGCCTCTTCGTCCCTTTCGAGGAAGCGAATCCGACCCGCCCGCTCCTTCTGGCGGCGGAACTCGGGCAGGCTGTGGATATCTCCCATCTTGTGAGCCTTGCGCAGCAGTTTGCTGAGGGCAGCCATTTTTCGATTGATGGTTGCGTTGCTGTTGCCGCGCTGGCGCAAGGTGCCGATAAGGTTGTCCAGGGTACTTTGGTCAAAGGCGCTGAAACGCTCCCCAAGGAGAATCTCGTCTATTTCGCCGATGAACGAGCTGACATTATACTTATGCCGCCCATCATCCCATAATATGTCCCGATATGCTGAAAAAAGATCTCCGACCCGATGCGACTTTACTTCTCTAATCTTGTTGTAGGTGTATCGAATCTTCGGACTTTGAGAAGAAAACATCGAAAAATGATCAGAGGTCTCGCCCTCTTGAATCGCTTCGTTCGTCATCATTTGCCACACCCCCGAGTGGGATAGGTCAGCCCTACCCGCTTGGAAGCGTCCTTTCAAGAGATTTTAATCACGCAGCTGTGATTTCATCCGCCCATCAGCGGATCCCACGAAATCACCCCACGGATTTATTCAGCTACCGTTACCCCCATCCTTCCGTTTGCCTTGATCCAGTCACGAAACAAAAACAGCCCGGGCGTTGTGCGCCCGGGCTGGATTTCACCTGTAAGGAACCAGCCCTTAGAACGAGCGCTGGAAGCGGAGGATACCGCCGATGCTGCTGTCATCGTCAGCGCCGGTCCAGTTGGACGCCGGGAAGCTGCCCGCATTGACGTAGTCGACTTCGGCCGTGACCGTGAAGCCGGGAACGACGTCATAGGCGATATTCGCCGCGATGCCGAGGTTCTCGTCTTCATCATACGACACCTGGGCGTTGAACGAGGTCTTCTCGTTGAACTTGTAGGTGCCACCGCCCCAGACTGCCCAGTTGCCGCCCCACAGCTTGTACATGGAGCGACCACCGCCGAAGTCGTTGATATTATCATCAGTGCCGTAGCCACCCATGATAAACAGCGAAAGTTCATTCGTGGCGTTCACATCCAAACGAACCTTTCCAGCAACTTCTTCGTAATTGCTGTCATAAGCAATGACACCGCTGATGCCACCCCAACCCTGCGTCCACTTCACGCCGCCAACGACATGAGGGACGTAGCTGTCGATCGTGAAGTCGCCATAGCCTTCTTCGAGAGAGACCACAGCCGAGAAGCCGTTCCCAGCGTCGAAGTAGTACTGAATCACGTTCGTGTCGAAGCCACCATAAGGAACGAGCGTATCCTGGATGACGTTGCCAGCATAACCGGTAAACGTATCGAACGCCGATTCGTCCTTACCGACGCGCAGGCCACCGAGCTGGATCCAAGCGAAATTAAGCGAAATGCCCTTATTGAAGGCTTCGTCGCTAAAATTCGTGTTGCCGAAATTGATACGAGTCTCGGTGTAGGTCTTCAAGGTACCGAGTTCGGTCTCCTGGCCGGTCCAGGTCTTCAGCGTGAAGCGTGCATTTTTTCTCCAGGTATCCTGGACGTCACCATCCATCCGGTCGATAGCACGAGCACCATTAAACGAACCAATGTCACCAGCGCCGATGTCATAACGGACATAGCCGCCGATGCGCAGGCAGGTTTCGGTGCCGGGGATGTAGAAGTAGCCAGCGCCGTAGACGTCGCAAATCTTGACGTATTCAGCGGGTTCCGGCTCGGCGACGACGACGGCGTCGGCGGCGCGCGCACCGGAAACTGCGATCAGGGCCGCAGCGGAGCCGAGGAGAAGGCTCTTGATGTTCATTTTCTGACCTCCAGTCAAAAGTTAAAAAACGGGTCTGGGTATTCTTTGCTGAAGGACAGCGTTCCCTGCCCCATCCCCACTACCGAAAAAGATGCGCACCGCGCCGCTCCTTCAAAATCGACATTACTCATGAGACGGCGGCGTTCAACCACGATCGTACCGGTGAAAGGGCTGCCTGGCTGCTATCCCCCGGCGTTGTTGCACAAATGACACGATTTGGCCTCACTCAGAAAGCTCTCGTTAACCATCAGGCCACCGCAACCCCTTGCTCGTCGCCGAATCCGGCGATGGACCGACGGAATCATGGCGAGTTCCCGAGTCGCTGGCCAGAAACAACCGCAGAACCGCCACATCTATGGAAGGTCGCGGTTCGGCGCCTTCTTATTTTGCATATAATGATGCGGGCTTGTTGATTGTGCCGGCGCTTTTCTTTATCCAGCGGCCCAACGGAGAGGTGGCCGAGTGGTCGAAGGCGCTCCCCTGCTAAGGGAGTAGAGGTCAAAAGCTTCTCGTGGGTTCGAATCCCATCCTCTCCGCCATCCTGCTTCGCGCTGCGCGCTTCGCAGGACAAGTCCCGACCTCCCCGCGCGAAACAGGATGCCCTCCGAAGCCGTAGCGAAGGAGGGCTCAAGCGCCTGAATTTCTTGCAAAAACAGGGTTGGCAGCTGCCCTTCGGCCAAGCCGGATACCTTCTCGCATTGGCAAAGGAGGGGCCGGCTCATGTGGTACGTTTATCTTCTGGAGAGCGAGGTTGCGGAAGGTGGCGTTATGTCGGCATGACGTCGGACCTAAAACGACGGCTTGCCGAGCACAATTCGGGAAAATCCAGCCATACGTCCAAGTTCCTGCCATGGCGGATCGTCACCTATATGGCCTTCTCGAATCAGGCCAAGGCAGCTTCATTCGAACGTTATCTCAAATCCGGGTCAGGCACGCTTTCGCCAGTAAACGCTTTGGTGACGACCGCAGGCCTACCGAAAAATGCTACGGTTTTCCAAAAAGAGATAGCGATAACAGCTCGTTACTCCGATGAAGCGGACGGCGGCTCCCGTAATTTCATTCGATTCTGACTGGAGGTCAGAAAATGAACATCAAGAGCCTTCTCCTCGGCTCCGCTGCGGCCCTGATCGCAGTTTCCGGTGCGCGCGCCGCCGACGCCGTCGTCGTCGCCGAGCCGGAACCCGCTGAATACGTCAAGATTTGCGACGTCTACGGCGCTGGCTACTTCTACATCCCCGGCACCGAAACCTGCCTGCGCATCGGCGGCTATGTCCGTTATGACATCGGTGCTGGCGACGTCGGCTCGTTCGATGGTGCTCGCAGCAACGACGTGCAGGACGGCAAGAACCAGGGAGCCTGGTACAAGAACACCCGCTTCACGCTCAAAACCTGGACCGGCCAGGAGACCGAGCTCGGCACCTTGAAGACCTACACCGAGACCCGCTTCAATTTCGGCAACAGCAACGGTGATCCCGACTTCGGCCCGAACGATGCGCACAACAAGGACGTATCGCTGAACTTCGCCTGGATCCAACTTGGCGGTCTGCGCGTCGGTAAAGACGAATCGGCCTTCGATACGTTCATCGGCTACGCCGGCAATGTCATCCAGGATACGCTGGTTCCCTACGGCGACTTCGACACCAACGTCGTCCAGTACTATTTCGACGCAGGCAATGGTTTCTCGGCCGTGCTCTCGCTCGAAGAAGGCTCGGGCGCTGGATCCGTCGACGATCTTGGCAACGGCAAGTATGGCGTTGGCACGATCGACAGCTATGTTCCGCATGTTGTCGGCGGCGTGAAGTGGACCCAGGGCTGGGGCGCGATCACTGGTGTCGTTGCGTATGACAGCAACTACGAAGAAGTCGCTGGCAAGGTTCGCTTGGATGTGAACGTTTCCAACGAGTTGTCGTTGTTCATCATTGGTGGCTATGGCACCGACGATAACCTCAACGACCCGACCTACGATCAGCCCGCGGGCGGTCGAGGCTTCTACAAGCAGTGGGGCGGCAACTGGGCAGTTTGGGGCGGTGGCACCTACAAGTTCAACGAGAAGACCTCGTTCAACCTTCAGGCGTCTGCTGATGACTGGAAGAACGTCGGCGTCGCAGCGAACGTTGCCTATGACATCGTCCCCGGCTTCACCGTCACGGCCGAAGTTGACTATCTTCACGCCGGCAAGTTCGATGAGGGCAGCACGGATAACGTCGCCTGGACTCCGGCCGACAAGAAGAACAGCGTCGGCGGCCTGCTCCGCTTCCAGCGCTCGTTCTAATACATTTCGACTTGTCGAAATCGAAACCTGGCGGGCAACCGCCGGGTTTTTTCAGGACGTTGTACGACCATCGGATGCGGTGCTGATTCGGTATTAACAGCGAAAGTCTCGGACGCATTGCATGCACCCGCAAAGCTCGTCGGCAAATTACGGATTGGACTATTTGTCCGCTAGATCGCCCAACGCATCAATCAGCGTCTGAATCTCATTTTCATAATTCTTCCAGCGCTTGACCGACGATTTGTAGATCGGTTGGCGAACCTGCCAGCGGCTGGGCGTATTGACCGAACCATCCCTGTCGAAAAAACGCAGGCAGGCGTCATCCCAGGGCAGCCCAAGGTAATCTATGAGGCGGCGTGACTGCGCTTCTTGATCCTCAACCAGCGTTTCGTACTGGTTTTCGAAGATCAGGCCCGGGAAAACCTCGTTCCAATGCTGCATCAGACGGTCATATTCGCGATAGTACAGACCGAGTGTCTTCAGGTCGGTGTTGTAACTGTGCCCCTCGCCGAATTTCAAGACATAGCAAGAGACGCAATTGTCGATGGCGTCACGGCGGCAATGGATGATCTTTGCGTTGGGGAAGAGAAGGCCAATCAAACCGATCAGTTCAAAATTATGCGGCATCTTATCCACTATCCTAAGTGCCGCGGGCGCCCGCTCCTTCAGATAGGACAAATGCTCCTCGGCCAATGTTCGGGACAAGCCTTTTGTGATCGACGCGATCGCCGAGTTCAAATCTCCGGCGGACGACCTTCTGAGTTCAATCGCATTCGCCACCCGCCTAAGCTTCATTAGTTCGCCCGCGCCATGTACATCAGGATGACTGGCGCAGATCTGTTCCGTAAGAGTCGTGCCTGAGCGAGGCATGCCGACCACGAACACGGGAATTTCCGAAGGATTTCCGTAATCGGCCTTGGCAGCCAGCATCTCAGGCGTGAAGGTCGCAATCAGTGAGTCTATCCAGCGACGGTATTGGTCGATATCGAAGTTGCGGCCTGATGCCTGTTTCGACTTGTTGAAATGGTCGAATGCATCCTTATAGCGTTTGAGATCATTTAGCACCTTGCCGGCCGCGAGATGAAGGTTCTCGGCACCATCCGGTTCAAGCTTCGGATTTCCAAGTTCGCCAAGAATGGCCTTGAGCTCCTTAGGCTCTTCGGTGAATTTTTGTGTCTGCACGAGGTCATTGTACGCCGCCGGCACCTTGATACGACGTTCGATTGCCTCCTGAAGATAGGCGGCAGCTTCAACCATCCGTCCCACGCTGGTGAGCGCGCGAGCCAGTCCGATCCGCACCTTTGGATGATCCCGGTTTATTTTTAGTGCCTTCTCATAAAGCGGCAAAGCCATCTCAGGTTTGTCAAAGTCGATATAAGCGTCCCCCAATGCACAAAGTGCTTCGATAAGATCTGGCTGCAACTCCAAGGCGTATTGCATATGTCTGATTGCTGGCGAATATTCGCTGACCTTCACATAGGCCGAAGCCAGCCCAAGGTGGTAGTAAGGGTTTTTTGGCTCCTCGCCGACCGCGCGTGCGAAATATCGCAAGGCCGCCTCATCGTCGTAGCCCAGGCACACGGTCCCCAAGATATACAGGGCAAGTGGATGGTTGGGCGTACGCGCCAGAACTTGCAGGCATAAGTCCTGAGCTTCGCCGAGCCGTTTGACTTGCTGAAACTGATATGCCTGCTGCAGCAACGCCTCGTCGGCCTGCGCACGCGAAAGCGAATTCGCTTTCGGAAGATTCGGTTGCGGGAATTTGGGTTTCGGTCCGGTTTGGACCTTCAGGTGCTTGGACCAGGCAGGCGGCAGACGATTGTTCATTGCGTCTCGCTAGCAAAAAGATACGCAGGAATCCAGCGTTACGATTGCGGACCGCCGGGTGCTTGCACGGCCAAGTCGGCCACGCTAGCAAGAAGGCCCTTTTTCAAGCGAGCTTCCGCCATGCACCAGCGCCCTCCCCTCATGCCGCTCATCGCAGCGCTTCCTTCGACGGTGCCGTTTGTCGGCCCCGAAGCGCAGGAGCGCGAGCGTGGCCGCGCTTTCCGCGCCCGCATCGGCGCCAATGAGAGCAGCTTTGGTCCCTCGCCGCGCGTCACCGCCCGGATGGCCGAGATCGCCGGCGACATGTGGATGTATTGCGATCCCGACAATCACGATCTGAAGCTGGCGGTTGCCGCCCATCACGGCCTAGAAGCCGAGAACGTCGTTGTCGGCGAGGGCATAGATGGCCTGCTCAGCCTTGTGGCACGCATGTACGTCGCGCCTGGTGACGCGGTGGTCACCTCGCTCGGCGCTTACCCGACCTTCAACTTCCACATTGCCGGTGTCGGCGGGCGGCTGGTGACAGTTCCTTACGAGAACGACCGGGAAAGCCTGGATGGCCTGCTGGCGGCGGTGCGCAAGGACAAGGCCCCGCTGGTCTATCTCTCCAACCCGGACAATCCAATGGGCAGTTGGTGGGAGGGGAGCGAGATCATCCGCTTCATCGAGGCGCTGCCGCAAACCACCATGCTTGTGCTCGACGAGGCCTATGGCGAACTCGGGCCGGCCTCGGCGCTGCCGCCGATCGATATCTCCAGGCCAAATGTTATCCGCATGCGCACCTTCTCGAAGGCTTACGGGCTGGCGGGCATACGCTGCGGCTATGCGATCGCCGAGGCCCAGGTGATCCGCGACTTCGAGAAGATCCGCAACCATTATGGCGTCAGCCGCATGGCGCAGATCGCCGGCGTCGAGGCGCTCGCCGATCAGGACTATCTGCAAAGCGTGGTGGCGCGGGTCGCGGCCGGCCGCCGACGCATCGCCGGCATTGCCGAAGCGAACGGGCTGAAGCCGCTGGCGTCGGCGACCAACTTCGTCACCATCGATTGCGGCGGCGATGGCGCTTTCGCGCTGAAAGTTCTGCAAGGTCTGCTGTCACGCGACGTCTTCATCCGCAAGCCCATGGTGCCACGGCTCGACCGCTGCATTCGCGTCAGCGTCGGCCTCGACCATGAACTCGACATCTTCGCCGATGAACTTCCGGGCGCTTTGGCGGCGGCGCGGGGAAACTAGTATCCGGTTGTAGGCAAGCCAGAATCACAAGGCACGCTACAAATTCATTTCCCAGGTCTGGCCGGTCAGATCCTTGCCGAAGCTGTGGTGATGCTCCTGCGAGACCAGCCTGAAGCCGGCACGTTCGTAGATCGCGCGCGCCGCGACGAGGATGTCGTTGGTCCACAGCACCAGCTTGGCGTAGCCGCAAGCCCGGGCCTGGTTCACGCATTCCGCGACCAGTCGTTTGCCGATGCCGAGGCCGCGCGCCGGCGACTCGACATGCAGCATTCTCAGCTTGGCCACTTCGTCGTCCTGATGAACCAGGAACACCGCGCCGACCGGCTCACCACCGCGCTCGGCGATCCAGCAGAAATCGCGGCCGGGCACGAAATTGCGAATGAAATCGGCGCCGATCTCGGCGAGCATGGCCTCGAACTCGATCGTCCAGCCATATTCCTCGGCATAGAGTTGGGCCTGGCGCTGCACGACCCAGCCGACATCGCCGACGCGATGCGGCCGCAGCGTCACCTCGCTGCTGTCACGGGTGGGATCGCCCAGCAATTCCCCCGCCTTGCGCAAGGCGCTGCGCAGTTCATGCAACCTGTCGTCGGGGACGCTTTCGATCAGCCGCGCCGTGTCCCGATCGGCCGCCGCTTGCAGTCTGGCAAGCGCTGCCTCGCCTCGTGAGGTCAGCGAGAGGACCCTTCGGCGCCGGTCAGCCGGGTCCGTTCTGGCCTCGGTCAGCCCCTGGCCCGCAAACTTGCGCAGGATCCGCGTCAGATAGGCGGCATCGACACGCAACTGTCTTGATATTTCAGAGGCCGCCGGGCCATTCTCCAGCCGAAAAGCCCCAGCCAGGAAACCTCGCTCGCCCGCGATTTCGGCGGAAGCCGGGTTGCTGCGGTGACCCAATTCGAACAGCACGCGCGCCTCGGTCAAAGTGAATGCACTTTGTGTCAGCGTCTCGTCGAGAAGGCCGACGGTGCGCGTGTAGAAGCGATTGAAGCGCCTGACATCGGCCACCAATGCGTTGCGTTCGTCCAACATCCAGCCAACTCCCAATAGGGCAGCTCCATTTTTCAAAATTAATGGACTGAGTCAATGAAATTTCAAAGCCAGAGGGCCCAGCTATTGCGTCGTGCGCGCAACTCTCATGTTGCATTCCCTGAGCCATGCACCAGATTTTAACGAGACAGGCTTGGAGAGATTCATGACTGGTCATCGCAGGAAAGTGCAGGCGCGCATCTACGGCAATGTGCAAGGCGTCGGCTTCAGAGCATGGGCCCGGGATGAGGCCACAGGCCTTGGTCTCGCGGGCTGGGTTTGCAATGAAGCGGATGGGTCCGTAACGACGCAAATTGCAGGCCTCGATGAAGCGGTCTCGACAATGATCAAGCGCCTCTGGGAAGGGCCGACCGGCGCTTCGGTTTTCAAGGTCGATGTCGAGGAGTTGGTGGCAGAAAACGCCTCTGTTGGGTTCAGGATCGTTGCATGAAGGTGAGTTTGGATAGGGCGCCTTGAATTAATTGAACGTTCGTTTTATTATTGCTCCGCAGAGGAGCTGACATGGCACGCACCGCTGGGTCCGATGGCGAAAAGACCGAAGCGTCTATCCGTGAGGCAGCGGTCAACCTCATCGCGCGCCTTGGTTACGAGGCGATGTCGATGCGCCAGTTGGCCAGCGAAGTCGGCGTCCAGGCAGCTGCGCTCTACCGCTACTTTCCAACCAAGGAAGAGCTTCTGTTCACGCTGATGCGCGAGCACATGGAAGATCTGGCCACAGCATGGGAAGCAGCCCGCCCGGCGGATGCAAATCCGGCGCAACTGCTCTCGGCCTATGTGCGCAATCACATCGCCTTTCATATCGAGCGACGACACGCCACGCATGTGTCGAACATGGAATTGCGCAGTCTGTCGCCCGAACGGCTGACACAGATACTGCGCATGCGCACGGCTTACGAGAAGGAGCTGCGCGCCATCCTGCGCGACGGCGACGAGACGGGCGCTTTCAGCATCGACGACACCGGGCTGACGGCCATGGCGCTGATCCAGATGATGACCGGCGTCATCGTCTGGTTTCGGCCGGGCGAACGGCTGTCGATCGCTGAAGTGACGGCGACATATCTTTCGATGACAATGCGTTTGGTTGGCGCGAGGATCGGTACCTACAGCGCCGCGCGTCCCTTCGGACGCGCAAAGGACGCTGTAGCATTTTGATTTTGCGCATGATCCCTTTCCGAAAATCAAAGTCGATTTTCGGGGTCATGCGCAGGGAGGAACGGCATGTACACGAACACGCTCAGCTTCGGGCATGACGAGGAGATCGAGGCGCTGCGCGACTTGGTCCGGCGCTTCGCCCAGGAGCGCATCGCGCCGATCGCCGCCGACATCGATCGCTCGAATGAATTCCCGGCGCATCTGTGGGGCGAACTCGGCGCGCTCGGTTTGCTTGGCATCACCGCCGATCCCGATTTCGGCGGCACCGGCATGGGCTATCTCGCCCATGTGATCGCGGTCGAGGAGATTTCACGCGCTTCGGCCTCGGTCGGCCTCTCCTACGGTGCCCATTCCAACCTCTGCGTCAACCAGATCAACCGTTGGGCGACAACGGCGCAGAAGGAAAAATACCTGCCGCCACTGTGCTCGGGGGAGCGTGTCGGCGCGCTGGCGATGTCGGAGTCCGGCGCCGGCTCGGACGTCGTCTCGCTGAAGCTGCGTGCCGAAAAGCGCAATGATCGCTACGTGCTCAATGGCACCAAGATGTGGATCACCAACGGGCCGGACGCCGAAACGCTGGTCGTCTATGCCAAGACGGATCCGGATCGGAAATCGCGCGGCATCACCGCCTTCATCGTCGAGAAGGCTTTTGCCGGATTTTCCGTGGCGCAGAAACTCGACAAGCTCGGCATGCGCGGCTCCAACACCGGGGAGCTCGTGTTCGAAAATGTTGAGGTGCCTTTCGACAACGTGCTGCATGAGGAAGGGCGCGGCGTCGAAGTGCTGATGTCTGGCCTGGACTATGAGCGCACGGTGCTTGCCGGCGGCCCGATCGGCCTGATGGCGGCGTGCCTTGACGTGGCAATCCCCTATGTGCACGAGCGCAAGCAGTTCGGCCAGGCGATCGGCGAGTTCCAGCTGGTGCAAGGCAAGCTGGCCGACATGTACACGGTGATGAACGCCGCGCGCGCCTATGTCTATGCCGTTGCCGCCGCCTGCGACCGCGGCCAGACGACGCGCAAGGATGCCGCCGGCTGCGTGCTGTTTGCCGCCGAGAAGGCGACGCTGATGGCGCTCGACGCCATCCAGCTGCTTGGCGGCAACGGCTACATCAACGACTATCCGACCGGCCGCCTGCTGCGCGATGCCAAGCTCTATGAGATCGGCGCCGGCACCAGCGAAATCCGCCGCTGGCTGATCGGCCGCGAGATCATGGCGGAGGGGGTATAGCATGGCTACGCTGCAAACCCAGATATCCCCCTCCTCCGAAACCTTCCGTGCCAATGCCGAGCGCATGCGGGCGCTGGTCGCCGACATTGCGGAGAAGGCGGCCACCGTCGAGCGCGGCGGCTCGGAGGAAGCGCGCGAGCGGCATGTTTCGCGCGGCAAGCTCCTGCCGCGCGAGCGCCTCGCGCAATTGCTGGATGTCGGTTCACCCTTCCTCGAGATCGGCCAGTTCGCCGCTTGGTCGATGTATGGCGAGGAGATTTCGTCGGCCGGCATGATCGCCGGCGTCGGCCGCGTCGAGGGCACCGAGGTGATGATCGTCGTCAACGACGCCACGGTGAAGGGCGGCACCTATTACCCGCTGACGGTGAAGAAGCATCTGCGGGCGCAGGAGATCGCGCTGCAGAACAATTTGCCTTGCATCTACCTCGTCGATAGCGGCGGTGCCAACCTGCCCAATCAGGACGAGGTGTTTCCCGACCGGGAGCATTTCGGCCGCATCTTTTACAACCAGGCCAACATGTCGGCAGCCGGCATTCCGCAGATCGCCTGCGTCATGGGTTCCTGCACGGCGGGCGGCGCCTATGTGCCGGCGATGTCCGACGAGACGATCATGGTGGGCAACCAGGCGACCATCTTCCTCGGCGGTCCGCCGCTGGTGAAAGCAGCGACCGGCGAGGATGTCAGCGCCGAGGATCTCGGCGGCGCCGATGTGCACACCAGGCTCTCCGGTGTTGCCGATCACTATGCGCTGGACGACGACCATGCGCTCGCCATCTGCCGCCGCATCGTCAAAAACCTGAATCGGAACAAGACTGTAAGCCTAAACTTACAGAGATCGATTCCGCCGCTTCATCCGGCGGATGAACTCTACGGCATCGTGCCGACCGACCTGCGCCAGCCCTATGACGCCCGCGAGGTGATCGCGCGCATCGTCGACGGTTCCGAATTCGACGAGTTCAAGCAGAATTACGGCACCACGCTGATCACCGGCTTTGCCCATCTGCATGGCATGCCGGTCGGCATCATCGCCAACAACGGCGTGCTGTTTTCCGAAAGCGCGCTGAAGGGCGCGCACTTCGTCGAACTGTGCTGCCAGCGCAAGATCCCATTGGTCTTCCTGCAAAACATCACCGGCTTCATGGTCGGTCGAAAATATGAAGCAGGCGGCATCGCCAAGGATGGCGCCAAGCTGGTGATGGCGGTTGCCACCGCCAGGGTGCCGAAGGTGACTGTCATCATCGGCGGTTCGTTCGGCGCCGGCAATTACGGCATGTGCGGCCGCGCCTATTCACCGCGCTTCCTGTGGATGTGGCCGAACGCCCGCATCTCGGTGATGGGCGGCGAGCAGGCAGCAACGGTGCTTGCCATGGTCAAGCGCGAAGGCATCGAGCGCAAGGGCGGGGAATGGAGCGCCGAGGAAGAGGCGAAATTCAAGAAGCCGATCCTGATGAAATACGAGCATGAGGGCCATCCGCTCTACTCGTCCGCTCGCCTCTGGGACGACGGCATCATCGACCCGGCGAAGACGCGCGACGTGCTGGCACTCAGCCTGTCCGCTGCGCTCAACGCCGAAATCGAGGACACGCGCTTTGGCGTGTTTCGGATGTGAGAATGGACGGTCAACTTCGACGGACAAACGGCGGAACTATACCGGCGGACCGTTGCTGCCGTGCGAAAAGGCTTAACTGTATGGACCAATCGATTCACCAGCATAGGCGGCTTCGATTCTCAAACAGTGAACTGGCGGCGAGGCAAAATATTCGCTACTGCTTATCCAGCATGGGGCAATGGGGACGGGCTGGAAATGAAACTGAAATATTGCCAGGGAACGGCTGCTTCGATACTTTCTGTATTTCTAATATTAACAGCGACCGACGCCGGCTCGGCGGAATCGCTCGCAGGACGCAAGGGAGACGTGCGTTTTCCGCCGACCTTGGGTTCGGGCGAATGCAACGTTGCCTACAAGGGCTACGTCGCGGCGAGCGGTCATTCGGCCTACGCTACAACCTTTTATTCGCGTGTCGTCGACCTCTACATTGTCTGCGGGACGAAGCTCAACGCGCCGTCCCAGAAGGCGGCGGAAGAGACGGCGCTGCGCAATTGCCAAGCCGGCTTGACACGGTGGAAGCTCAAGACCGCGAGTGGCGGCTGCGCAATCTCGTCATCGAAATAGATACTACCGACCGCAAGGTAGAGCACTCCCTTGGTAAGGGAGTGCTCTACGCCGAGGGCTGGAATGGCTCACGGGACAGTACCCCCCTCTGCCCTGCCGGACATCTCCCCCACGTGGGGGGAGATCGACGGTCGCTATCGCTTTCGCCAAATTCCAACACTGAAAGTTCGCAGCGAGGGCAAAGCTGCCAATCTGCCCCCTTGCGGGGGAGATGTCCGGCAGGACAGAGGGGGGTGTTCAAGCGCCCTGCTTCCCATGGACTTCGAACCTTACATGCGGAGGCTCCATGTTCGCCAAGATCCTGATCGCCAATCGCGGCGAGATCGCTTGCCGTGTCATCCGGACGGCGCGCAAGATGGGTGTGCGCACTGTCGCCGTCTATTCGGATGCAGATGCGAGATCCCTGCATGTCGAGATGGCCGACGAGGCGGTGCATATCGGCCCCTCGCCCGTCAGCGAAAGCTATCTGCGCGGTGACAAGATCATCGCCGCGGCCCTGGCAACGGGCGCACAAGCCATTCACCCCGGCTACGGCTTCCTGTCGGAAAATCCCGATTTCGTCGACCAGGTGGCGGCGGCGGGGCTGATTTTCATCGGCCCGTCGGCGGCCTCGATCCGTGCCATGGGGCTGAAGGACGCGGCCAAGCGGCTGATGGAAAAGGCCGGCGTGCCGGTCGTGCCGGGCTATCATGGCGAGGCGCAGGAGATCGTGCTGCTTGCGTCCAAGGCACGCGAGATCGGCTATCCCGTGCTGATCAAGGCGCGCGCCGGCGGCGGCGGCAAGGGTATGCGCCGGGTCGAGCATCCCGATGAGTTTTCCGAGGCGCTGTCCAGCGCGCGGCGCGAGGCGAAAGCCGCTTTCGGCGACGACCGCGTGCTGGTCGAAAAATATGTCGACAAGCCGCGCCATATCGAGGTGCAGGTGTTCGGCGACAATTTCGGCAATGCAGTGCACCTTTATGAACGCGACTGCTCGGCGCAGCGCCGCCACCAGAAAGTGATCGAGGAATCGCCCGCGCCCGGCATGACCGAGGCTTTGCGCAAGGCGATGACGGATGCGGCGGTGAAGGCCGCCAAGGCGATCAATTATTCAGGCGCCGGCACCATCGAGTTCATCGTCGATGCCTCGCAGGGCCTGAAAGCCGACCGCTTCTGGTTCATGGAGATGAACACCCGCCTGCAGGTCGAACATCCGGTCACCGAAATGGTGACCGGCAACGATCTGGTCGAGTGGCAGTTGCGGGTCGCCAGCGGCGAAAAGCTGCCCAAGACGCAAAGCGAGATCGCGCTCGTCGGCCATGCCTTCGAGGCGCGCATTTATGCCGAGGACGCGACGAAAGGTTTTCTGCCGGCAACGGGCACGCTGCACCATCTGAAATTTCCAGACGCGGCCTCCGAAGGCGCCACGATGCGCATAGAGACAGGCGTGCGGGCGGGTGACGCCATCTCGCCCTATTACGACCCGATGATTGCCAAGCTGGTCGTCCACGCCACGGACCGTCAGGGGGCTCTGGAAGCGCTTGGCGCGGCGCTATCCCGGACCGAGATCGCCGGCTCGACCGTCAACACCGCCTTTCTTGCCGCTCTGGCCGCCGATCCGGATTTTGCTGCAGGCGATGTCGACACCAGCCTGATTGGCAGACACCAAGAAACCTTGGCGACCGTCCCGCCGCCGAGCGACGAAACCATTGCTGCCGCCGCTCTTGCGGCCTCCGGTGCCGGCGCAACCCCGTCATCCGACGATCCGTGGTCGTCGCTTGTCGGCTATGCCCATTTCCACAGCGTGGCGCGACGCACATGGCTGAAGTTCGGCGAAGACGATATCGCGGCGAAGGTTTCGGTGCGGGCGGACGGACGATTCCAGGTCGCGCTGGACAAGCCCTATGGCGACACCAATTCGCATGATTTTCGCGCCACGCCACGCCTCGCCCGCTGGCCAGGCCATATCACCGTGTTCGAAGGCGCCGTTGGCTACACCTTCGCCGTGCCGGACCCGTTGGCACGGGCCGATGAGGCGGCGGCAAGCACCGGCAGCCTGCGTGCGCCGATGCCGGGATTGGTCAAGCTGGTGCGCGTGGGAAAAGGCGATACGGTGATCAAGGGCCAGCCGCTGCTGATCCTCGAGGCGATGAAGATGGAGCACACCATCGCCGCGCCGCATGACGGCGTGATCGCCGAGATCGCCACAGAGGGCGCACAGGTCACCGACGGAACGGTGCTGGTGCGGTTCGTCGAGGAGCACAACGCCGCGACCACAGCAGTGAGCTGACGGTTCGGAAGGCCACGACAGGGGAAGCAAAAAAATGGCCGGGATGAACCCGGCCATTTCTCTATGCCATCCAGTCGCCAGGGTGGCGATTACTGCGCGATCGGCGCGTATTTGCCGTCATGCCACTGGTTGATGTCGTAGCTGGCATTCTTGAGGTCGCCCTTCTCGTCGAAGGTGACATCACCGACAACGGTGCTGATCGGCGTACCGTTCTTCAACGCTTCGGCAACCTTGGCCGGGTCGTCGCTGCCGGCACGCTTGATGCCTTCGGCGAAAGCCTGGATGGTGGCGTAAGAGAACAGCGTGAAACCCTCCGGCACGAAACCGCCGGCCTTGATCTTCTCGACGGCTGCCTTGGCTTCCGGCTTTGCCTGCGGATCCGACGGGAAGACGAACATGGTGCCCTCGCCGGCCGGGCCGGCAACCTGCCAGAATTCCGGCGAGGCGATGGAGTCCGGCATGATCAGCTGGAACTTCAGGTTCTGTTCCGCCGACTGACGCAGGATCAGGCCGGCTTCAGGATGATAGCCGCCGAAATAAACAACGTCGGCTTTCAAATCCTTGAGCTTGGTGACGAGAGCCGAATAGTCCTTCTCGCCAGCGTTGATGCCGTCATAATAGACCTCCTTGAGGCCGCCGGCATTCATCGTTGCCCTGACGGCGTCAGCCACGCCCTGTCCGTAGGCGCTCTTGTCATGCAGGACGACGACATTCTTGCCGGCAAACTTCTTGGCGATCCATGGGCCGATGAAGGCGCCCTGCGCGTCGTCTCGCGTATAAAGGCGCATGATCGTCGGCCAGCCGGCCTTGGCTGCCGCATCGGTCAGCACCGGGTTTGACGAGGCCGGGCTCATCATCAAGGCGCCGGCTTCGGCATAGACAGCCGAGGCCGGAATGCTGGAACCCGAGCAGGCATGGCCGTCGATGAACTTGACGCCATCGGCGACGACGCGGTTGGCAACCGACACGGCCTGCTTGGGATCGCATTGGTCGTCTTCGATGCTCAGCTTGATCTGACGACCGTCGACACCGCCCGCGGCGTTGATCGCATCGGCGGCAGCCTGTGCGCCCTGCTTGAACTGATCGCCGATGGTGGCGAGCTGTCCGGTCATCGGGCCGACCACCGCAAAGGTGATGTCGTCTGCGAGTGCGACCGGCGTGCTCAACATCAGGCCGAATATGGCCGCGTTCAAAATACTCAATTTTTTCATGATGGTAGAACTCCTCCACTCACGCGCGGCCGCCCCGGCCGCGCTTCTTCCAGAGAGGCCGGACAATTTCATCCTTCATTCGGCCTGTCTAGGCGCATTGGCGCCGCTCGATTGGGCCTGCAAGACGTCATCCACGCAAAAAGCCACGCCAGCCTTGTTCCGGCTGGTCGTGGCTTTTTTGCCCGTCGAGCAATCTCCAGGCGCCCCCGCGCCTAAAAATCCGCTCAGCTTCCCTGTGTCGCGCACGACTGGGCCTTGCGGCCTGCCGCGTTCTTTCCCTTGCCTTCGTGACCGTCTTGCGCGGCCTTCAATTTCGCCGGGTCTGGCCGTCTGTGCGGCCTTGATCCCGGAGCTTCCCTGTCTTCGATGGATCTGTCTGCGATTGGCAGATTTCAGTGCATGGTCATCCATTCGCGGGCTTCGCGCAGCGCCGTGGCGATCTCGACCTTCGACATGGCGGCCGACAGTTCCGAGCGCAGCTCGGCGGCGCGGGCCGAGCCCTTGATTGCGGCGATGTTGAACCATTTGTGGGCGGCAACGACATCGGTCTCGCAATCGCGGCCGGTCGCATACATCATGCCCAATTCGAAAAGGATGTCGGCCTGGGCAGTTGCTCCCATGGCGCCGAAACCTGCTTCAAGCATTTCAAAACGTGCCATTTCAATCCCCTGTTTTCCGGCCCTGTCAGGCTCCCGAGAGCTGCCTTCTTTCGTCTTGCCGGCTGCTCTTCCGATGCTTTCGAGAATGCCGTGCAGGCTTGAATCCGTCGTTAAATGGCGTGCTTAATTTGAGGAAAACAAAGCTAAAACAAGAGGTAAACGCCGAAATTCGTTAAGGATACAAACCCAGCAATTCAGCCTGCTTGCCTCAAATTTGACGAAAGTCTTCTCGCGCGGGGGCAAGACTTCGCTAACCACGGCGAACAAAGGCGATGCGCCGATCGTTTCATTTCATCGTCGAGGAGGCGCTTTCAGGCGGCTGCAAAATCCCAAAGTCTTCCGCTACGGCACCGCTTTTGTTTTGCCGGGAGCTGGATTAGCTTACGTTTGCGTAAGCGGCAGACCGGCGAGGCGGAGCATCCGGCCGGACATCCACAGGGAGGAAGACATGTTTCGAAAACTGAGCCTGGCCCTTGCGGCCACATTGATCGTGGCGAGTGCGGCATGGGCCGATCCGATCGAAGGCAATTGGAAGACGCAGGCCGGCGAAACCGCGGCCATCGCCGGCGGCGGCTCGTTTTCCATCACGCTCAAGTCCGGGAAATATGCCGGCAAGACCATCGGCTCGCTCAAGGCGACAGGCGACAACAAATATGCCGGCAACATCACCGATCCGGCAAACGACAAGACCTATTCGGGCAAGGCGACATTGTCGGGCAGCTCTCTCAAGATGAGCGGCTGCGTGCTCGGCGGACTGATCTGCAAGAGCCAGACCTGGCACAAGCTCTGATCGAGCGCATCCTTGCGACATGATGACGGGGCCTCGACGGGCCCCGTTTTCGTTTGTCGACACATCCTGCGCCGATGATGCTCGATACCCACCGGCGGCTATCCAAACCGACGCCGGCGCCGTCGAAACCCGTCAATCATCTTGAACGGCAGATGAACGCCGGCATCAGAGCCGGTTCAGTTGCATCAGGGCATTCTCCGGCGTGTTGAAGGAGACCGACCCAATGCTTGCTCGCCGCTTCACCATCGTCTGCCTGCTGGTGAGCCTGTTTGGAATGTTCTTCGCCATCCTCGTCGCCGAAGCGGGCCGTCCGGCCCGCGCCTGGGACGAAGCCAGTTCCAGAACCTGCCGCCTCGCCTGCCCCACCCATCTTCGCAACTGACCAAAGAAACCAAGACCTCGAAAGAAAAGCTGAACGCCATGAACCGCATCGCCGCCAACACTCTCAAGACCCTTCGGCTTCTGCCGCGGGCGGCGCTTATCCTGACGGTGCTGGCCGCTCCGGTTCTGGCCGTGCCGATGATGCGCACTGACGCCGGCTCGACGATCGACGCACCAGCCCTGAAGAAGTCCGGCGTCGGCTTTGTGCTCCTGGTCAGCCTGCAGCGCGGTTGAAGAAAAACGGCGCTTTGGCCGCCTTCGGTCGCGACACCCCTCCCAAGTGCCGATCCAAGTCTCTATATTGAGCCATGGAAAAGCGAATCTACCCACAAGCCATCGAATCTGTCGTCATGCCGGAGCCTTTTGGCCGGCAAAGCTTTGATAGCGCCGAAAAAGCAGTCAAGGCACTGCAGGCGCTTTACGACCGCAACACCAAATTCCTGCGCGACTCCTTTGCAGAGCTGGCGGCAGCAGGCGGCGACAATGGCAAGCGCTACCGGGCCTTTTATCCGGAGATCGGTGTCACCACCAACTCGTTCACCCAGATCGACTCGCGCCAGGCCTATGGCCATATGCCGACGCCCGGGCATTTTTCCACCACCATCACCCAGCCGGGCCTGTTCGAAAGCTACCTCGTCGAGCAGTTGCGCCTGATCATGCGCAATCATGGGGTTGCGGTCACGGTGTCGGAATCGACCACACCCATCCCGCTGCATTTCGCCTTCCTTGAAGGCACCCATGTCGACGGCGCGACGGCAGAGCGCATCAAGCGGCCGATCCGCGACCTGTTCGACGTGCCGGATCTCGATGGCACCGACGACCAGATCGCCAACGGCACCTTCGAAGTCGCCTTTGGCGAGCCGAGGCCTCTGGCGCCCTTCACGGCGCAGCGCATCGATTATTCGCTGCACCGGCTGTCGCACTATACGGCAACCACGCCGCAGCAGTTCCAGAACTTCGTGCTGTTCACCAATTATCAGTTCTACATCGACGAGTTCGTCGCCCGTGCCCGCGACCTGATGGCCAATGGCGGCGGCGGATACACGGAGTTCGTCGAGCCGGGCAATGTCATCACCAAGAGCGGGCAAAGCGCGCCCAGCGAAGGCGTTGCACCGCCGCGCCTGCCGCAGATGCCGGCCTATCACCTGAAGAAATCGGGACATGGCGGCATCACCATGGTGAATATCGGCGTCGGGCCTTCCAACGCCAAGACCATCACCGACCATATTGCGGTGCTGAGGCCGCATGCCTGGGTGATGCTCGGCCACTGCGCCGGCCTGCGCAACACCCAGGCGCTTGGCGACTATGTGCTGGCGCATGCCTATGTGCGCGAGGACCATGTGCTGGACGACGATCTTCCGGTCTGGGTGCCGATCCCGCCGCTTGCCGAGATCCAGGTGGCGTTGCAGGAAGCCGTCGCCGAAGTCACCGGCCTTACCGGCTATGACCTGAAGCGCATCATGCGCACCGGCACCGTCGCCACCATCGACAATCGCAACTGGGAACTGCGCGACCAGCGTGGCCCGGTCCAGCGTCTGTCGCAATCTCGCGCCATCGCACTCGACATGGAATCGGCGACCATCGCCGCCAATGGCTTCCGCTTCCGTGTTCCCTACGGCACGCTGCTGTGCGTTTCGGACAAACCGCTGCATGGCGAGTTGAAGCTGCCCGGCATGGCGACCGAATTCTACAAGCGCCAGGTGGCGCAGCACCTGACCATCGGCATCAGGGCGATGGAGAAGCTCGCGGAAATGCCGATGGAGCGGTTGCATTCGCGCAAGCTCAGAAGTTTTTCGGAAACGGCGTTCCAGTAGGCCGATGCCACGCATCGCGGCGGCATTTCTCATCTTGATTGGGCCGCATTTCTGCCGATAAGCAGGCGGCATGGAGAGAGCGAGCCTCGGGACATTGCTGATTTCGGTTGCATTCCTGGCAATGCTGGCCTGTTCGATCGCTCTGGTGGCCGGGTTTTTCGGAACGCTGCATCCCGCCTTCGATTCCTTCTCGCATTTCCGCGTCCACCTTGCCGTGCTGATGGCTCTTTGTGCGCTGCCGCTGCTGGCCACGACATTTCGCCTGCAGGCGGCCGTGGCACTGCTTTTTGCCGTGGCGGCCTTCGCCACCACTTCCGGGTCGCTGTCCTTCTCCCGCCTGTGGCCGGTTCAGGCCGCCTATGAAGCCAAGAACGACGACCGCGCGATCTACAAGCTGCTGCAGATGAACCTGCGCTACGACAATCCGACGCCGAAGAAGGTGCTGTCGCTGATCGGCCGGACCAATCCCGACGTGATCACCCTCGACGAGGTATCGGCGATGTGGGCGACCGAGCTTGGCTATATCAGCAGCGCCTATCCATACCGGATCCTCTGTCCCTATCCCAACGGGATATTCGGCGTCGCGCTGCTCTCGCGGAGGCCCTTTGCCGCGGGCACCGAGGCGCGTTGCGAAAGGCGCGGCGCCATGGCGACAGCGACCGTCGACTTCGGCGGCATCGACGTCGATGTCGCGGCGATCCACCTCAGTTGGCCGTGGCCACGCGAGCAGTACTGGCAGATCGGCGAGTTGACGGAGCCGCTTTCCGCGCTCGGCGAGACGGCCATCATGGCGGGCGACTGCAATGCCGCGCCATGGAGTGCCGCCGTGCGGCGGGTCGCGGCGCTTGGCGGGCTGACCGTGATGCCGTCCGCCGGCCCGACCTGGATCCACATCAAGCTGCCGGACTTCCTGCGGCGCTTCGCCGGCCTGCCGATCGACCAGGTTTTCAGCAAGGGCGGCGTGACCATCCATTCCGCGACACGGCTGGAGGACACCGGCTCGGATCACCTTCCGGTCATGGTGGAGTTCTCGCTCAGGCTGAACCAGCAAAAGCCGCTCGATGAACATGAAACCGCGACCGCGGCCATAAGCCAGACCGGCAAGACGCCAGGCTGAAGGATCAGGGCCTGACCAAAGCGATGACGAGATGCTGGACATGGCCGCCATCGCGATGCTCGCGCGCATCGAAAGCGAGCTGCTTGGCCTCATATACGGCATTGGTGGCCTTGATACGTCGCTGTGCCTCGCGACGTGTCTTGTAGCAGAACCGGTCGTCGGCAATCCTGAGGCCGGAGATCGATCTTTCCGTGGCCCGCATCATCTCCCTGGCGATGCGGCCATGGGTTTCCTCATGGGCGCGGACGCCGGCGAAGAACCGCGTCCATCGCTTCCGGAGCGTCGGCGTGGTGGCCGAGGCGACACGCGGAAACGTATAGAAGAGATTGAGCGTGCCGTTGGCGCGCCGCAAGCGGCAAACGCCATTGTCCTGGCTGGTGTCAAGGTCCCAATCCACTGCGTAGCCGGTCAACGCGATGGCGTGCGTCATGAAGCCGTGCTTCGGCCCCTTGCGGTCCATAGCCTGCATCAGCGCCAGCCCCGTGGTCCCGGTGATGTCGTAGGTCCGCGTCTTGACCACCACCCTGGTGCCGGCCGAGGCCGCCGAAGCCAAACCGAACAGCGCACCGATCGCCACAAGGCATGCCAGAACCGCCAGGCGCATTGGCCATCTCCTTATCGTCAAGGAATGGAACCATAAGCGCGCGGCAGTTTCAACAGTCCTAATGTTTCACATGCGACGGGAGACCCGAGCCGTCGTCGGGTCCTTTGCACGCTGTGGCCGGCGCGGGCCTACATGCCCTGGTAGACCGGGCCTTCTCCGCCTTGCGGCGGCACCCAGTTGATGTTCTGGTTCGGGTCCTTGATGTCGCATGTCTTGCAGTGGACGCAGTTCTGCGCGTTGATGACGAAGCGCACATCCTTGGCCGTGGGATCGGCGGCGGCATTGCCGTCCTTGTCGACCCACTCGTAAACCCCGGCCGGACAGTAGCGCGTCGAGGGGCCCGCAAAGACATCGTGCTCGGAACGTTTCTGCAGTTCCATGTCGCCGACAAGCAGGTGGACCGGCTCGTTTTCCTCGTGATTGGTGTTGGACAGGAACACCGAGGACAGCCTGTCGAAGGTCAGCACGCCATCTGGCTTCGGATAGGCGATCTTCTTGTGCCGGGCGGCAGGCTCGAGCGTCGCATAGTCGGCCTTGCCATGCTTCAGCGTGCCGAAGGGCGAGACACCGAACAGCGTGTTCAGCCACATGTCGAGGCCGCCGAGGCCGACACCGACGATCGTGCCGAAGCGCGACCACAGCGGCTTGACGTTGCGCACCTTCTTCAAATCCTTGCCGATGTCGGTCGCGCGCCAGGCTTCCTCGTAGGAAGCGAGTTCGTCGTTGGCGCGCCCGGCACCGATCGCCTCTGCGACATGCTCGGCCGCCAGCATGCCGGACAGCACGGCATTGTGCGAGCCTTTGATGCGCGGCACGTTGACGAAGCCCGCCGCACATCCCATCAGCGCACCACCGGGGAAGGAGAGTTTCGGCACCGACTGCCAGCCGCCCTCGGTGATGGCGCGCGCGCCATAGCCGAGGCGCTTGGCGCCGTCGAAAGTCCCGCTGATCGCCGGATGGGTCTTGAAGCGCTGGAACTCCTCGAAGGGCGACAGCCAGGGGTTCTTGTAATTGAGGTGGAGGACGAAGCCGACCGCCACCTGATTGTCCTCGAGATGGTAGAGGAACGAGCCGCCGCCGGTCTTCAAGTCAAGCGGCCAGCCGAAGGAATGCTGGACCAGGCCCGGACGGTGGTTCTCCGGCTTGACCTGCCAGAGTTCCTTCAGGCCGATGCCGTATTTGCCCGGTTCGCGGCCATCGGAAAGCTTGTATCTGGCGATCAACTGCTTGGCGAGCGAGCCGCGAGCGCCCTCCCCGATCAGCACATATTTGCCCATCAGCGCCATGCCGGGTGCGAAGCCCGGACCGTGCGTTCCGTCCTTCTCGATGCCCATGTCGCCGGTGACGACGCCGGTGACGGCGCCTTGCTCATTGTAGAGCAGGCCGGCAGCGGCAAAGCCCGGATAGATCTCGACGCCGAGCGCTTCGGCCTTGGTCGCCAGCCAGCGGCAGACATTGCCGAGCGAGACGATGTAGTTGCCGTGATTGTTCATCAGCGGCGGCATGAAAATGTTGGGCAGGCGAAACGAGCCGGCGGGACCAAGGACCAGGAAATGGTCTGATGTGACCGGCGTCTTGAAGGGATGGCCGTCCTCGTCGCGCCAGCCCGGCAAGAGCCGGTCGATGCCGATCGGATCGACAACGGCGCCGGAGAGGATATGGGCGCCGACCTCACCGCCCTTCTCCAGGACGACGACCGAAAGCTCGGGACTGACCTGCTTGAGGCGGATGGCTGCGGCGAGGCCGGCAGGGCCGGCGCCGACGATAACCACGTCGAATTCCATGCTTTCGCGTTCGATGTCGCTCATCAACCCCTCCGCACTGGCTTATCCCATTCGGGTATCTTGCTGGCTCCCGCGCTGCATAGCGCATCAATTGACGACAGGAAACCGGCGCATACGTGACAATGCCGTTTTGGCCAAAAAGTCGCGCATTGCGAGGCTGGAAGACTGCTTTTCGCCCGGCATTGCCTGCGAGGCGCGCGTTTTTAATTGTTCGACGGCTTGCTTATCGGCCATACTTCACGCCATGCGCATTCCTGGGCCAGCCGGCTTTTCATCGACGCGCTTTCTTTTCCCGCCCGGCCGGATCCGCCGGGCGCTCCTTTTGGCCCTTCTGATGCTGGCGCCGCATCACGCTGCCGCCGACGAAGTGAAGGTCTGGGCGGCAGGCGCCTACTCCTTCTCCGACGAGCTTGGCGGCTTCCAAATCACCGGCGCCTCGGGCATCGGAACGAAGGACGATCCGTTCGTCATCACCGAAGAGCTGAATTCGTCAACACCGGTGACGCTGACGATCCGCACGACAAAGCCGATCCAGGCCTTCGGCAAGGCCGGCGAATTCGCCAACGGCATGATGTATATGCGCATCGAGGTGCTCAACAACAGCGGCCAGGCCTGGGTCGAATTCCAGTTCGAATTGCAGGAGATCCTGAATCGACCGAGCGTGTTCGGCGACGGGCTTTCCTTCGACCAGCGCAACAAGACGCCAGACAATATCTTGTCGAGCAATTTCGCCGATTTCGATCGCGATTTCGAACCCTATGACCGGCTGCTGTTCAGGAATGGCAAGGTCGACCCGGTGAAAACCGCCAGGTTCGAATTCCTGATGACTGATTACACACCGCGCTGGACGTTTTACCTCGTGCAGGATCCACGCATACCGACGGGATGAGGCGCGGATGCGGGGCGCGCTCTCCCCCCTCGAGGGGGAGATGTCGCCGAAGGCGACAGAGGGGGTCGGCACGACCGGACGCGACTCCCCTTCGCCGACAGAGGAGGTTGACGCTCTACGCGCGACGACCCCCTTTGGCCTGCCGGCCATCTCCCCCTCAAGGAGGGAGATTGGCTGTCATCACCGCTTTCGCCAATCACAAACTTGCAAATCGTGCTCGCGCGGATGAATGTGCCGGCATGACTGCCGCTTCCCCAAACAACAGACCTGACATCGCCGACTTGCTGGCCTTTTATGCCAGCGTGGGCGTCGACGAGGCGCTTGAAGACCATTCCGTGAACCGATTCGCCGAGGTTGCGCCAAAGCCCATGGAGCGCGCGGCGGCGTCTTCGGGCGATATCGCCGCACCGCAGCGTTCGACGAATATGTCTCGCCCCGAGCCAAGTGACAGATCAAGTGCGCCGCCGGTTGCGCGCCCAACGTCGGCCACCGTTCCCGACGAAGCGCAGGCGGCACTTGCCCGCCAATTGGCGACCACAGCAACGACGCTGGACGAGCTTCGCCAGCACATGGCGGCATTCGAAGGCTGCAATCTCAAGGCCACCGCCAAGAGCCTGGTGTTCGCCGACGGCAACCCGGAAGCCGCCGTGATGCTGGTCGGCGAGGCACCCGGCCGCGACGAGGACATCAAGGGCCTGCCCTTCGTCGGCCGATCGGGCCGGCTGCTCGACCGCATGCTGGCGGCGATCGGGCTCGACCGTACTTCAGTCTATATCGCCAATGTCATTCCCTGGCGGCCGCCGGGCAATCGCACGCCGACGCCGCACGAAACCGAGATCTGCCGGCCGTTCATCGAGCGGCAGATCGAACTGGTCAATCCGAAGGTGCTGATCAACCTTGGCGGCCCGTCAGCCAAGACCTTGCTCAACACCTCGGAAGGCATATTGCGGCTGCGCGGCAACTGGCGCGCCCACACGACGGCGTCCGGCATCGCCATCCCGGCCATGCCGACGCTGCATCCGGCCTATCTCCTGCGAACCCCGTCGCACAAGAAGCTGGCGTGGCGGGATTTTCTCGAAGTCAAGGCGAAGCTGCGTGCACTTGGGTGATTGGCCAATCTCCTCCACGAGGTGGGGAGATTGGCTGTCATCTCCGCTTTCGCCAATCTCCAATGTGGATAGGCGAACGCCGGCAAGAGCTATGACCTCAGACGTAATTGAAATGCCCCCCTCTCCCAGTCTAACCATGCCCTCATGACAACAGCCCAAACCTCCGCCGGCAGCCTCATTCGCGAGTGGCGCACCCGCCGCCGCATGTCTCAACTCGACCTCGCCATGGAGGCCGAAATCTCGCAGCGGCATCTGAGCTTCGTCGAAAGCGGCCGCGCCGCGCCCTCACGCGACATGGTGCTGCATCTGGCCGAGCAATTGTCGATACCGCTGAGGCAGCGCAACCAGTTGCTCCTCGCCGCCGGCTTTGCGCCGAGCTTCGGCGAGCGCTCATTGACCGACACCACGATGGCGCCGGCGATGGCGGCGGTCGAGATCGTCCTCAAAGGCCACGAGCCTTTCCCGGCACTCGCTGTCGACCGCCACTGGAACCTGGTTTCGGCCAATGCCGCCATTGCCCCCTTCCTTGCCGATGTCAGCGAGGCTTCGCTGCTGACGCCGCCGGTCAACGTCCTTCGCCTCAGCCTTCATCCCGGCGGCATCGCGCCACGCATCGTCAATCTCCAGGAATGGCGGACGCATCTGCTCGAGCGCCTGAAACACCAGAATGACGCGAGCGGCGACGCGGTGCTGATCGAACTCGAGCGTGAGCTGAGGACTTATCCGTCCGGCTTGAAAGGCAGTCGGCCGGTGTCGGTAGAGCCGAACCCCATCGTGCACCCGCTCAGGCTTGCGCACGGCGACCAGGTGCTGTCGTTCATCAGCACCATCACCGTCTTCGGCACGCCGCTCGACGTGACCCTGTCGGAACTGGCGATCGAATCGTTTTTTCCAGCCGATGAGCAGACGAGAACGGTGTTGGTGCGGTTGGCGAAGGAGCGGGCCGAGCTGTCGTAATCACCCTTCAGGCAAAGATGCCTTGCGCGTGCGGGTGCGCTCCAGGCCAAGCTGGCGTTCGCGCCAGATGATGAAAATGCCGGCGGCGACGACGATCAGGCCGCCGGCAAGCATATGGAGCGTGGCGACGTCGCCGAAGACGAGATAGCCGACGACGACGCCGAGGATCATCGACGTATATTCGAACGGCGCCACGACCGAGGCTTCGGCATGGCGATAGGCTGCCGTCATCAGGATCTGGCCGAGGCCGCCGCAGAAGCCGGCGGCAACAAGAAGAGCCGCCTGGAGCGGCGTCAGCGCCTGCCAGCCGAATGGCAGCGACAGCAGCGACATGACGCTCGCCGTCACCGAAAACCACAGCACGATGGTCGCCGTGCGCTCGCTTTGCACGAGATTGCGCACCAAGAGCATGGCGACGGCCGAGATCGCCGCGGCGACAAGAGCGGCAATAACGCCAAGCACTTCCTGGTCGTCGAGCGCCTCGTCGGAACTCAGCAGCGTCAGTTCCGGCCAGGAGATGATCAGCACGCCGACCAAGCCGACCGCGACCGCACTCCAGCGATAGACACGGATGGCCTCGCCGAGGAAGATGGAGCTGAACACCACCACCAGCAGCGGCTGCGCGTAGTTCAGCGTGATCGCTTCCGGCAGCGGCAGCCGGGTCAACGCAAAAAAGCCGAGCCCCATGGCGCAGACGCCGACCAGGCCGCGGGCGATGTGGTTGAACGGACGGTTGGTGGTGAAGGCAGTGCCGAGTTCTTTCCTGAAGGCCAGGAAGGCGATGATCGGGAAGATAGCGAAGAAAGAGCGGAAGAAGACAATCTGGCCGGCCGGAACCGTGCCTGCGGCTTTGATGCAGGTCTGCATGCCGACGAAGACCGCCACCGACACGATCTTGAACATGATGCCGGTTAGGGTGTCGTGCCCGCCGGCATTATCGCCGGCTGTGGCCGAGGGGCTGCCGGGGCCTGCTGTCACGCTCCCGACGCTTCTCGGATGGTCGCCCAGATACGCGCCGGCGTTGCCGGCATGTCGATGTGCTTGACGCCATAGGCGCGCCAGAGCGCGTCGGTCACCGCATTGAGCGCCGCCGGGGTCGAACCGATGGTGCCGGCCTCGCCCGCGCCCTTGATGCCGAGTGCATTGGTGGTCGAAGGCACGTTGCGGGTCTCGAAATGGAAGAACGGGAAATTGTCGGCGCGCGGCATGGCGTAATCCATGAAGCTCGCCGTCAAAAGCTGTCCGTCCTCGCCATAGATGGTGTCCTCGGTCAGTGCCTGGCCGATGCCTTGCACGACGCCGCCATGCACCTGGCCGGCGAGCAGGATCGGATTCACGGTGACGCCGAAATCGTCGACGATTGTATAGCGGACGATCTCGGTCGCGCCGGTGTCGGGATCGATCTCGATCTCGCAGATATGAGTGCCGTTGGGATAGGTGCATTCGTCCTGCACGAACTCGCCAAAGCCCTTGAGATCATCCGGCGTCTTGGCGGCCTTGGCGATGGCGGAAAAATCGATCGAGCGATCGGTGCCGACGATGCGGGCAACACCATCAGACAGCTCAATGTCGCCGGCCGAGGCTTCAAGCTCGTCGGCGGCGATGCGCTTGATCTTGTTGGCCAGATCCTCGCCCGCGCGGGAAGCCGATACACCCCCCAGCGGTATGGAGCGCGAGCCGCCGGTGCCGCCGCCGGCTTTCAATTCATCGGTATCGCCCTGGCGGACATGGATCTTGTCGATGTCGAGATTGAGCTTTTCCGACAGGAACTGGGCATAGGCAGTGGCGTGCCCCTGTCCGTTGGTCTGGGTGCCGATCTTCAGCGTCACCGTGCCATCGCCATTGAGTTCGACGAAGGCCGGTTCGGAGCCCGGAAAGGCACAGGCCTCGATATAGGTCGCCATGCCGAGGCCGCGGATTTTTCCGCCGGCCTTCGATTGCGCCAGCCGCTCGGGAAACGCTTTCCATTCGGATTGCTCAATGGCGCGCTCCATATGGCCTTCGAATTCACCGGTGTCGTAGAGGCGGCCGGTTTGCGTCCGGTAGGGAAATTGCTCCGGCCGGATGAAGTTGCGGCGGCGGATCTCCTCGACAGGCAGGCCGAGATCATGGGCGCAGGCATCGACCAGCTTTTCCAGCAGGAAGGCTGCTTCCGGACGGCCGGCACCGCGATAGGCATCGACCGGACAGGTGTTGGTGTAAAGGCCGGTCACCGAGACATCGAGCGCCTGGATATCGTAGACACCGGTCGACATGGTGACGCCGATATAGGGGATGAACGGGCCGTATTGCGAGATATAGGCGCCGATGTTGGCGAGCAGGTCCACCTTCATGCCGAGAAAGCGGCCGTCTTTGTCCAGCGCCATCTCAGCCGTGACGAAATTGTCGCGGCCTTGCGCGTCGGTCAGGAAGTGCTCCGTGCGGTCACCGGCCCATTTCACCGGGCGGCCAAGCCGCTTTGCCGCTTCCAGCACCAGCGGATATTCGCGGTAGACGAAGCTCTTCGGCCCGAAACCACCGCCGACATCAGGCGTGATGACGCGCAGCTGGTCCTTCTTGATCTTGAACACGCTGGCCAGGATATACTGCATGGAGTGCACGCCTTGCGACCCGGTGGTCAGCACGAAGCGCTTCTCCTCGACGTTCCATTCGCCGATCGCGGAGCGCGGCTCCATGTAGTTGCACACCAGCCGGTTGTTGACGAACTCGATGCGGGTGACATGGGCGGCCTTGGCGAAAGCCGCTTCGCTCTTTTTCTTGTCGCCCATGTGGTAGCTGAAGGCGCGGTTGGAACCAAGCTCCGGCCAGACCAGCGGCGTGCCTTCGGCCAATGCCGTTGCCGTCCCGGAGGCCGCATCTTCGCCGTCATAGTCGACATCGATCAGTTCGGCGGCATCCTGCGCCAAGGCTCGGCTGTCGGCGACGACGAAGGCAACGGCATCGCCGACATAGTTGACGCGGTCGCCGCACAGGATCGGGATGTCGCGCGTCGGAGCCTTGGTGCCGTCCGGCTGTTCCTGCATGACGCCGGATTTCAGATCGCCGAGATGGGCAAGATCCTTGCCGGTCAGCACCAGATGGACGCCAGGTGCCGTCTTCGCCGCCTCGGTCGAACCGATGGTGAAGCTGGCCTTGGCGACCGGCGAGCGCAGGACATAGCCATGCAGGACGCCAGCCGGCTGGATGTCGTCGGTATAGCGGCCCTGGCCCTGGATGAAGGCGGCATCCTCGCGCCGCAGCACGGATGCGCCCATGCCGAATTTCGGTGTGACGACGGTCATGGGTGCCTCGTGATGATGACAGGAGAAGGAACGCCTGAAATAGGCATTGCCTCAGTTTTGTCGAGGGGCCGTTTCGTGTAAAGAGCGCGGACTTCAAATTTCTTGGACCAGCGGACACAATCCGCCGCCAACGCAATCGACAGGAAAACCCACGGAATGCGCACGGACACCGGCCAGGTCTTCAAACTCGAAGACTATCGCCCCAACGACTACCTCATTCCGAAAACCGACCTTACCTTCCGCCTTTCGCCAGACGCAACGCGTGTCACCGCCGTCCTCACGATAGAGCGCCGTGACGACGTCTCCGTGTCGGCACCGTTGGTGCTCGACGGCGACGGGCTGACGCTTAAGCGCATCGAGATCGACGGCAAGAAGGTAAAACCGGCGGATCTGCTGGCGACGCCTGACCAGCTGACCATCCTCAAGCCACCGGCGGCGCGTCGCTTCCAGTTGCTCATAGAGACCGAGGTGGCGCCGGCGGGCAACGAAGCCCTGATGGGCCTCTACCGCTCGAGCAATGTCTACTGCACGCAATGCGAAGCGGAGGGCTTTCGCCGCATCACCTATTTCCTCGATCGTCCCGACATCCTGTCCGTCTACACGGTGCGCATCGAGGCAATGCGTGACGAAGCGCCGCTGCTCCTGTCCAACGGCAACCCGGTCGACAGAGGCGACCTCGGCGACGGCCGGCACTATGCCGTGTGGCACGACCCTTTCCCCAAGCCGTCCTATCTGTTCGCGCTGGTGGCCGGCAATCTCGGCCGGCTTGCGGACAGTTTCGTCACGCTATCGGGCCGCACGGTCGAACTCGGCATCTATGTCGAGCCCGGCAAGGAGAAGCTGGCCGGCTACGCGATGGATGCCCTGAAGCGGTCGATGAAATGGGACGAGGAGGCATTCGGCCGCGAATACGATCTCGACGTCTTCAACATTGTCGCCGTGTCCGACTTCAACATGGGCGCGATGGAGAACAAGGGCCTCAACATCTTCAACGACAAATATGTGCTGGCCGACCGGGAGACCGCGACGGACGCCGATTTCGCCAATATCGAGGCGATCATAGCGCACGAGTATTTCCACAATTGGACAGGCAACAGAATCACTTGCCGCGACTGGTTCCAGCTCTGCCTGAAGGAAGGCCTGACGGTTTTCCGCGACCACGAATTCTCCGCCGACCAGCGTTCGCGCGCGGTCAAGCGCATCGCCGAAGTGCGCACCTTGCGCGCCCACCAGTTTCCCGAGGACCAGGGCCCACTGGCGCATCCAGTGCGGCCGCGCCGCTACCGCGAGATCAACAATTTCTACACCGCCACGGTCTACGAGAAGGGCTCTGAAGTGGTGCGCATGATCCGCACAATTCTCGGTGCCGACGTCTTTCGCGCCGGCATGGACCTCTATTTCGAGCGGCACGACGGTGACGCCGCGACGATCGAGGATTTCATCAAGGTGTTCGAGGATGCGTCCGGCCGCGACCTGTCGCAGTTCGCGCTCTGGTATCATCAGGCGGGCACACCGAACCTGACGATCAGTTCGACGCACAATCCGGCCGCGCAGGAATTCACGCTCGAAATCGAGCAGTCGGTGCCGCCGACACCCTCCGAAAGCCGCAAGCGGCTGATGCACATCCCGCTGGCTTTCGGCCTGATCGGCGCCGGCGGCAAGCCTGTGCCGTATAGCGGCGTCGAGGGCGCCAGCGTCGAGGACGGCGTCATCCATATCCGCAAACGTCGCCACATGGTGCGGTTTTCAGGCGTCACCGAGCGCCCGGCCGTGTCGCTCAACCGCGGCTTTTCGGCGCCGGTGACATTGTCCGTCGAGCAGAAAGCCGACGACCAGTTCTTTCTCGCCCGCCATGACAGCGACGCCTTTTCGCGCTGGCAGGCCTTCAATACATTGCTGACCGATGCACTGATCACCGCCTTCCGCGAGATCCTCGGCGGCAAGCAGCCGGCCTTTGCACCGCGGCTGATCGAACTCGCCGGCAGCATCGCCGGCGACGAGACGCTGGAGCCGGCCTATCGAGCACTGGCGCTGGCATTGCCCGGCGAAGCCGACATCGCCCGCGACATCGGCCGGAACATCGACCCCGATGCTATCTATGCGGCTCGCGAGGCACTGGCGTTGGCGATCGGCACTGCGAACCGGGACGTTTTTTCGGGCCTTTACCGCAGCCTTGCCGACAAAGCAGCGTTCAGCCCCGACGCGGCGAGCGCCGGACGACGCGCCTTGCGCAACACCTTGCTGGATTATCTGTCGCTGCAGCCGGGTGGAGCAGCACTCGCCGCCAGGCATTTCCAGTCGGCGACCAACATGACCGACCGCGCGGCAGCACTTGCCGTGCTCGCGCATCGTCACCACGGTTCGCCCGAGGCGGTCGAGGCGCTGGCGGCTTTCGAGACGACCTATGGGTCCGACCCGCTGGTCATGGACAAATGGTTCCAGATCCAGGCCAGCGTTCCGGGGCCGCAAACCGTCGACACCGTGAAGGCCCTGACCAACCACCCGGCCTTCTCGATGGGCAATCCGAATCGAGTTCGCTCGCTAATCGGCACCTTCTCCAGCGCCAACCAGACCGGTTTCCATCGTGCCGATGGCGAAGGCTACTGGTTCTTTGCTCAGACTGTGCTTGAGGTCGAAAAACGCAACCCGCAAGTGGCGGCCAGGCTGGCGACGGCGCTCAGATCGTGGCGTTCGCTCGAACCTTTGCGGCAAGCCAAGGCCAGGGAAGCGCTGCTGTCGATCGCCGGCGCCGAAAACCTGTCGGCGGACCTTCGGGATATTGTCGAGCGCACGCTGGCGTAGGGAGAGCGATCTCCCCCACGTGGGGAGATCGACCATTTCGGCGTTATTTTAGTCGATTTTTAATCTTTTTTGGCCGGACCACTGGACAAGGCGAATCACCTTTGATTCTTTACTGACGATTCGGAAGTGCGGCGTTTGCCGGATCACCAAGCAGCATAGGCAATTCGGGGAGTGCCATTTATGGCGAAGGCGGACGCGTGGGGCGCGCCCGGACGGACGGTTTTTGCGCATCGCGAGACGCGCGGCGACGGTCTTGCCGGGAATACGCGGCTCATCGCCGAACCGGCCTACCGGCGGCTTCTGGCCGCCGAGCCGCTGCTGCGCCGATCGATACCCGTCCTCATCATCACCTTCCTGATCGTCATCGCGGCGCTGCGCGTGCTGTCGCTGATGAACGAGCGCGACGATGTCGAGCGCAATGCCAAGGCGATCCTGACGCTGGCGGCGGGCCAACTGGCCAGTTCGCTCGCCACCACCTCGGAAACGGTGCCCGGCGCCATACAGGATCTGCTGGAGACCACCAGCCGCCAGGGCGCGATGGGCCGCAGCCATGTGCTTGTCATCACCGACAGCGCTTTCAAGATCGTCGCGGTGACGCCGCGCTCCATGCCATGGCAGGGCCATTCGCTCGACGGCCTCGTCGAGGGCGGCCAGCCCCTGTTCATGTTCGGCGATCGTGCCGGCGTCATGGACGTCAACATCGACGGACGGGACTGGTACGCGGCGGTCAGCCTGGCGAATGGCGGCAAGGGCGCATCGGCGGCCCTGGTGCCACAGGACGCGGTTTTCGATGCCTGGCGCAAGACCGTTTCGCTGAACGTCACCCTGTTCGTGCTGACGGCCGGCGTGCTGATCGTCATCCTCTATGCCTATTTCGGCCAGGCGGCACGTGCGCAGGCGGCTGACCGCATCTATCTCGAAGCGCATCAGCGCATCGACATGGCGCTGGTGCGCGGCCGCTGCGGCCTGTGGGACTGGGACATGGTGCGCGGCAAGATGTACTGGTCGCGCTCGATGTACGACATGCTCGGCTACAAGCCCTGCGACACGATGCTGTCCTTCGGCGAGGTCGATCAGATCATCCATCCCGAGGACGGTGACCTGTTCGAGCTCGCCAACAGAATTGTCGCACGCGAGATCGATCATATCGACCAGGTGTTCCGGATGCGGCATTCCGACGGCCAATGGGTCTGGATGCGCGCACGGGCGCAGGTCATCGATCCGGAAGCCCCGGAGATCCAGCTGATCGGTATCGCCGTCGACGTCACCGAGCAGCGCCATCTGGCGCTGCGTTCCGAGGCGGCCGACCTTCGCCTCAGAACGGCGATCGAGAACATCAACGAATCCTTCGTGCTGTGGGATTCGACACAACGCCTGATCATGTGCAATTCCAAATACCAGCAAGACAACGGGCTTTCGGACCGCGACGTGATGCCGGGCACCGCGCGCGCGGCGCTGGAAGAACGCATGCTGGCCTTTGCTTCCGAACGGCGGCTTGCCCACACCAGCGGTCTGCAGGGCGGCGCCACTTTCGAGCGCCAGCTGGCGGATGGCCGCTGGCTGCAGGTCAACGAACTGAAGACCCGGGACGGCGGCATCGTCTCGGTCGGTTCCGACATCACCCAGATCAAGCTGCACCAGGAGAAGCTGGTCGACAGCGAGCGACGGCTGATGGCAACGATCCATGATCTCAGCCTGGCGCGGCGGGCAGAAGAGGAGCGTTCGCGCGAACTGGTCGACCTCAACCGCAAATACATGAAGGAAACGGAACGCGCCGAAGCTGCGAACCGGGCCAAATCCGAGTTCCTGGCCAACATGTCGCATGAGTTGCGCACGCCGCTGAACGCCATCATCGGCTTCTCCGAACTGATGGAACAAGGGCTGTTCGGCCCGCTCGGATCGGAGCGCTACGAGGAATATGCCACCGACATCAACAGCAGCGGCAAATATCTGCTGGGCGTCATCAACGACATTCTCGACATGTCCAAGATCGAAGCCGGCCAGTTCTCTCTGGACCGGGAAGAGATCGACCTCGGCCCGCTGATCAGCGAAACCGTACGCGTCGTTTCGCTGCAGGCGGCGCAAAAGGCCATCACCGTGGAAACGCGCATTGCCGATGCGCTGACGCTGGTCGCCGATCGCCGTGCGATCAAGCAGATCGTCATCAACCTTTTGTCCAATGCGGTGAAGTTCACCGGCCAGGGCGGCCACATATCGGTCAGGGCCCGCAACACATCCGGCGCGTTGGTGCTGACGATCGAGGACAATGGCTGCGGCATCCCCAAGGAGGCGCTCGGCAAGCTCGGACGGCCCTTCGAGCAGGTGCAGAACCAGTTCTCCAAGAGCCATGCCGGGTCCGGCCTTGGCCTTGCCATCTCACGTTCGCTGGCCGAGCTTCAGGGCGGCGCGCTGAAGATCCGGTCGAGCGAAGGTGTCGGCACGATCGTGTCGGTGCGCATCCCAGTGAAGAGGGCCGTGCTAGCCGTCAAGGTTGCGGCCTGAAGATTTCATTACCATTCCAAGCTTGATCCCACCTCGCAGGCCCGAGGTGAGATGCTTTGACAAAGCTATCTATTTTATCTATTTTAGATAGAAAAGAGAGGCATTGTCATGCGAGTGACTTCAACAGAATTCCAGCAGAATGTCGGGCGTTTTCAGGACGCCGCCCAGCGTGCGCCGGTCGCAATCACAAAGAATGGCCGGACCCACACGGTACTCCTGTCGGCGGCGATGTTCGAGGTGTTGGTCAAGGGACGAGTCGCCCGTGACGCGGAAGAACTGGACGATGAGACGCTGAACGCCATCGCCGAAAGCGCCGTACCGAGCGAATATGCCGGGCTCGATGCGATGCTCAAAGACTGGACACCGTGAGCCTGCCCAAACCTATCCCGGGTATGATGATTTCCTATTCGTACCTTTGGGTGAGAGAACACCAAAAAGGTGCGGGGGAAGGCCGCAAAAGCCGGCCATGCGCCATTGTCGCCGCGCGCCGGGTCGTGGAGGGCCGTGAATTCATAACGGTCGTTCCGGTCACACACTCGCCACCGGCTGATCCTGCCGATGCAGTAGAAATACCTGCGCCACTCAAAGCCCATCTCGGCCTCGATGACACGCCGTCATGGATCGTCGTGACCGAAACCAATGACTTCCTCTGGCCAGGTCCCGATCTCAGGCCCATCGCGGGGAGCAAACCGTCCCGGTTCGACTATGGCATGCTGCCGCCGCGTTTCTATGCCTATCTGCGCGACCGGATTTTGCAGTCTCACGCGAGCCGGGCGCTCCAGCAGATTCGGCGAACAGAGTAGCTGCAAGAGACTGGAAGACCACGAAACGTCTTCGGTTCCAGGGGACGATCGCTTCACGGTCATCCCGTACGAAGCAAAAGATCGAAATCCTTCCTGACCGTCTGCGACGTCTCCTTGAGGTGTGCTTCCAGCACACTGAAATCCGGCAGGTCGGTCACCGCCAGAAGCAGATCCGAAAGCCCCGGCGGAACGTCGTCGCGCTCGAAGGCTCCGGTGAGGCACAACCGCGTCATCTGGGTCAGTGCAAGATAGAGCGCGTAGGCATCGCCAAGCTCCTGCCTGGTCCCGGCATCGGCGAAGCCCGGTGCGAGGCGCGACAGGATCTCGGCGGTGCCGGTGGCACGTGGTCCGGCCCCGACCTGCCCGGTGATTTCAGCCACCTGGGCGATGAATTCGAGATCGATGAGGCCGCCGGGAATAAGCTTGATGTCCCAGAGATCGCGCGGCGGCTTTTCCTTCTCAATCATAGCCCGCATGTCCGCAGCCTCGGCCATCACCTTTGCAGCATCGCGCGGCTGTCCAAGCACCGCCGCTACTTCCGCTTCAACCTCGCCGCACAGGCTGGCGTCGCCGGCTATGGCGCGGGCGCGGGCCAGCGCCATGTGCTCCCAGGTCCAGGCTTCCTGGCGCTGGTATTTCTTGAAGGCATCGATATGGGTGGCCACCGGCCCCTTGTTGCCGGACGGCCGCAGGCGCAGGTCGAGTTCGTAGAGCACGCCCTCCGCCGTCGGCGCCGACACGGCCGCGATCAGCCTTTGCGTCATGCGGGTGTAGTAATGCGAAGGCGCCAGCGGCTTGTCACCGTCGGACTCTTCGGCATCCGGCGCGTGGTCGTAGAGCAGGATCAGGTCGACATCCGATCCGGCGGTCAGCTCGCGGCTGCCGAGCTTGCCCATGCCGAGCAGCGAAACCACGCCGCCGGCAATGGTGCCGTGGCGCGCCGCGAATTCGGCCGTCACCGCCTGCAACGCAGCCTCGATGGTGAGATCCGCCAGATCGGAAAAGGCGCGGCCGGCGCGCGCCGGATCGATCGAGCCGGCGAGCAGCCGGACGCCGATCAGGAATTTGTGCTCGGAGGCAAAGATGCGTAGCCGGTCGAGCACGTCTTCATAGAGCCGGTCGCCCTCGACAAAGGCGGAAAGCCGCGCCGACAGATAGGCGCGGTCCGGCAATTCAGTGAGCAAGGCCGGGTCGAGCAGACCATCGAAGACATGCGGCCGGCGCGTGATGATCGCTGCCAGCCGGGGGGCGGCACCCATGATCGTCGCCAGGAGCTTCAGCAGGGCCGGGTTGGACTGCAGCAGGGAAAACAGCTGGATGCCGGCCGGCAGGCCGGCGAGAAACTCGTCGAAGCGCATCAGCGCTTCGTCGGCCCGACGCGTCTGGCCGAAGGATCGCAGCAGCGCCGGCGTCAATTCCGTCAGCCGCTCGCGCGCCTCCGCCGACTGAGTGACGCGATAGCGGCCAAAATGCCAGCCTCGGATGACGCGGCAGATGTCGCTTGGCCGCTGAAAGCCGAGCCCGTGCAAGGTCTGCAGTGTATCAGGATCGTCGACATCGCCGGTGAAGACCAGGTTGCCGATGCCTGTCGACAGTTCGGGTGCTGTTTCGAACAGTGCCGCGTAGTGGCGTTCGACCTGCTGCAGCGAGGCGCGGAACGCTTGGGAAAAGGCAGATGCATCGGCAAAGGCGAGCATGCGGGCGATGCGCTCCAAGCCTTCATCATCTTCCGGAAGCATGTGGGTCTGCTCGTCGGCAACCATCTGCACGGCATGTTCGACGCGGCGCAGGAACCAGTACTGACGAGCCAGCGCATCGCGCGCCTCGGTGGTGATCCAGCCGCGGGTCGCAAGCTCGCCGAGCATCGGCACGGTCTCGCGGCCACGCAGTTCAGGGAAGCGTCCGCCGGCGATGAGCTGCTGGGTCTGGACGAAGAACTCGATCTCTCGAATGCCGCCGCGGCCGAGCTTGACGTTGTGGCCCTTGACCGCGATCTCGCCGTGACCCTTGTGGGCGTGGATCTGGCGTTTGATCGAATGGACGTCGGCAATCGCCGCGTAGTCCATGTATTTGCGCCAGATATAGGGCTGAAGCTCCTTCAGGAAGGCAGCGCCCGCGGCCAGATCGCCGGCCACCGGGCGTGCCTTGATCATCGCGGCGCGCTCCCAGTTCTGGCCGCGTGCCTCATAGTAGCGCAGTGCCGCCTCGACCGGGATCGCCAGCGGTGTCGAACCGGGGTCTGGGCGCAGTCTCAGATCGGTGCGGAAGACATAACCGTGTTCGGTGCGGTCCTGCAGGATGCGCACCAGGCGGCGCGTCAGCCTCGAAAACAACTCGGTGGCGTCGAGCGGATCGACGACGGCGGGCGCTTCCGGATCGAAGAAAACCACCAGATCGATGTCGGAGGAAAAATTCAGCTCGTGCGCGCCGAGCTTGCCCATGCCGAGCAGGATCCAGCCCGATTGTTTCGACGGATTGCCGATATCCGGCAGTTTGAGTTTGCCCTGACTATGCGCGTCGCGCAGCAGGAAGTCGACGGCCGCACGGGTACAGGCGTCTGCGAGGTCGCTCAACCGCCGAACCGTCAGCGCCGTTTCGGCCTCGCCGGCAAGATCGGCCAGCGCGATCAGGAAATGCGCCTCTGCCTTCCACTGGCGCAGCTCCATCATCAGTCCGGATTCCGAAAGGGTCTCCGCCAAATGCGCATGGTCGATGGCGGCGCCGATCGCTTTCAGCCGAGCCTCGACGGGCTGGTCGAAGAGGTCGTCGAGTATCCGCGGCCGGCGGCGTGCCGTATCGCGCAGGAACGGCGACAGATCGAAGACGGCGGCGAGGAAATCCTGGCCCTCCCCTTTGCCGGCCAGGAACTTGGCCAGCCGCGTCAACCCTTCTTCACGTGCGGCGGAAGCGATCTCGGCCAGTTCCAGCCGCGCGCGGTCCTTGTCCAGCGGGGCAAGCCTGGCCGTCGGCTTGAGCAGCCAATCTTTCACCCTCGCAGCCGTGCTCATCAGTGATCCTCCCGTGCCGGGAAACTCATGACCACGGATAATCCAGGATTGCCAGGCAAGAGTTCAAGCCGGCCATTGTGGAATGTCATGACCGCCTTGGCGAGGCTGAGGCCAAGACCGGAACCCGGCTGCGAACGGCTCTTCTCCAGCCGCACGAAGCGTTCCGTGGCACGCGCGCGGTCGCCGTCGTCGGGAATGCCGTGTCCATTGTCGGCAACAGACAGGCGAACGTCCGTACCGGCTCGCTCGAGCGTGACGCGCACCGCCGGCTGGGCATTGGCGCCGGTCGAATATTTGATGGCGTTGTCGACGATGTTCGACAGCGCCTGACCGATCAGTTCGCGGTTGCCGTTGACGGACACCGCCTCGCGCGCGTCTGCTTCCAGCGACACACCTGCCTCTTCCGCCACCGGCTCATAGAGCTCGACGACATCGCGCACGGCCTCCGCCAGATCGACGCGGTTGGTGTTTTCCGAGGAGTAGCCGGCCTCCAGCCGGGAGATCATCAGGATGGCGTTGAAGGTTTTTATCAGCTGGTCCGACTCGGCAATGGTGCCTTCCAGCGCCTGCCGGTAGTCTGATGTCTTGTGCTTGCCGGAAAGCGTCGCTTCGGCCCGGTTGCGCAACCGGGTCAGCGGCGTCTTCAGATCATGCGCAATGTTGTCTGAAACCTGCTTCAAGCCTTCGTTGAGCGTGGCGATCCTGGCCAGCATGGCATTGAGATTTTCGGAGAGCCGGTCGAACTCATCGCCAACCCCCGTCACCGGCAGCCTGCCCGACAGATCGCCGCCCATGATGCGGCGGCTGGCTTCCGACACGCTGTCGATGCGCTTCAGCGCGGCGCGACCGACAAAAAACCAGATCAGCAATCCGCCCAGCCCCATCATGCCGAGCGCCAGCATCAGCGCACGGCGG
Source organism: Mesorhizobium sp. M0088 (assembly GCF_040322895.1). Classification (NCBI taxonomy): domain Bacteria; kingdom Pseudomonadati; phylum Pseudomonadota; class Alphaproteobacteria; order Hyphomicrobiales; family Phyllobacteriaceae; genus Mesorhizobium; species Mesorhizobium sp. M0088. The sequence continues at coordinate 71,216 of NZ_JAMYUI010000032.1, forward strand.
ATGACCGCACGAAACCGCTCCGGCTCGCCAAGGTCGCGGCCGACCAGCATGATCATCTGGTTCGGCAGCCGCAGCACCAGCGCAATGGCGTTGTGGCCCTTTTCGCCCTGCGCCTGCGCATCGTTCTGCTCGGATTGGGTGGTGGTGCCCTGCTCGGCGGGAAGGTTGCGCAGGCGCTCGAGCTCTCCCTCGCCAAAACGCTGATAAGAGAACGGACTGCTGGTCCAGCCTTCGGTTTCGAGAACGCCCGGCTCCAGGCTCTGCACATTGCCGGTCAGGATCTGTCCGTTGGCGTCGGCGATCAGATAGAGGTTGGCGCCGGGCTGGCGCGAGCGGGCCTCGACTACACGGACCAACACCGGCAGACCGCCGCGTTGATAGGCGCGAGCCAGACCGAGCACCTCGTCATTGATGGTGTCCTGTGTCTGCCCGGTCAGCATGCGCGCCGACAACGAGGTCATATAGAAGACGAGCGCCACCGCGCAGAGCGCGAAGAGCAGGAGGTAAAGCGCCGAAAGCCGCGCTGCCGTCGTCTTCATGATGGCTGGCACGGAAAGAGCCATGCCGCAGCTAGCCGCTCTTCAGCATATAGCCGGCGCCGCGAACCGTATGCAGGATGGGCTTGTCGAAGCCCTTCTCGATCTTGCCGCGCAGCCGGGAGACATGGACGTCGATGACATTGGTCTGCGGATCGAAATGGTAGTCCCAGACATTTTCCAGCAGCATGGTGCGCGTCACCACCTGGCCGGCATGCCGCATCAAATATTCGAGCAAGCGGAATTCACGCGGCTGCAGCGTTATCTCGCGTGACGCACGGCGGACCGAATGCGACAGCCTGTCGAGTTCGAGATCGCCGACGCGGTAGACGGTTTCGGCTTCCTTGGCGCTGGCGCGACGGTTCAGAACCTCGACGCGGGCGAGAAGCTCGGAGAAGGCGTAGGGTTTTGTCAGGTAATCGTCGCCGCCGGCGCGCAGACCCGTGACCCGGTCATCGACCTCGCCGAGCGCCGACAGGATCAGCACCGGCGTTGTGTTGCCCCTGGACCGGAGACCGGCAATGACCGACAGGCCGTCGCGACGCGGCATCATCCGGTCGATCACCATCACGTCGTAGTCGCCGGCGTCGGCGAGCACAAAGCCGGTTTCGCCGTCACCGGCGACATGCGCGGTGTGACCGGCCTCGGCAAAGGCTTTCTGCAAGTAATCCGCAGCCTCGCGATCGTCTTCTATGACGAGAATCTTCATAGGGCTGTTATACGCGATTTCGCCGGAAGGTTGAGTGGCAGACATCTGCATTGTGGCCTTTGCCAAAGCGCATCGCGATCAAGATCGCTCGAAGCAGTGCGCGATAAAGCTGCTCGCTGCCGATGTCGTTGGCATCGGATCGCCGAAGCGCTTTTGAAAGTGTGCGGCAGCGGGCGATGGGAAGCCCGCTGCCGCCGGGGGAAGGCGCGATGACTGACTAACGCGCGTTCCTCCATGCTTTCCCGTACGGCGGCTCGGGGGTGTTGAACCGGCGCACTGGAAAAGTCCAACTTGCCGCCGGAACGCCCTCACCCACCTTGGAAAGGCCGAGAGAACGCTCCGGGGCCGAGCTCAGCCCTTGGCGACGGGCAGCGCGACGAAACGATTGGTGTCGTCGCGGGTGATCTGCATCAGCACTGCCTTGCGGCCGGATTTGACTGCATCGGTCATCGCCTTGGTGACGTCGTCGGTGCCGTTCACTTCGGTCGAATTGACCGATGTAATGACGTCGCCCGGCTGGATACCGCGATCGGCGGCATCGCTGTCGGGATCGACATCGGTCACCACCAGTCCCTTGCCGTTTTCAGATTTGGTAACGGTCAGGCCGAGATCGGCCAGCGTGTCGGGCTTGGCCGGGGCGGCGGGCTGCTGCTGGTCGACAGAGGCCTGCTTGTCGCTCGAGGGCAGTTTGCCGAGATCGACCTTGACCGTCTGGCTCTTGCCGTCGCGCCACACGGTGACGTCGACCGATTTGCCAGGCGAGAAGGCGCCGATCAACCGTGCCAGTTCCTTCGGCGAAGCGACATCCTTGCCGTCGACCTGGGTGATCACGTCACCGGCCGTGATGCCCGCCTTCTTGCCGGGACCATCGTCCTGGGCGCTGGAAACCAGTGCGCCGTTGTTGGACTTCAGACCAAGCGACTCAGCGATGTCGGAGGTGACCGGCTGGATTTCGACGCCGAGCCAGCCGCGCTGCACGGAACCGCTCTTCATCAGGTCCTGAACGACCTGCTTGGCGGTCGAAGCGGGAATGTCGAAGGCTATGCCGACGCTGCCGCCGGACGGCGAGAAGATCGCGGTGTTGATGCCGACGACCTGGCCGTTGAGGTTGAAGGTCGGGCCGCCCGAATTGCCGCGGTTGACCGATGCGTCGATCTGGATGAAGTCGTCATAAGGGCCAGCGCCGATGTCACGGCCGCGGGCGGAGACGATGCCGGCGGTGACGGTTCCACCAAGGCCGAACGGATTGCCGACGGCCACCACCCAGTCGCCGACGCGAACCTTGGAGTCATCGGCGAAGTCGACATAGGTAAACTTGCCGACGCCGTCGACCTTGAGCACGGCGAGATCGGTGCGCGGGTCGGTGCCGACCAGCTTGGCGTCGAGTTCCTTGCCGTCATGCATCACCACGGTGAAGGCCGAGCCTTCCGAAACAACGTGATTGTTGGTGACGAGATAGCCGTCATCCGAGATGAAGAAGCCCGAGCCCTGGGCAACCGGCCGCGGCTGATCGTTGTTGCGGTCGCGGTGGCTGAAGCGCCTGTTGCCGCCACCCTGGCCGTCCTGGTCACCAAAGCCACGGAATTCCTTGAAGAAGCGGCGCAGCTGGGGATTGTTGGGCAGGTTGTTCATGCCATCCTGGTCGTCGGACGGATCGGAGCCGTCATCGGCGGCCGGGCTGATCTTGGCCTTGACCTTGACGCTGACAACAGCGGGAGAAACGCGCTCGACGACATCGGCGAAGCCCGGCACCTGCGGCGCCTCGACACGCACGGCATCAGCCAGAACAGGGCTGGTTCCGCTGGTCAGCGCGCCGACACCGATCGCACCGGCCACGGCGACAGACGCGACGGCAGCCATGAGACGCTTGCGGGTGACGGAATATGAATTGGGGGCAATATTCATGGATCTCTTATCCTCTTTCAACGGACGCTGCTTGGTCGGCATCCTCGGAAAGGAGAATTAGAGCGGCACACATTACAGCGCCATTTCCGACACATGAAACTTTGGTAATGTTTGGGAGTGACGGCGGACGTCAGTCGCGGCGCAATATGGCGTCCAACGATGCCTGTTCTTCGGCGGACAGGGATTTTGTTGCCAGCACGCGGCGCGACCGCGCGGTCAGCACGATGAAAACGCCTCCCACCAGCAACAGCAGGACGGGCGTGCCCCACAGCAACGCATTGCGCAGGTCGAAACGCGGCTTCAGCAGCACGAACTCGCCGTAACGCGACACCACGTAATCCATCACCTGCTGGTCGGTGTCGCCGGCGACGAGGCGCTGGCGCACGAGGACGCGCAGGTCGCGGGCAAGGTCGGCATCGGATTCGTCGATCGACTGGTTCTGGCAGACCATGCATCGCAAGCCTTCCGACAGCGCCCGCGCCCGCGCCTCCAGCGTCGGATCAGGCAGCACTTCGTCAGGCTTCACCGCCAAGGCCGTGCCGGCAAAGAACAGCGCCAGCAGCAGGACGATGGAGATCGAAAGCCGCGCGTTCATGGCAGGGTCGCGGATGGCACCGCGCTCGCCTGCTTGCGCCGCCGCGACGGCGCGCCGACGCGCAGGCGCCGGTCCATCAGTGACATCGCCGCGCCCGCCATCATCATCAGGCCGCCGCCCCAGATCAACGTCACCAGCGGCTTCCACCACAAACGCACGACGACGGAACCGTCATTGCCCTCGTCGCCGAGCGAGATGTAGAGCTGCGAGAAACCAATCGTCCTGATGCCCGATTCCGTCGTCGTCATCTGCCGCACCGGATAAAACCGTTTGGCGGAGCTGATTTCGCCAACAGGGCTGCCGCTGACGCCGATCAGTTCGAAGCGGCCGAGATCCTCGCTGTAATTCGGTCCCTGGGCCGGATAAAGCCCGACGAAACGCAGCGTATGGCCGGACAGTTCGACGGTCTCACCGGCATGCATCGACAGGATCTTCTCGGTGCCGAAGCAAAGTGTGCCGACGATGCCGAGCGTGGTCAGGCCGAGGCCAAGGTGAGCGAAGGCAGTGCCGAAGACCGAGCGCGGCAGGCCGAGCAAGCGCCTGACCATGATCCCGGCGGCGACATTGCCGACCCCCGATTTGACGGCGAGATCGGTGAGCGCGCCAAGGATCAGCCAGACGGCAAGGCCAACGCCCAGGGCTGCGAACACCGAGGCGCCGTCGATGAACAAAGCGGTGACCAGCGTCGCCAGCAGCGCCGCTGCAAAGGCCACCATAAGGCGCTGCGCGACGGCGAAGACATCGCCGCGCTTCCAAGCCAGCAACGGCCCGAACGGAACCACGAGCAGCAACGGTACCATCAGCGGTCCGAAGGTGAGATTGAAGAACGGCGCGCCGACCGAGATCTTGTCGGCTGAAAAGGCTTCGACGGCGAGCGGATAGAGTGTGCCGACGAGGACGGTCGCCGTCGCCGTCGTCAGGAACAGATTGTTGAGGACCAGCGCCCCTTCTCGGGAAATCGGCTGGAACAGGCCGCCGGTCGTCAGCCGGGAAGCGCGCAGCGCAAACAGTGCCAGCGAGCCGCCGATAAACAGCGTCAGTATGCACAGGATAAACACGCCGCGTGTCGGATCGGTGGCAAAGGCGTGCACCGAGGTCAGCACGCCTGAACGCACGAGGAAGGTGCCGAGCAGCGACAGCGAAAAGGTCAGGATGGCGAGCAGCAGCGTCCAGATCTTCAGCGCCGAGCGCTTCTCCATGACGATGGCCGAATGCAGCAGCGCTGTGCCCGCCAGCCACGGCATGAAGGAGGCGTTCTCGACCGGATCCCAGAACCAGAAACCGCCCCAGCCAAGTTCATAGTAGGCCCAGTACGATCCCATGGCGATGCCGCCGGTCAGGAACATCCAGGCGACCAGCGTCCACGGCCGCACCCAGCGCGCCCAGGACGCGTCGATGCGGCCTTCGATGAGAGCGGCGACCGAGAAGGAAAAACAGATCGAGAAGCCGACATAGCCGAGATAGAGGAACGGCGGGTGTATGGCGAGGCCGAGATCCTGCAGGATCGGGTTGAGATCGCGGCCTTCGATCGGCGCCGGATTGAGCCGGATGAAGGGATTGGACGTCACCAGGATGAACAGGAAGAAGGCGGCGCCGATCCCACCTTGCACGGCAAGCACATTGGCGCGCAGCGTCGCCGGCAGGTTGGAGCCGAAAGCGGCGACGAGCGCGCCGAAGAAGGTCAGGATCAACACCCAAAGCAGCATCGAGCCTTCATGATTGCCCCAGGTTCCGGTGATCTTGTAGATCAACGGCTGCAAGGAATGCGAGTTTTCCCACACGCTTGCCACCGAGAAATCGGAGCTTGCATAGGCACTCGCCAACGCTGCGAAGGACAGCGCCGTCAAGGCAAAGCCGGTCACCGCGACCGGACCGCCGACGGCCATCAGGCGCTGGTTGTTCAGGCGCGCGCCAAACAGCGGCACCACCGTCTGCACCAGCGAAAGCGCAAACGCCAGGACGAGGGCGAAATGTCCGGTTTCAACCATGCCCGTGATCCATTGTCGCTCTCCTGCCGGAGCTATTCACTCTTGTTCTCCTGCCAGACGCCCTTGGCCTTGAGGCCGTCCGCAACCTCCTTGGGCATGTAGCGCTCATCATGCTTGGCCAGCACGCTATCGGCAACAAAAACCCCGTCCGGGCCGAAAGTACCCTCGGTGATGACGCCCTGCTCTTCGCGGAAAAGGTCGGGCAGGATGCCGGTGTAGGTGACCTTGACCGATTTGTGAGTGTCGGTCACCGAAAAGCCGACCGTGGCCCCCTGCCCGCGCTGGATCGTGCCTTTTTCGACCAATCCACCCAACCGGATGCGCTGGCCAGGCTGGACACTGGCGGTGGTGAGATCGGCCGGCATGTAGAAAAAGGAGGCCTTCTGGCCAAGCGCGTAAAAAGTCAGCCCGGTCGCGGCACCCAGGAAGACCAGGCCGCCCGCGATCACCGACAGTCGTTTCTGCTTGCGCGTCATGTCTTGTTCTACTCCGTCGCCGTCAGGCCAAGCGAGGCGGCAAAGGCGGTGAATTTCTTCGCCTGGTCACTGTCGGCTCCAAAGACGGCAACGGCGCGACCGAGCGCCTCACGCGCCTGATCGGCCTTGCCGAGCACGACATAGGAACGAACGAGCCGCATCCATCCTTCCGGGTCGCGCGGATTTTGCCGCAGTTTGTCGTCGAGGCCGGCGACCATCGTGTTGATCATGGTCTCCCGATCCTGCGGCGACATCGAGGATGCGGCGTCGAAATCGCCGGCATCGGGACCGTTGGTGGCGCCGGAAGCGACGTCGGAGCTGCCGGATTTGGCGAGCGCCTGCTCGACGGCACCGCGCCATGGCGAGTCCGGCGGCAATCTGCCCAGCATCGCCTGCCATGCCGTGGTCGCTTCCTTGGCGCGCCCCTCCTGCGCCAACGCCATGGCCAGGTAGAAACTCGCCTTCGCATTGGTCGGATCGAGCTTCAGGGCTGCCTCGAAAGCATCCTGGGCATCGGCCGAGACAATGCCGCCTGCCGCGCTGGCGATCGCCTCGCCGAGACCGGCCTGGCGAACGGCGCTGTCGCCATCGAGCCGAATGGCGTTGCGATAGGCTCCCGCCGCGTCGGAAAAGCGCTGCATGCGCAGATAGACCGGTGCGAGCACGTCCCAGCCCCTGCCGTCAGTGGGATTGGCGGCCAGATGGGCTTCGGCCCGCGCCACCAGCTCGTCGACCGAACTGTCGGCGGGATTCTTGGCCAACCGCTCGCTGAGCGGTTGCGACGGCAGGTCAGGAGAGCCAAGCTGGACATAGAGCCCCCAACTGACCAGCGGCACCGCCAGCACGGCTACGGTTGCCACCAGCCTTGCCGTGATCGACGCTCGGCCAGGGTTTGCGCCGCCGGCGGTACCCGCATTGTCAAGGCGAAGGATGCGGCGAGCGATCTCGGCGCGGGCCTCGGCGGCTTCGGCCGGCTGGATCAAGCCACGCGCGGCGTCGCGGTCAAGCTCGGACAATTGGTCCCGATAGACTTCGAGATCATGTTCGCCGCTCGACGACGCGCCCTTGGCGCTGGCGGCCAGCGGCAGCAGCACCGCCAGGCTTGCACCCAGCGTGAGAATGGCGGCTATGACCCAGAACAGCATGGTTCTTCCAATACCGGCAGAGCTCTGCCGTGCCAACAGATGCATGCTGCGACGCTTTGACGACGCCAGCCGACAATCGTCGGCAGACGGTCGTCAGGTCAGCGGCGTCCAGCTGCCATCGGCGTTGCGGCAAGCGGTTCCACGCGCCGTGACCCCGGCGCCGGCGGAAAACACCGTCTGCGTGTACTGGCGGCAGTCCTGCGAACCGACGCGGTACGGCTGGGCCGGAACCACCTCGCCGTAGCGCGAAGCCTGAGCGCCTTTCCACGTCACCTTCTGGCCGCTGGTCGTATATTCCAGCGCCTTGTATTCAGCCTCGAGCGCGCTGCGCTTCTCGGTCTCGCTGAGGCCGTTGCCGATCGTCCCGCTGATGAGGCCGCCGCCCATCGCCGAAATGATCGTCGTGGTCACCTTGCCGCTGGAAGGAGGTGTCGAGGCCGGTGTCACTGCTATGGCTGGACCCTTGCCGCTCAAGGTGGTGCAGCCGGAAACGGCCAGCAATGCGGAAACGAGAGCGACGCGAATCTTCATGCCAACAACCGATTTTCTTGAGTGGGAGCCTGCCATGGATGCGCCGGGGGCCGCGTCATCGGAGAAGTTGGCGTGGCCATAGTATTGATATTTGTCGGAAATTTGGCCGTTGGCAGCTGCGAGACCAATCGACATGCCGCCAATAACATCTCCCGTCCCTCTATGTCGATTGGCCCTGGTGAACATCACTGAAGGCTCCGCAATCGCACCACCGCCTTCAATCCGCCCATACCGGACCGTTCGAGCGCCAGAACGCCTCCATACTCGTTGACAAGGTCTGCGACAATGGCCAGCCCCAGACCTGTTCCGGGCTTTGTCTCGTCCAGACGCCGTCCTCGCTTCAGCGCCTCGCGCGCCTTGTCCTCGGGAATGCCCGGACCGTCATCCTCTATGCTGATCTCGAACAGGCCGGCCGGGTCGTCCTTGCCGGTCAAGGGCACGACCGAAACCTGCACCGCGCTCTTTGCCCATTTCATCGCGTTTTCAAGGAGATTGCCCAGCAATTCCTCAAGATCCTCGCGCTCGCCGGCGAAGACGATTTCGGCCGCCGGCAGCGACAGCGACAGATTTGTCTGCGGATTGAGCTTCTGCAGAACCCGCACCATGCGCTGCACCAGCGGCGTCACCGGCGTGCGATAGACGACGCTGTCGCGCTGTGCCGCGACGCGGGCGCGCTGGAGATAGTGTTCGACCTGCTTCTGCATGGAAGCGGCCTGTTCGGCGATCAGCTGCCCTTTGGCGCCGCCGAGCGCGCGGCCCTCGTTGAGCAGTACCGCCAGCGGCGTCTTCAGCGAATGGGCGAGATTGCCGACCTGTGTTCGCGACCGCTCGACGATGCGCCTGTTGTTTTCGATCAAGGCATTGGTTTCGTTGGCAAGCGGTTCGATCTCGGCGGGGAAGCGGCCGTCGAGCCTCTGGGCGGTGCCTTCGCGCACCATAGCGAGCGCGTTCCTGACCCGGCGCAGCGGCTGCAGGCCGAGCAGGATGGCGATCGCGTTGATGGCGATCATGCCGACGCCGAACAGGCTGAGATAGGTCAGCAGGCGGCGCTGGAAGGTAGCGATTTCCTGTTCGAGTTCGCTCTGGTTGCCCATGACGCGGAAACGCGCGGCCCGGTTCTTGGCGTCGAGAACGAATTCGCTCTCGAAAACTTCGAGTTGCTCGCCGTCGATGCCTTCAGCTGCGTAGCTGCGCTGAAAGCTGGCATTGAACGGCACGTCGGCAACGCTCGGTGATGGGATCGTCGTGGTCATCGACGACGAGTGGAGATCGCCATGCACGCCCTCCGAAGCGGGCTCGACCGACCAGTACCAGCCCGAATTCGGCTCCGAGAACCGAAGGTCGCCGAGGTCTGGCGCGCCGGTCAGCGCACCGCTGTCGGAGATGCCGATCGAACCGATCAGGTTGAACAGATGCGCCGAAAGCAGGCTGTCGAAGCCGCGCTCGCTGGCCTGGCGGTATAGGGTGGTGATCAAGGTGAAGATGACAACGAGCGTCACGATCGCCCAGACCGTGGAAAAGGCGATAACGCGGAACGTCAGCGAACGCGGCCACAAACGCAGCGAAAGCGGCGTCCTTGCGGTTGGTTTGAGCGGTTCCGAGTTACGCCTCCGGCTCACGCATGCGGTAGCCCATGCCGCGCACGGTTTCGATCATGTCGATGCCCATCTTCTTGCGCAGCCGCCCGACAAACACCTCGATGGTGTTGGAATCGCGGTCGAAATCCTGATCGTAGAGATGCTCGACCAGTTCGGTCCGCGAGACGACTTCGCCCATATGGTGCATCAGATAGGCGAGCAGGCGGAATTCGTGCGACGTCAGTTTCAGCGGCACGCCGTCGACATCGGCCTTGGAGGCCTTGGTGTCGAGGCGCAGCGGCCCGCAGGTCAGTTCGGACGAGGCATGGCCGGCAGCGCGCCGGATCAGGGCTCGCAGCCTCGCCAGCACCTCCTCGATGTGGAACGGCTTGGTGACGTAGTCATCGGCGCCGGCATCGATGCCGGAGACCTTGTCGCTCCAGCGGTCGCGCGCCGTCAGGATCAGCACCGGCATCTTGCGGCCGCCGCGCCGCCAGCGCTCGACCACACTTATGCCGTCCATCTGCGGCAGGCCGATATCGAGCACGACCGCGTCATAGGGCTCTGTGTCGCCAAGGAAATGGCCTTCCTCGCCGTCGAAGGCGCGGTCGACGACATAGCCGGCATCGACCAGCGCATCCGATATCTGCCGATTGAGATCCTTGTCATCTTCGACGACGAGTACACGCATGCGGAGTTCGATACCTGTTGAAGAGCTTTGTCAGATTGAAGGGCTTGGTCAGATGAAGAGCTTGTCAGATTGAAGACTGGGGCAGATATAGGCCGATTCCGGCGGCCTGGGAAACGTAGCCTAAGGTTGATTGGGTCAGTTCAGCGGAACGACGATCTCGGAACGGCGCGGACGTTGTCCGTCCTTGCCTGGAACGAGCACCACGATGACACAGACAGGCTGACCGCCGCGCGTCGATTGCGAGGCCTTGGCCAGCGTTCCGCCATTCTGCTCGGCCACCTGCTGGCCGATGGCGTAGCAATCGGACGCAGCCAGTACGATCGGGCTGGCCAGGTCGGGCGGCGCGATGACCGGTATCGCCATCGCCTGCGACGCGAACAGTCCGGCAGCACAAAGCGCCAGTGTCGCGGTTCGGAGGGGGGAGCGAAGCGTTTTCATGACCGGCGTTGTAACGCATCGGTGCTGAACGTGAAATGAACGGTGAACGCCGCTGAAAACATCCTCGCCACACCCCTGCAACGCGAGACAATCAACCTGGAATTTCACCGCCTCGAACAGGTGAAATCCCGCGAAAGTCCAGTCTAGACTCGGTTTTGACCATATTGAAAGCGCATCAGGCATTTTCCTGCGTTATCGCGCGAAAACGCAGCAGCCCGTGATGCACGAGCAGATCCTCGTCATGGCGGGCTTCGGCAAATTCCAGCGACAGTCGTGTCTGGCCGCGAGGGCCAATCACCAATGCTGCGTCGGCAAGGCGCGCCTGGATGGCGGCCATGATGGCTAGCGTTTCGGCGTCGCCATGGGCTTTCGACCAGACATGCAGCGTAATCAACTGATCATCGGTGTTCTCGGTGCTCGTATCCCAGTCGAAAGCAGAGGTCTGGCCGCAGGTCACGTACGGAAAAGCGGCATTGTCGGTTGGCCGTTCGAGCAGTCCGGCGCCGCCCAGCAAGGCCGATAGCGATGCATCGCTTTTCAGCCTGAGAAACAGTGCCTGCTGTAAATCGCCTGGCGCGGTCATCGTCTTTTCCTCCAGTTCTTGCGCTGCCGATTATTGCTTTTCGGAAGCTGTCCGCGTTCTGCGTGTTCTGACAGATATAGCCATTCGACGCGCGGAGGCGATGGCGATTCGTCATCGGAATGATGGATGCCGATGATCTCGAAAGGGCGACTTTGCCAACACCATCGTCCGCGGGCACCGCGCCGTGAACATGGACTCTCGATTCCTGGTTACATATTCTCGCTACAGGGTCGCATGACGATCCACGAAGCAATTTCGGAAGCTGACGATGCTCGATGCAGAAAAGACCAGGGCTGCCTCGCGGTTGTTGGTAGGCCACTGGGACCAGGGCACCCGTCTCGGCGCCATACCTGAGGCGTTGCGCCCACAAACACGGCTCGAAGGTTACGCCATCCAGTCGCATGTCCTGGATCGCTCGGCGGCCTCGCTTTTCGGCTGGAAGATTGCCGCGACCAGTCTGGCCGGACAAAGGCACATCAATGTCGACGGCCCGATGGCCGGACGTCTCCTGGCCGAAAAAGCGGTGGAGGTCGGCGGGACCGTTTCCCTGGCGACGAGCAAGATGCGCGTGGCCGAGATCGAGTTCGCTTTCCGATTCGGACGCGAACTGCCGCCTCGTCCGGCACCCTATGAAATCGCTGAAGTGATGAAAGCCGTGGCGACCTTGCACCCGGCGATCGAAATTCCGGACTCACGCTATGACGATTTCTGCGCCGTCGGGGCGCCGCAGCTCATTGCGGACAATGCCTGCGCCAATCTGTTTGTCATCGGCGAGGCGGCGGAAGACGACTGGCGCGGCGTGGACCTTGCAAAGCACCCCGTGGTCGCTTTCGTTTCCGGAAAGTCGCAGCACAACGGATCGGGAGCGGCCGTGTTGGGCGATCCTCGCATCGCGCTCACCTGGCTCGTCAACGAGCTGTCGGGCCTGGGCATAGCGCTCCAACCGGGACAGGTGGTGATTACAGGCACCTGCGTGACGCCGATAAGCGTCGAGGCAGGCGACGAAGTCACCGGCGATCTCGGCCGGTTTGGCCGCGTCTCGGTGCGGTTTGTCTAGGCTCCGCGCTGCCTGGCCACGAAACTGCGCACCGCCAGCACCAGCACGGTGATGATGATCAGGATCACCGAGAGCGCGGCGATCGCCGGGTCGATGTTGTCGCGCAGGCCCATCCACATCAGCCTCGGCAGGGTGATGGCGTTGACCGAGGTGATGAACAGGGTGACGCCGATTTCTTCCCAGGACAGCACGAAGGAGAGCAGTGCCGCTGTGATGATGCCGAACTTGATGTTGGGCATGATGATGCGGGTGGCGCGCTCCCACACAGTGGCCCCTAAGCCCCGCGCGGCAAGGTCGATGCGCCGGTCGAGCTGGCTGAGCGAGACCAGCATCAGCACGGTGGCGAAGGGCACCGTCATCACCGAATGCGCCATGGCGACGCCGAGCCATGTGTCATAGCCGAAGAACGTGCTGAAGCCCGAGATCGAGGTCAGCAGGAAGTAGAGCGTGATCGCCGAGACCACCGGCGGCACCACCATCGGCAGTAGCACGAAGCCGACCAGGGCCGCGGTGAAGCGGGGCTGGAACATCCAGACGCCGAGGCTGAAGCACAGCGCGAGCACGGTTGAAAAGGCGCTGCTGACGACACCGATGCGGATCGAGAGCAGGATCGATTGGAGCCAGCGCGGGTCCTCGACCAGCGCCCGGTAGTGGCGCAGCGACAGTTCGCCCGACGGCATCGCCAGCATGCGGCTCGGCGTCAGCGACACCGGGATGACGGCGAGCAGCGGCATCAGCAGGAACAGCGCCACGAGGGCGGCGATGATCAGCGAGACGGGACCGGGGCGGTAGGTCGGCATCAGATCAACTGCTTCGGTCTGACGTATCGGAACAAAAGCGCCATCAGCGCGCCGACGAACAGCACCAACACGACGCTGATCGCCGCCCCCAGGCCCCAGTCCGGGCTCTGGAAGATCCTGAGATAGATCAGCTCGGCGATCATGACGCTGCGGCCGCCACCGAGGATCGCCGGCGTGACGAAGAAGCCGAGCGAGAAGACGAACACGATCATCGCCGCGCCGATGATGCCGGAGCGCGTCATCGGCACGAACACTGTCCAGAAGGTGCGCATGCGGCTGGAGCCGAGCCCGCGCGCGGCCAGGAGCACGCGGTCGTCGAGGCTGCGCATAGCCGATGCCAGCGGGAAGACGGCGAAAGGAATGAGGAAATGCGTCATGCCGACGATGACGCCGAATTCGTTGCGCACCAGCGCCAACGGTTCGGAAATGAAGCCGATCGCCTGCAGCCAGCTGTTGATCAGGCCGCGATTGGAGAGCAGCGCCACCCAACCGAAGGCACGGGTCAGCACGGAAATCCAGAAGGGAACGAGAATGCAGAACTCGGCGACCAGGCGCTGTGCCGGGGTTCCACGCACCCAGACGACGGTGATGGCGTAGGCAGCGGCCACCGAAACCACGGTGACGACCGCCGCGATGCGCAGCGTGCGGATGAACACCGACTGCACGAGATCGTCGGTAAGCAGCGCCTCATACTGGCCGAGGCCGGGCGTCGGCAGCGTGAAGCTCCATTTGACGACGCCGAGGAACGGCCAGGCATAGGCCAGGACAAGAAACAGGAGCAGCGGCGCCATCAACAGCGCCGCGCCCATCCTGTCGGAGAGATAGGATCTCATGTCGACCCGATTACCCCTGCCCTGATCAGGCCGAGATGATCTTGGTGTATTCGTCGAGCGCCGGCCCGTAGTTCTTGGCGTACCAGTCCATGTCGAGCGCGATCTGCTTCTTCATGTTCTCGGGATCGACCGGGTTGATGCGCTTCTTGTCGGCCGGGATCAGCGCGTCTGCCGCCGGGTTTGCAGGACCTTGGCCGAGCTTGTCGAACATGACCAGCTGCTTTTCAGGGTCCTGGGCACTGGCGATGAACTTCATCGCAGCGTCCTTGCCGCCGGGATTGCCCTTGAGCACGGCGAGCGCACCGGGCGAGATCAGGCCCTGGTCCCAGATGAACTTGATCTTGCCGCCGCTATCCTGCTCGATCAGTGAAGCGCGGGTCGACCAGACGATTGCCATCGAGGCCTCGCCATTGAGCAGCACGCTCTGACTTTCGGCGCCGCCACCCCAATAGGCAACGACGTTTTCCTTGAAGGCGGCGATCTTGTCATGGGCGCGCTTGAGATCGAGCGGGTAGAGCGACGCAGGCGCGATACCGTCGGCGAGCAGCGCCGCTTCCCAGCTCGACACGCCCCATTTGTAGAGCGAGCGCTTGCCGGGGAATTTCTTCACGTCGAAGAAATCGGCCATGCCGGTCGGCGCGTCCTTGCCGTACTTCTCGGAATCATAGGCGATGACATAGGAGAAGAAATAGGTCGAGGCGGCGTATTCCCAACCAAAGCCGGGCCGCATCTTCTTCTTGTCGACGATGTTGTAATCGATCGGCTCGAGAGCCCCCTGGGCGCCGAGCGTGATGGCCGAGAACGGATCGACATCGACGAGATCCCAGGTCGGCGCGCCGCTCTTGAATTGCGCGGCGATGGCACCTTCGGTCGGACCCGAACCGTCCATCTTGACGGTGATGCCGGTGTCCTTGGTGAAGGCCTGGCCATAGGCGGCATCGTAGGCGGTGATGGCATCGCCACCCCAGTTGACCAGCACCAGCTCCTTGGCCTGCGCAAAGGCACCTGTCGAGCGCAGCAGCATCGGCGTGCCGGCCAGCACGAGTGCCGCCAACTGTGTGAACTGCCGGCGCGAGATTTCACCGCGGCCTGCCCTGGCGGACAGGCTCTCGATGGCTTGTTTCTTGGTATCATGTGTCATGTCAGTTCCCCTTTTTTGTTGTTGATAGTGCCGGAATCGGTGCTGCGATATCTCGCCACACCGTTCGTCATTGCCCTCCATGCGGAAGGAGGAAACCCTTTTCCGCCGGCCAGGTGAGCCAGACGGAGTTGCCCTTGCTCAACGCCGCGGCAGCCACCTCGCTCGGCACCGAGACCGTGACCTTGGCGCCTTGCCGCGTCGTCAGGTCGAGCCGCGTTGCCGCGCCGAGATAGGTGGAGTTGGTGGCGGTAGCGGCGATCCCATTCTCACCATCTGCCGCCTCGCTCGATATCGACATGTATTCGGGCCGGATCGCCAGGATGGCATCGCCGCGCACGAGTTCGGCCTTGCAGCCCATGCTGACCGCGCGGTCCTCGCACAGGCCGGTCGAGCCATTGCCGGCAGGCTTGACCCCCTTCAGCGGCAGCATGTTGATCTCGCCGAGGAACTCGGCGACGAAGCGGTTGTCCGGCCGGTCGTAGACCTCGTCGGGCGCTCCAACCTGCAGCAATTTGCCGTGGTTGAAGATGGCAACGCGTGACGACAGCGCCAGCGCCTCGCTCTGGTCGTGGGTGACGAAGACGAAGGTGGTCCCGGTCTCCTGGTGCAGCCGCTTCATCTCGGCCTGCATCTGGCCGCGCAGGCCCTTGTCGAGCGCGGAAAACGGTTCGTCGAGCAACAGCACGCCCGGTTCGAACACCAGCGCGCGGGCCAGCGCCACGCGCTGCTGCTGGCCGCCCGACAGTTGCGCCGGCAGTTTTTTCTCGTGGCCCTTGAGGCCGACGCGCTCGATCATCTCGCCGACACGGCGCTTGATGTCGGCGGCCGATTTCTTGCGCACCTTGAGTGGGAAGGCGATGTTGGCTTCGACGCTCATATGCGGGAACAGCGCGTAGCCCTGGAAGACCATGCCGGAGGCGCGTTGCTCGGCCGGCCGGTCGGTGATGTCGACGCCGTCGCTAAGCAGCTTGCCCTCGGTCGGCTGCACGAAGCCGGCAAGGATCATCAGGAAGGTGGTCTTGCCCGAACCGGACGGCCCGAGCAGGGTCAGGAACTCGCCACGGCCGATATCGAGCGACAGATTGTCCAGCGCACGGAACGAGCCGAAGCTCTTGCCGATCCCGATTGCCTTGATCTCTGCGGCACGGCCGGGTTGCTGCATACTGCCCTTTCCCTAACGCTTGTCGAAATCGTAGGCAGGGTGCCGGCTCACCGCAACCGAATAGTTTTCGCGTGATCGGCAAATTCCATTCATCTATGGCGAGATGTCGCCACCTGCCCTCAATACGGCAGAATGCGGTTCTCCTGGAGTTTCGACCGCAGCCATCCTGCGAACGCTTCCAGCACCGGATGCGAAGCCTTGGCGTGTTCGGAGACCAGGAAATAGGAACGCGGCGACTTGATCGCTATGTCGAACGGCCTGACCAGCCGGCCCTCGCTCAGCGCCCGCCGGCTGGTCAGTTCGTCGCCCATGGCGATGCCCTGGCCGGCAATCGCCGCCGAAAAGACGAGGTTCATGTCCGAAAAGAAGATGCCGCCCTCAATGTCGGGGTTTTCCACCTTGGACAGCGCCAGCCAGCGCGCCCAATCCTCGGTGTCATCGAGATGCAGCAGGTTGGCGCGCAGCACGTCCGACGGCCGGGAAAAACCACCGACCTTGTTGAGCAGTGTCGGGCTGCAGAGCGGCGTGAACGAGATTTCACAGAGCGGCTCGACCGCCCGGTTCGGCCAATTGCCGACACCAAACGCAATGAAGGCATCGGCATCGGCATTGCTGACATCGTCGAGCCGGCGCGGCGTCAGGATGCGCAGCGCCACGTCAGGATACATCTGCCGGAACTCGCCGATATGGGTGCACAAGAACAGCGAGGCGAAGCCGGGCGTGCAACTGACGGCGAACGAGCCGCCGACTCCGGTGCCGGCATCGCGCGTCACCGCGTCGCCAAGAACGGTGAGCGCCTTGCGCACATCGCTGGCGTAGCGCTGGCCGCGCGGCGTCAGCGCCACGCCCTTGCCGATACGTTCGAGCAGGTCGAAGCCGAGGTCGCGCTCCAGCAGGCGAAGCTGATGGCTAACAGCGCTGCGGGTCAGGTGCAACTCGTCGGCGGCGCGCCAGACGCTGCCGTGCCGGGCGAAGCTGTCGAGCGCACGCAGTGCTTGTGTCGATGGTATACGCAAGGAGCCTCAGGTGAACCGAATTTGCACGAACCGGGAAAACATATCACTTTTTAGCGACCCGCTTCACTGCTTTCTTCTCATGCCATGGAGAAACCGGTGGCCACCTCGGCGCAAGCAACCGCCCTTGCCTGTCTCGACGGCATCCAGCCGTTGTTGTCCGCGTGGACACGCACCATCTTCGATTACGGCGAGACCGCGTGGCGGGAGTATCAATCAGCCGCCTGGTATGTCGAGCGACTGAAACTCGAAGGCTTTTCTGTCGAAGAAGGCTCCGCCGGCATGCCGACCGCCTTCTGCGCGCATTGGACCAGCGGCCCCGGCCCGACCATCGGCATGTACGCCGAATACGACGCGGTGCCGGGCAATTGCCAGGATGCCGCTACGGTCGAGCGTCCGCGCCGGGGACTTGGCAACCAGGCCGGCGGCCACACCGACCCGCATTCCGGCCTCGGGATTTCGAGCCTCGGCGGGCTGCTGGCGACCAAGGCGGCGATGCAGCGCCACGGCATATCAGGCACGCTGCGCTTCACCGGCGAGCCGGCGGAAAAGGTGCGCGGGTCAAAGCCGATCCATGCCGCCAAGGGCTATTATGACGGCCTTGCCGGCATGATCTCCTTTCATCCGTTCTACATGCTGCCGCTCTGCAACACGGCGCGCTGGGACACGCATTGCGGCGCGGCCTACGCGATGATCTATCGCTTCATCTGCGACCAACCGGAGCGCTGGGCGCTGGCTGCGGGTGCTGCACCCATTCCGCAAGCACATTCGGCGGCGCGCGCCCCCGGCGCCAACGACGCATTGATGATGATGTACATGGCCTCCAAGGCTCTGCGCGATTCCATGCTGCCGCACCAGGGCGGCTGGTCGATCAGCGAAGCGATCCTGACGGCGGGGCAAGCAACCGCCGACAATTTGCCGGCGGGGCTGGCCGAGATCCAGTACATGATCCGCGTGCCGACGCTTGCCATGGCCGAGCAGGTCACCACGGTGCTCGACCGCAATGCCGAGGCCGCTGCCGGCATGAGCGGCTGCCGCCATGAGCGGCATTGGGTGTCGAAGTCACGACCGGGACTTGCCAATCATGCCATGGCCGAAATCGCCTATGAAGCGCTGTCGACGGCTGGGCCGCCGCGCTGGGACGAGGACGCCAAGGCAGTTGCCCGCGAAATACAGGTCAATGCCGGGCGCATGGCGAGCGACGAGCCGTTCATCGAAGAACTCGAGCGCTTGATCGAGCCGCAGGCGGCGGAAGCGATCCTGCGCCGCGATCTGGCGCCCTCGCAAGTCAATTCGACCTCCGACGATTACACCGACATGAGCTGGCATACGCCGACAGCGCGGTTCTATGTCGCCCGCCCGGCGCTGCGTTCGGAGACCGGCTACCCCTATCCGGCATGGGTGATGAATGCGCTGGGCGGCATTTCGGCGACGATCGACCCGATGGTCATCTGCGCGTCCAAGACGGTCGCGCTGGCGGCGCTCCGCCTGCTGGAAGACCAGACCGCCCGCGATGCAGCGATGAATGAATTCGTCGCCCGCACCGGCGGCGGAATCGGCGGTTCGAACTGGATCGCGCCGCTTTGCGACTACGACCCGCCGATCGGGTTTCGATGGCCAGAATATGTCACCACCCCGCGTGGACGCGACTGGTGGATACCGAGCAATCAGACACCCCAAACCACCTCACGAGGAGCATCCCATGACCGTTCATGACCGCATTGTCGCCGAGCCGTTTTCGCTGCAGCGCCGCAACCCCGCCGGCGGCACCAAGCCGCTGACCGCCTGGGGTTTTGCCAACGAGACCGACGTGCTGACCGACGTCCTGCTTGGCTCACCCAATTTCCTGCGCCATCTGTCGACCAGCTCGCTGTCGCGAAAGCATCTGCGCGAGGCACCCTGCAACGTCCAGATCGCCCAGGCCCAGCACAAGGACCTGGTCGCCGCCTACGAGCATTTCGGCGTCAACATCCACTGGCACGAGCCGACGCCTGAGCTGCCGATGCAGGTCTATTCCCGCGATTCCAGCGTCATGACGCCTTACGGCGCCTTCATTACCGCCATGGCCAACTGGTGGCGGCGCGGCGAGAACTATGCCGCGATCCGCACCTACGAAAAGCTCGGCATCCCGATCTACGACATGGTCACCGCAGGCACGTTCGAGGGCGGTGACTTCAACGTCATCGAGGACGGCGTCGTGCTGATCGGCTGCGGCGGCGCGCGTACGCAGGAAGAAGGCGCCCGCCAGGTGCAGGCATGGTTCGACAAGGAGGGTTGGGAAACCCGCATCGCCTTCATCGACGAGTATTATGTTCATATCGACCTGATGGTGGTGCCGATCGCTGAGAAACTGACCGCTGTCTGCCTCGCCTGCACCGAACCCGGCATTGTCGACTGGTTGAAGGGCAAGGGCCACGAGATCATCGACGTGCCGTTCCAGGATACGATGGCGCTGGGCTGCAACTTCATGTCGCTGGGCAAGGACCGGGTGATCGCGCCGACCTCCAGCCAGGCGCTGATCGGCCAGCTCAAGGCGCGCGGCTTCGAGGTCGCGGCCGTCGACATGAGCGAGATCTCGAAGACCGGCGGCGGCATCCACTGCATGGCGCAGGCGCTGAAGCGCGAACCGGCCTGAGGGGTGGGATAGCGCTACGCTGCTTCGCTCACATTCGCATCAGCATGATCGGCATCCTGGCGGCCGAGGGTGCAAGGTCGCGCGCGCAAAACGGCTGAGATCGCCGGCTGGCGGCACCATGTGCCCGCTGGCGAGTCGCAACGCTGGCCGACGCGAAACTTGCGCGATAGCTAATATAAGCGCACAGTAAAAACGTCTTTTGGGAGAGGACAGCTCATCTGCAAATCGGGAGGAAAGCATGAACACCATGAGCCTCACCACGCTTGAACGCGGCAAAACGACAGTCGACGCCGCAGCCCTGGAAGCGTTTTCGGCACAATTGCGCGGCAAAATGCTGAGCGAAGGCGATGGCGCGTACGACGAAGCACGGACCGTCTGGAATGCCACGGTCGACCGGCTGCCCGGGCTGATCGTGTGCTGCGTCGGAGCTTCCGATGTCATCAGTGCCGTGAATTTCGCCAGGGAGAACAGGCTTCTCGTCTCGGTGCGCGGCGGCGGCCACAACATTGCCGGAAGTGCGGTCTGCGATGGTGGCCTGATGATTGATCTGTCATTGATGAAATCGGTGCGGGTCGATGTCGCTGCGCGGCGGGCATGGGTCGGGCCTGGCGCGACGCTTGCCGATGTCGACAAGGAAACGCAGGCCTTCGGGCTGGTGGTACCGACCGGCATCAACTCGACCACCGGCATATCCGGCCTGACGCTGGGTGGCGGCTTCGGCTGGATCACCCGCAAATTCGGCCTGACCATCGACAATCTTGCCTCCGCCGATGTGGTCACCGCCGATGGCAAACTGCTCCGGGCCAGCCAGACTGAAAATCCCGATTTGTTCTGGGCGCTGCGCGGCGGCGGCGGCAATTTCGGCGTCGTCACCGCATTCGAGTTCCATCTCCATGAGTTTGGACCGCAAGTGCTGGCAGGGCTTGTCGTCCATCCCTTCGCCGATGCCGAAAAGGTGCTGCGGGAGTATCGCAAGGCGCTCGAAGCCGCTCCTGACGAGTTGACCTGCTGGGTAGTCATGCGGCAGGCGCCGCCGCTGCCCTTCCTGCCCGCGGAATGGCATGGCAAGGAGGTTCTGGTTCTGGCCATGTGCTATTGCGGCGATATCGAGGCAGGTGAAAAGGCGACGCAGAAACTTCGAGCCATCGGCACGCCGATTGCCGATGTCGTGGGCCCCAGCCCGTTCACCGGCTGGCAGCAGGCATTCGACCCACTGCTCACGCCCGGCGCCCGCAACTACTGGAAGAGCCATGACTTCACCGAGTTTTCCGAGGAGGCGGCTGCGGTCGTCAGGGGGGCAATAGCCAAGCTGCCGGGACCCGAATGCGAGATATTTATCGGCCATGTCGGCGGCGCGGCAGGTCGCGTCAAGGCGGACGCAACGGCGTTCCCACAGCGCAGTTCGCATTTCGTCATGAACGTTCACGCCCGCTGGCGCGAACCCACGATGGACAAGGCTTGCACCGACTGGGCTCGTTCAATCTACGAGGCGGCCAAACCTTATGCCGCCGGCACCGCCTACGTGAACTTCATGCCGGAGGACGAGGTCGACCGGGTCGAAGCGGCCTATGGTGGCAACCATCGACGGCTTCTGGAAATCAAGCAGCGCTACGACCCGCTGAACCTGTTCCGCATGAACCAGAATTTGCGTCCGAAAGAAAGCTTGCGAGCCGCATGAGGCGCGCCGTGCTGCAGTGAAAAAGCTCACGCCTCCGCTGGAGGCGCGGGCACATGCTGTTGGCGCCGGGCTGTATTCTTGGGCCGGCCCATCAGCAACAAACCCAATACTGTGTCTTCGCCGCCCTTGTGAGTGCTGGAAAAATGGAGGAATAGTCTCCCGGAATGCATCGCCCTGAAATTGCCGGTTTGCGGTTCTCAGGTCGTGCAATTGCTAGCCGGATTCCGAATGGCCAGTCCCGAACCGCGCAAGAGAAGAGGTCCGATCGCCGCCCGGCTGCTGGCGCTCGATGCGTGGATCGATTCCTCGCTCTATGAGATCGGCTTCAAGGCGCGCCAGTTCTGGGAATCGGCGACGATCTTCTCGCGGCGCTTCCGCGTCAACGGCTGGCGCCGTGGCATCATCGAACTGTTGAGCGAAGGTTTCACGCTCGGCGCCGTCGGCATCGTGGTGATGCTGGCGCTGGCCATTCCGGCTTTCCAGGACACGGCCGGCGACTGGCGCGCCCAGGGCGACTTCGCCGTCACCTTCCTCGACCGCTATGGCAACGAGATCGGCCAGCGCGGCATCATCCAGCGCGATTCCGTGCCGGTCGACGAGATGCCCGATCACGTCATCAAGGCGGTGCTTGCTACCGAGGACCGTCGCTTCTTCGACCACTACGGCATCGATGTGCTCGGCCTTTCGCGCGCGATCTTCGAGAATGTGCGGGCGAACTCCGTCGTCCAGGGCGGCTCGAGCATCACCCAGCAGTTGGCCAAGAACCTGTTCCTCACCAACGAGCGCACGCTGGAGCGCAAGATCAAGGAAGCCTTCCTGTCGCTGTGGCTCGAGGCCAATCTGTCGAAGAAGGAGATCCTGCAGCTCTATCTCGACCGCGCCTATATGGGCGGCGGCACGTTCGGCATCGAGGCTGCCGCCGACTTCTATTTCGGCAAGAGCGTCAAGGACCTGAACCTGGCCGAGGCGGCGATGCTGGCCGGCCTGTTCAAGGCGCCGACCAAATATGCGCCGCACATCAACCTGCCGGCGGCGCGCGCGCGCGCCAATGTGGTGCTGTCCAACCTTGTCGATGCCGGCTTCATGACCGAAGGCCAGGTCCTGCAGGCCAGGCTGCATCCGGCCGATGTCGTCGACCGCGGCGAACAGAAAAGCCCTGACTATTACCTCGACTGGGCATTCGACGAGGTCAAGAAGATCGCCAAACCTGGCCAGCACTCGCTTCTCGCCCACACCACCTTCGACGTCAACATCCAGAAGGCGGCGGAAGAATCGGTGGAGTTCCACCTGCGCCAGTTCGGCAAGGAGTACAACGTCAGCGAAGGTGCCGTCGTCGTCATCGAGACCAACGGCGCCGTGCGCGCCATCGTCGGCGGCCGCGACTATGGCGCCAGCCAGTTCAACCGCGCCACCAAGGCGCTGCGCCAGACCGGCTCGTCATTCAAGCCCTATGTCTACGCAACCGCGATGGAACACGGCTTCACCCCCAACTCCATCATTTCCGGCGGCCCGATCAGCTGGGGCAGCTGGTCGCCGCACAATTACAACGGCGGATCGGCCGGCAACGTCACGTTGATCATGGCAATGGCCAAGTCGATCAACACCGTGCCGGTGCGGCTGGCCAAGGATCATCTCGGCATCGGCCCGATCAAGGCCATGGCCGAGGCGATGGGCGTGGAATCGCCGATCGAAGCACATAAGACGATGGTGCTCGGCACCTCGAGCATGACGGTGATGGACCAGGCGACGGGCTACAGCGTGTTCGCCGACAACGGCTTCGTCGGATCCCGGCACGGCATCAGCCAACTCGTCACCCGCACCGGCGAGGTGGTCTATGATTTCGCCAAGGACGCGCCGCCGCCACACCGGGTGCTGTCCGAGCAGGCGCTCAAATCGATGAACACCATGCTGGCGGCAGTGCCGGTGATGGGTACGGCGCGGCGAGCCCAACTTCCCAACATCGTCGTCGCCGGCAAGACAGGCACCACGCAGTCCTACCGCGACGCCTGGTTTGTCGGCTTCACCGGCAACTACACGGCGGCGGTATGGATGGGCAATGACGACTTCACGCCGACCAAGAACATGACCGGTGGCTCACTGCCGGCGATGGTGTGGCAGCGACTGATGGTCTACGCGCACCAGAACATCGACCTCAAGCCGATCCCTGGCATCGACAAGCCCTTCGTCGATGAGGAGATCGCTGCCAAGGCCGAGGAAGCACAGAAGAAGAGCGACGATCAGGCGGCGGCCGATGCAGCCGCCGAACGGCCGCCGGTGCTGTCCAGCCGCACGACCCAGACGCTGCGGGACATGACCACGCTGTTCCAGTCGGCGCCCGTCCTCAGTACGCCGCAACTGCCGGAGACGCTGTCGGCGCTGTGATTGGCGCCGAGACAGTTGAGGGGTGATGGCCGGATCACCGCCATTGCCAAGCTGGAACACCCCTCATCCGACCGAGCTTCGCTCGGCCACCTTCTCCCGCAAGGGGAGAAGGGAGAGCCGTCTGCAATTCTACGTCGGCCCGCTTGCCACAAGGCCCCACGCCGCGATATCCCCGAGCGGCAACTCTTCGTGTTCCCGGCCCCTCATGCTCAAAACTGCCTTCCTGACGCTGCTTTCGCTTGCCATAGCCATCGTCGGCGGTGGCGGCAGCGTCTGGTATGCGCTGAAAATCCAGGATGGGGTCGGCGCCATCAGGATCGGCCAATGGACGGCCTTTCCCGATATCGGCACACCGGCCGCCGATCCCTATTCCAAGGCCCGCGTGGCGCGCGAGGGTGTGCTTGCGCTCGGCCGCGCCGAGGGGCTGTCCTTCGTCGCCGAGCGAGACGCGGCCGGCGCCGAGCTCAAGCGCGAATGCACCTACACAATCGAGGGTGATTTTCCGACGGCACGGTTCTGGACGCTTTATGCCGCCGACCAGTCGCTCGGCGTGGTCGAAACCGGCAAACCCCGGCTGGCGGCGCTGCAATCCTACGGGGTGGTGCGCCAGCCCGACAATTCGGTGATCATTTCAGCCGGCCATCACCCGATGCCGGGCAATTGGCTGCTGACAGACGGCTTCGGCAGGATGTATTTCGTGCTGACCTTCTACGACACGCCAATCGCCAGCAGCACCGGCCTGTCGGACGTCTCGCTGCCGCATATCGTCAAGGTCGGCTGCAATGCGTAGTTTTTACGCTGCGATGCGCGGACTTCTGCATGCCGTCCTGCTCGGTCTGCTCGGCGCCGGCATCGTGCACATCGCCGTGCTGCTGCTGGTGCCCGAGTTTTCCGAACGCGATGCCTGGTCGCGGCTGTCCATGGCGTCGGATCTCTACAAGATGACGCGGCTCGATGCCGAGGCCGGTGGCGCGCCCGTGGTGAAATCCGTCGACCCGCTGTTTTACGCGACGGCCTGCCGGTTCGATCTGGGCGAAGGCATGGTCCGCGTCAAGGCACCTGGGCATGTCCCGTTCTGGTCGGTGTCGGTCTATGACCGCAGCGGCCACAACATC
This sequence comes from Mesorhizobium sp. M0088, assembly GCF_040322895.1. Lineage (NCBI taxonomy): Bacteria > Pseudomonadati > Pseudomonadota > Alphaproteobacteria > Hyphomicrobiales > Phyllobacteriaceae > Mesorhizobium > Mesorhizobium sp. M0088. The sequence continues at coordinate 96,206 of NZ_JAMYUI010000032.1, forward strand.
TATTCCTTCAACGACCACACAGCGACCGGCGGCGTTCTGGATGCCGTCGTGCTGACGCCGGCGCAGATGATCGACGTGCGCAAGGATCTTCCCGAGGATCTTCAAGGAGCGATCTTCGTCGAAGCGCCGATCGAGGAAGGCATCTTCGTCATCCGCGCCTTCGTGCCCGACAGCAGCTGGAAGCCGATCGTGTCGCGCTTCTTCGAACAGAGTTCCTGCGAGTTGCAGGACTTCTAAAGCGTGTCGCGTCTGAACGGATTCAGACGACCCGCTTTGGATCTTTGTTTTTATGCATGTCGTTCTCCCAAAACTGGAGTGCGCCCCTGGGGGTGGACACTGATCAGGCTGCGGTTTTGCCCGTCTGCCGGATATGTTGATCCTCGAACTGTTGCGGGC